>NZ_JBEOYD010000029.1:0-144652 GCF_040296885.1 Streptomyces sp. NPDC001980 | reverse complement strand
TGGCTGTGGTCTGGGGGGGGGGGGGGGGGGCCCGGCCCCGCGCCCCCCCCCCCACCCGCCGGGGAGTCGCTCAGTGCTTGTCGACGGCCGAGGCCCAGTCCCAGTTCACGCCCATCTGCTGGTACATGGTCGAGTACCCGACGAAGCAGTTGAACTTCTCGACCTTGCCGTCGTGCAGGTACCAGAAGTCGGCGGTCGGCACGTCTATCTTCGCGCCGTTCGGCTTGACGGTGCCCGCCGGCGACTGCAGCGGTCCCTCGAACGTGCCCTGGATGGCCAGCTCGATGCTGATCACGTCGCCGTTCACGGTGATCTTCTTGAGTTCGCGGTGGACGTCGGGGAAGAGGTTGGCCATGTAGGGCAGCACGTCGCCGAGCGCCTTACCCCGATAGGCCACGCCGGGGACCATGTCGTTGAAGACGCCGTCCTTGGTGAAGCTGTCGACGAACGTCTTGACGTCGATGCTGTTGCCCTCCGCCACCTGGTAGTCGCGCAGGACGACCGCGAGGTTCTGCCGCTCGTGCCGGGTGAGGTGGCGGTTGGTGAGCGGCAGCTTCGCCAGCTGGCTGGGAGTCAGGTCCGGGACCCCCGTACTGCTGTGGGCCGCCGCGCTCCCATGGGCGGGGCTTGCGGCCTGTGACGGCACTGCGGCGATGGACAGACCACTCAGGACAGCCACCGCGGTCGCGGCGGTGATCGACTTACGGCTGAGCAGCTTCATGTCGGGTTCCTCCAGGTCGGCTCTTGTGCGCCGTTAGTAATTCAAACGCTCGCTTAACCTTATGAACGGCCGTGGGAGCTGTCAAGCGACTGTTTGATTTCATTGACCGCACAGTCGGCGCGGTCGTGGAGGGGGTGGGTGTTGTCATGGAGGGGGTAGGTGTTGACAATGTACTCAAGCGTATGCTTGATTACATTCCATGACACGGGCGGAAAAGACGGACCTGCGCCGCGAGGCCGGTCAGCGCACGCGGGAAGGCCTGCAGACGGCCGCCCTTGAGTTGCTCGCGCAACGAGGCCAGGAGGGCGTGACACTCCGCGAGATCACGGAACGCGCCGGGGCCAACGTCGCCGCCGTGAGTTACCACTTCGGGTCGCTGAAGGCGTTGTGCAACTCCGCGATAGAGCACGCGCTGGAACAGTATCTGGACGCGCAGATCCTGGCACTGGGTCCGCTCGGCCCCGCCTCGACGCTCCAGGACCTGGCGGCGGCCTTCGCCCGGCCGATGATGCGCGCGCTGGCGGCCGGTGGACAGGAGCTGGCCATGATGCGGACCGTGGCGCGCGTCGGCATCGATCCGCCCGAGGGGTGGGAGCGGCTGACCGGAAAGTTCGACCGGAGTCGCCGGGAGGCACTCCGGGTGCTGACGGCCAACCTTCCCGGGATCGACGAGCAGGAACTGATCTTCCGTACGCGATGTGCGGCCGGCCTGCTGAACTGGCTCGCCCTGGCACCCATCGGCGCCGAGCTGGCCGCCATGCCCGCCGAGCGGATCGAGCGGCAGCTGGTCCCCGTGGTGGCCGGGGCGTTCCGCGGGGACGCCCCCACCGACCGCTGACCAGGCCGGAGGCCACCGGAATCCAGACAGCGTGCCGGGGCCGGACACGGCTCCGCCCCGGCGGGCGGCGTGCCTGCCGGGGCGGAGACCGTAACGAGGCGGCCCGGAGGGCCGGGCGGGCCTAGAGGGCCGCGAGGGCCGCGTTCCAGGTGGCCGACGGGCGCATGACCGCGTCCGCCTTGGCCTTCTCGGGCTGGTAGTAGCCGCCGATGTCGGCCGGGGAGCCCTGGACGGCGAGCAGCTCGTCGACGATCTGCTGCTCGTTGGCGGCGAGCGACTCGGCGAACGGCGCGAACGCCTTGGCCAGGTCGGCGTCGTCGGTCTGGGCGGCCAGCTCCTGCGCCCAGTACAGGGACAGGTAGAAGTGGCTGCCGCGGTTGTCGATGCCGCCGACGCGACGGGTCGGGGACTTGTCCTCGTTGAGGAAGGTCGCCGTGGCCCGGTCGAGGGTGTCGGCGAGGACCTTGGCGCGGGCGTTGCCGGTGAAGTCGGCGTACTGCTCGAAGGACGGCACCAGGGCGAAGAACTCGCCGAGGGAGTCCCAGCGCAGGTAGTTCTCCTTGACCAGCTGCTGGACGTGCTTCGGCGCGGAACCGCCGGCGCCCGTCTCGAACAGGCCGCCGCCCGCCATCAGCGGGACGACCGACAGCATCTTGGCGCTGGTGCCCAGCTCCAGGATCGGGAACAGGTCGGTCAGGTAGTCACGGAGCACGTTGCCGGTGACGGAGATGGTGTTCTCGCCGCGGCGGATGCGCTCCACCGACAGCTTGGTGGCCTCGACGGGGGAGAGGATCCGGATGTCCAGGCCCTCGGTGTCGTGCTCCTGCAGGTACTGCTGGACCTTGGCGATCAGCTGCGCGTCGTGGGCGCGGCCCTCGTCCAGCCAGAAGACGGCCGGGTCGCCGGTGGCGCGGGCGCGGGTGACGGCCAGCTTCACCCAGTCCTTGATCGGCGCGTCCTTGGTCTGGCAGGCGCGGAAGATGTCACCGGCGGCGACCGGCTGCTCGATCACGACGTTGCCGGCCGCGTCGACCAGGCGGACCGTGCCGGCGGTGGCGATCTCGAAGGTCTTGTCGTGGGAGCCGTACTCCTCGGCCTTCTGCGCCATCAGGCCCACGTTCGGGACCGAGCCCATGGTGGACGGGTCGAAGGCGCCGTTGGCCCGGCAGTCCTCGATCACGGCCTGGTAGACACCGGCGTAGGAGGAGTCCGGGATGACCGCGAGGGTGTCGGCCTCCTGGCCGTCCGGGCCCCACATGTGGCCGGAGGTGCGGATCATGGCCGGCATCGAGGCGTCGATGATGACGTCGGAGGGCACGTGCAGGTTGGTGATGCCCTTGTCGGAGTCGACCATCGCGAGGGCCGGGCCCTCGGCGATCTCGGCGTCGAAGGAGGCCTTGATCTCGGCGCCCTCGGGCAGGTTCTCCAGGCCCTTGAGGATGCCGCCCAGACCGTCGTTGGGGGACAGCCCGGCCGACTTGAGCGTCTCGCCGTACTTCGCGAACGTCTTCGGGAAGAAGACGCGCACCACGTGACCGAAGATGATCGGGTCGGAGACCTTCATCATCGTGGCCTTGAGGTGCACCGAGAAGAGCACGCCCTCTTCCTTGGCACGGGCGACCTGCGCGGCCAGGAAGTCGTTGAGCTGCGCGACGTGCAGCACGGAGGCGTCGACGACCTCGCCGGCGAGGACCGGTACGGACTCCTTGAGGACCGTGGTGGTGCCGTCCTCGGCGACCAGCTCGATCTTCAGCTTTCCGGCCTCCGAGATCACCGCGGACTTCTCGGTGGAGCGGAAGTCGTTCTCACCCATGGTGGTCACGTTGGTCTTGGACTCGGAGGTCCAGGCGCCCATGCGGTGCGGGTGGGTCTTGGCGTAGTTCTTGACCGAGGCGGGGGCACGGCGGTCCGAGTTGCCCTCACGCAGGACCGGGTTCACGGCGGAACCCTTGATCTTGTCGTAGCGGGCGCGGATGTCGCGCTCCTCGTCGGTCTTCGGGTCATCCGGGTAGTCCGGCAGCGCGTAGCCCTTGCCCTGGAGCTCGACGACGGCGGCCTTCAGCTGCGGGATCGACGCCGAGATGTTCGGCAGCTTGACGATGTTGGCCTCGGGCGTCTTGGCCAGGTCGCCCAGCTCGGCCAGGGCGTCCGGGATGCGCTGGTCCTCGTTCAGGTGCTCCGGGAAGTGGGCGATGATGCGCCCGGCCAGCGAGATGTCGCGGATGTCCACGGCGACACCGGCCTGCGAGGCGTACGCCTGGATCACCGGCAGGAACGAGTGCGTCGCGAGGGCCGGGGCCTCGTCTGTGTAGGTGTAGATGATGGTCGAGTCAGTCACCGGGTGCTCCGCTCCACGTCTGCAACATTGCTCGACATCAAGATATCTCGTGACCGGCCCTCGCTCGACAGGGGTCCGCGACTCGGAAGATCCGGTTGTCCGGTTGTCATACGACGGGCAACCGGATCGGTCCAAAGGGTGGTCAAGACGAATGAGCCACCGTCGACCGGCGGCCGGACCGACCAACCGGCCGCCCGAGCGAAAGCGGACCATGAGATATCGCACCAGAGTCACGGCCCCGGCGGCCGCCCTGCTCGGCACGGCGACCGTCCTGGCCGCGGGGGCCCCGGCCCTCGCGCGTCCCTTCTCCGCGGGGGAGAAAAGCGGCGACGCGAGGACCGGGGGCAGCACACCGGCCCCGGGCCCGGAGACCCTCGGCGACCCCGTCTACCCGGCCCTCGGCAACGACGGTTACCGGGTCCACGCCTACGACCTCGACCTCGCCTACGACGCCACGACCGGTCTGGTCGACGCCACCGCGACCCTGCGGATCCGCACCACCCAGGGCCTGTCCCGCTTCTCCCTGGACGCGCTCGGCCTGGACGTGTCCGCCGTACGTGTGGACGGCCGGGAAGCCGCCTTCGAGCGGGCGGACGAGAAACTGCGGATCACCCCCGCCCGGCCGCTGCGCGAGCGGGCCGACGTCACCGTGTGCGTGACCTACACGGCCGACCCGCGCCGCACCCTCCCGCACACCGCCTGGGTGCCTACCCCCGACGGCTTCGCGATCTGCCCGCAGCCCAACTCCGCGCACACCGTCTTCCCGTGCAACGACCACCCCTCGGACAAGGCGGACTTCACCTTCCGCCTCACCGTCCCGAGCGGCCTGCGGGGCGTCGCGAACGGTCTGCTCACCTGCACCGAGAACCTCCCGGGCGACCGTACGGCGTACTCGTACCGCTCCCGCTCGCCGATCGCCACCGAACTCGTGCAGATCACCGTCGGCGACTACGTGGTCAAGGAGCGGCCGGGCCCGCACGGCCTGCCACTGCGGGACGTCGTCCCCACGGCCCGCGCCGCCGCACTGGAACCGGCGCTCGCCCTCACCGCGGGCCAGGTCGCCTGGCTGGAGGACCGGCTGGGCGCCGCCTTCCCGTTCGAGACGTACGGGCTGCTGCCCTGCAACTCCGACGACCCGAACGCCTTCGACTTCACAGGGCTGGAGACTCAGACCCTGACCCTGTACAAGCCGAACTTCCTGCTCCAGGAGGAGGCGAAGATCGGCTCGCACATGATGCACGAGCTGGTCCACTCCTACTTCGGCAACCTGGTCTCCCCCGCCACCTGGGCCGACCTCTGGCTCAACGAGGGCCACGCCGACTTCTACGGGCTGCTCTACCGCTACGAACGCGGCTGGCCGGACTCCCTGGGCCTCACCACCATGGAGGCCCGCATGAAGGACACCTACGCGCGCGGCGACCAGTGGCGCCACGACTCCGGCCCGGTGGCCGCCCCGAACGAGGTCAACCTCTTCGACAACCAGCGCTACCTCGGCGGCGTCCTGGTCCTCTACGCCTTCCGCGAGCTGGTCGGCGAGGCCGCCTTCCACGCGGTCGAGCGCACCTTCCTGGACCGCTTCCGGCACCGCTCGGCCTCGACGGAGGACTACATCGCGGTCGCCACGGAGGTCACCGGCCAGGACCGGGCGGGCTTCCTCCGCGACTGGCTCTACGGCACGACGACCCCGCGCATGCCCGGCCACCCCGACTGGACGGTCACCCCGGTCACTCCGACCCCGGCCGTCCCGCACAGCCTGCGGGGCGGCCACCACCACGACAACTCGGCCACGCTCTCGACGATCTGAGCAACGAGCAGGGGGTCAGTCGGTGTGCGGCACACCCGCGGGCATCTCGTCCGTGACGCGCTGCTGCGGGATCACCACGGCCCCCTGCTGGAGCGCCACCGTGCGGGCCGGCGCCGGGATGCGGATGCCCTCCTCGCGGTAGCGGCGGTGCAGACGCTTGATGAACTCGTGCTTGATCCGGAACTGGTCGCTGAACTCGCCGACACCGAGGATCACCGTGAAGCCGATCCGTGAGTCGCCGAACGTGTGGAAGCGGATGGCGGGTTCGTGGTCCGGGACCGCGCCGGTGATCTCGGTCATGGTCTCGGCGATGACCTCGTGCGTGACCCGCTCGACGTGGTCCAGGTCGCTGTCGTAGCCCACGCCCACCTGCACCAGGACCGTCAACTGCTGCTCGGGGCGCGTGTAGTTGGTCATGTTGCTCTTGGCCAGCTGGCCGTTGGGGACGACCACCAGGTTGTTGGAGAGCTGGCGGACGGTCGTCTGCCGCCAGTTGATGTCCACGACATAGCCCTCCTCGCCGCTGCTCAGCTGGATGTAGTCGCCCGGCTGGACGGTCTTGGAGGCGAGGATGTGGATGCCCGCGAAGAGGTTGGCCAGGGTGTCCTGGAGGGCGAGCGCGACCGCCAGACCGCCCACGCCCAGGGCGGTGAGCAGGGGCGCTATGGAGATGCCCAGCGTCTGGAGCATCACCAGGAAGCCGATCGCCAGCACCAGCACCCGGGTGATGTTCACGAAGATCGTGGCCGATCCGGCGACCCCGGAGCGGGACTGGGTGACCGACTGCACGAGTCCGGCGACCACCCGTGCCGCCGACACCGTCACCGCGAAGATGAGCAGTACCTGGAGGAACTGGTCGGTGTGGTGCTGGACCGTCCTCGTCAGCGGCAGGACCGCCGCCGCGGCCGCCGCGCCGCCCGCGAGCGCCGCCCACGGGACCACCGTGCGCAGCGCGTCCACGATGACGTCGTCACCGCTCCAGCGCGTCCGCTTCGCGTGCCTGGCCAGCCACCGCAGCATCCCGCGCGACAGGAACGCCAGCAACAGGCCCGCCGCGAGGGCGATTCCGGCCAGGACCAGGTCATCGACGGTGAGCGCTCGGTTCACCGGTTACCTCCCATTCGATCGTGCAACCGCTCATCCTGCCGTATCCGCACGGAGGTTCGTACCGGCGCCCGCCCGCCGGGACTGTGCCGAATCTGTCAACTTGCTGTCGATGTGGGGGACGTGGCTAGCGCGGGGGCTCCTGGGGGACTTGGCTTCTGCGCTGGCTCACCCGCACGTCTGCTCCGGCCCCCACCCCCCATCGGAAGGCAGGCACTGTGCACCAGGAACAGCTCGACTATCTCGTCGTCGGAGCCGGTCCCGCCGGACTCCAGCTCGGTCGGCTCCTCCAGGCCGCGGGGCACCACCACCGCATCCTGGAGAGCGGCAGCACACCGGGCACGTTCTTCCGCACGTTCCCCCGGCACCGGCAGCTGATCTCCATCAACAAGGTCCACAACGGCACCCAGGACCCCGAGCTCAACCTCCGGATGGACTGGAACTCGCTGCTGTCCGACGATCCCGACCTGTTGTTCAAACGCTATTCCAAGCGCTACTTCCCGGCCGCCGACGACCTCGTACGCTATCTCGCCGACTTCGCCGAAGCGTTCAAACTGGACATCGCCTACGACACCCGGGCGGTCCGCATCACCCGCGACGACACCGGGTTCACCGTCACCGACCAGCACGGCGCCGAGCACCGCGCCCGCCGGCTGGTCATGGCCACCGGTGTGTCCCGGCCCTACATCCCCGACGTCCCCGGCATCGAGACGGCGGAGCCGTACCCGGACGTCTCCGTCGACCCCGACGACTTCACCGACCAGCGGGTCCTGATCCTCGGCAAGGGCAACTCCGCGCTGGAGACTGCTGACAACCTTGTCGAGACGGCCGCCGTGATCCACGTGGCGGGACCGCACTCGATCAAACTGGCCTGGAACACGCACTTCGTCGGCCATCTGCGGGCGGTCAACAACAACTTCCTCGACACCTACCAGCTCAAGTCACTGAACGCCCTGCTGGACGGCAACGTCGAGGCGATCGAGCGCGAGGGCAGCCGTTATCGCGTCCGGTTCAGCTTCTCCCGCGCCGACGAGGTCGTGAAGGAGCTGGTCTACGACCGGGTGATCGTCTGCACGGGCTTCCGCTTCGACGCCTCGCCGTTCGACGCGGAGTGCCGACCCGAACTCGTCATCAAGGACCGCTTCGCCGCCCTGACCCCCGCCTACGAGTCCGTCAACGTGCCCGGCCTCTACTTCGCCGGAACGCTGATGCAACAGCGCGACTTCAAGAAGTCCACCGGCGGCTTCATCCACGGATTCCGCTACGCCGTACGGGCGTTGAGCCGCATCCTCGACGAGCGCCACCACGACCGGCCCTGGCCGCACCGCCCGCTCACCACCGACCCGGCCGCTCTCGCGGACGCCGTGGCGGCGCGCGTCAACCGGAGTTCGGCGCTGTGGCAGCAGTTCGCCGTGATCGGCGACCTGATCGTCACGGCGGACGACGGCACGGCCCGGTACCACGAAGAGGTCCCCGTCGACTACGCACACATCGGCGAACTCACCCGGAACCGGGACTACTTCACCATCACACTGGAGTACGGCCCCGACCACGACAAGGTCGACCCCTTCGACATCACCGTCCGCCGCACCGCGCAGAACTCGGTCGACGACGCCTTCGACGCGTCGTACCTCCACCCCGTGGTCCGCCACTTCCGCGACGGCGCTCTCCTCGGCACCCACCACCTGGCCGAGAACCTGGAGAACCACTGGGACGACCCCGACGTCCACCACGCCCCGCTCACCGGCTTCTTCACCCGTGAACTGGCGCCCGGAGCGCAGACCGGCGCGGCGGTGAGGCGGCCGTGATGTTCAGCGCGAAGGACTTCGAGACCGCCGCCCGGGACCGACTCGACCCCGTCCACGCCGACTTCGTCGCCGGCGGCGCCCGTGACGAGATCACCGTACGGGCCAACGAGGAGGCGTACACCCGGCTGCGGCTCCTGCCCCGCGTGCTGCGCGGCCGCGCGGTGCCGGACCTGGAGGTCACGCTCTTCGGCGGGCGGGCCCGGACGCCGGTGCTGCTGTCGCCCACCGCCTTTCACCGACTCGTGGACCCCGAGGGCGAGTTGGCCACCGCCCGGGCCGCGGCCGCCGCCGGGGCCGTCATGATCGCGAGCATGGCGTCGACCGTCGCCGTCGGGGAGGTCGCGGACGCGGCCCGCGCCGCCGCGCCCGGCGAGACCGTACCGCTCTGGTTCCAGCTCTACCTCCAGCCCGACCCCGGCATCACCGAGGCCCTGGTCCGCCGGGCCGTCGACGCCGGCTGCACCGCCCTGGTCGTCACCGTCGACTCCCCGGTGCTCGGCGCGAGCGAACGCAACCGGCGCAACGGCTTCCACGACCTGCCCGCGGGCCTGCGCTGCGAGAACCTCGTCGACCTCCGCGACGGCGAACGCGGGCACGTCCGCCAGATCGAGATGTCCCCGGAGTTCTCCTGGGACCACATCACCCGGCTCCGCGAGATCACCGACCTGCCGATCGTCCTCAAGGGCGTCCTGCACCCCGAGGACGCCCGGCTCGCCGTCCGCCACGGCGTGGCAGGCCTCCTGGTGTCCAACCACGGCGGCCGCCAGCTCGACACCGTCCCGGCCACGTTGGAGGTCCTGCCCGAGATCGTCGCGGCCGTGGCCGGACGGATCCCCGTCCTCCTGGACGGCGGGATCAGACGCGGTACCGACGCGGTCAAGGCGCTGGCGCTCGGCGCACGGGCGGTGGGCATCGGCCGCCCCGTGATGTGGGCGCTGGCCGCCGACGGGGAGAAGGGCGTACGGCGGCTGCTGGAGCTGCTGCGCGAGGAGATCGAGGACGCCCTCGCCCTGTGCGGAGCGGCGGGCCTCGACGAACTCACCCCGGATCTCGTCCGCCCGGCCTGGTCGGGACGGCACTTCGGCGGAGCGGCCTTCGGCGGAGCGGTCTACGGGGGAGCGGTCTCATGAGCGCCGCCGGATGGGCCGCCGTCGCGGCCGCCCTCGCCCTCGCGGCGAGTCTGCCGTACTGGCTGCCGCGCGCGGTGGTCGCCCTCCGCGTGCGCATCTTCGCCCGGGTCAACGGCGAGGAGGGCATACCCGCCCCCGGCCGCGAGGTGCCCGCCGAGGAGTTCAAGCAGGTGTACGGCCACCCGGCCGCCAACGGCCGCAGCCGGGGCGCCGCCCTGTCCGACCTGTTCTGGTACTGGCTCTCGCCCGGCCCGGAGGTCCACCAGGAACACCTGGAGCCCGGCCCCCGCTACGACGACGTGGCCCGCACCACCCGGCAGATCCTCGCCGGACCGTCCCGCGCCGAGTGGACCGAGCTGGTCGGCCGCTGCACCCGGCGGGTGCTGGACGAACTCGGCGGCGAGAAGCCCCTGTTCAGGGTGCGGCTGCGCGATCTCATGATGCCCGTGTGGGCCGAGGTCTACTACGAGGTCGTCTTCCGCAGCCCCTGCCCGCGCGAGGTCCGGGACCTGATCACCGGCAACGCCGACGACGTCGTCAGCGCCCTGAAGTGCACCCGGCTGCGGCACCTGGACCGCCGGGCCCGGCTCACCGCGTACCTGCGCGAGCGGCTCGCCCACGACCCGCCGCCGGTGCCGCTGCCCGCGCTGCTCACCGAGCGGGAACGGGCGTACTACCTCCAGGGCACCTTCTTCAACACGGCAGTGGTGCAGATGTCGGAGGCGACGGCCCACCTGCTGCTCGCCCTCGCCACCCACCCGGAGGTGCAGCAACGCCTGAGGACGGCCGCCGAGCCCGACTACCTCGACCACGTCGTCGACGAGACCCTCCAGCACTTCCCGCTGTTCGGCGTGGCACACCGGATCACCACGGGTGAGATCCCGCGCGACGGTCGTCCCGCCATCCCCCCGGGCTCGGTCCTGCTCTTCAACTACCCCGAGTACCAGCGCTCGGGCACGGCCGAGGCCGAACGCTTCGACCCCGACCGCTGGCTGTCCAGGGACACCCGGCCGACCGCCTCCATCCCGTTCGGGGTCGCCGCCAACCGGCCCTGCCCGGCCCGCGGTTTCGCCGTGCTGACCATGCGGGTCGCGGCCGAGGAGGTGCTGCGGCGGTTCCGGCTGGAGTCGTCCGCCGAGCACACCCGTTCGCTGCCCAGCCGCGGTCCCTGCCTCCTGATCCCGCGCGAGGACACCGGATCGCCCCGGCTGCGGCTCGCGGCGATGCGGCTCGCCGACCACTGGGCGAACGTCCCGCGCAGCCTCACCCAACTGGTCCTCGGCACCTACATGGTGTGGGACGCCCGCCGCCAGGGTCTGTGCCGCACCTACTTCGCCGCCGCGCCCGGCGGTTCGTCCCCGTCCGTCGTCGGCAGCCGGTGAGGGGGCGACGTCATGACACCCGTGGAGCTCGCTCCCCGTTTCTTCGCCGCCGTCGTCGTGATCCTGCTGGCCTGCCGGCTGGTCGTCGCGATCGCCGGCCGCTTCGGCCAGCCGCCCGTGGTCGGCGAGATGATCGCCGGCGTCCTGCTCGGACCGTCCCTGTTCGGGCTGGTCGCCCCGGGCGCGTCCGACGCGGTCTTCCCCGCCGAGCTCAGACCGGTGCTCTACGTGGCCGGGCAGATCGGCCTGGTGGCCCTGATGTTCCACGCCGGATACGAGTTCCGGGCGCACGCGGGCCGCGGGCTCGCCGGCACGGCGGCAGCCGTCTCCGCGGCCGGGATCACGATTCCCCTGGTCCTCGGTGTGGGCCTGGCACTCGTGGCCCGCGGACACGTGGACATCTTCGTCGACGGCGTCCCGGTCTGGATCACGGCGGGTTTCGTCGGCGTGGCCCTCGCCATCACCGCCTTCCCGATGCTGGCCCGCATCATCACCGAACGCGGACTGGCCGGCTCCCGCTTCGGCACCCTCTCCCTCGCCTCGGGCGCCACCGACGACGCCGTCGCCTGGATCATGCTGGCCGCGGTCCTGAGCGCCGCCTCGGGCGCCCCGGGGCAGGTGCTGACCACCGTCGGCGGTGCCCTGCTGTTCGGGGCGGTCCTGTACTTCCTGGGGCGCCCGCTGCTGGCCCTGATCGTGAACCGGCCCGGACTGCGCGACGACACCCGGCTCCTCGGCACGGTGGCGGTGCTGTTCGGCGCCGCCTGGTTCACCGATGTCATCGACCTGTACGCGGTGTTCGGAGCCTTCTGCGTCGGCATGGCCATGCCCCGCGGCGAGGCCGCCGAACGCCTGGTGCGGACCACCCAGTCGGTGACCCAGGTGGTCTTCGTCCCGATGTTCTTCACCTACTCCGGGCTCAACACCCGCTTCGACGTGTTCGCCGACCCCACCGTGCTGGCGTTCGGCGCGGCGGCCGTGGTCCTGGCCGTGCTCGGCAAGTTCGGCGGCTGCTGGGCGGCGGCCCGGCTCAGGGGCGAACCGCCGGAAGTGGCGGTCCGCGTCGGCGCGCTCATGAACGCCCGCGGGCTCATGCAGCTCATCGCCCTGAACGTCGGCCTGGCCGCCGGCATCGTCAGCGACGCCCTGTTCTCCGCACTGGTGCTCGTGGCCCTGGTGACCACCGTGATGACCGCCCCCGTCCTCTCCTGGCTCGACCGGCGGGACGCGGCCGGGACACCGACCGGACCGACGACGGAGCAGGGCCAGGAGGTGGTCCGTACATAGCACGCGACCGGCCCCGACACCCTGCTCGGTTGACGCAGCGCACCGCCCGGCGGCAGGCTGTCGCGCAGTGATCGTCAGGGAGGCTCGATGACAGGTCCGGTGCTCGCCGTCGACCAGGGCACGTCCGGCACCAAGGCCCTGGTGATCTGCCCCGAACGGGGCGTCATCGGCACCGGATTCGTCGCCGTACGGACCCGGCACCTGCCCGGCGGCCGGGTGGAGGCCGACCCCGTGGAGCTCTACGAGTCGGTGCTCGTCGCCGGCCGCCGTGCGCTCGCCGAGGCCGGTGAACCGGTGACCGCGCTCGGCCTGGCCAACCAGGGCGAGACCGTCCTCGCCTGGGACCCCGGCACCGGGCGTCCGCTCACCGACGCCATCGTCTGGCAGGACCGCCGGGCCGAACCGGTCTGCGCCGAACTCGCCGACCACGCCGAGGAGTTACGCGCCCTCACCGGCCTCCCGCTCGATCCCTACTTCGCCGCGCCCAAGATGGCCTGGATCCGCCGGCACCTCACCACCGAGGGAGTCGTCACCACCACCGACGCCTGGCTGGTCCACCGGCTCACCGGCGCCTACGTCACCGACGCCGCCACCGCGAGCCGCACCCACCTCCTCGACCTGGACCGGGTGCAGTGGTCCTCCCGCGCCCTCGACCTCTACGGGCTGTCCGCCGAACACCTCCCCGAGATCGTCGACAACGCCCAGCTCGTCGGTACCACCAAGGAGTTCGGGGACAAGATCCCACTCACCGGCCTCGCCGTCGACCAGCAGGCCGCCCTCCTCGCCCAGCGCATCACCGGCCCCGGCGCCGCCAAGTGCACCTACGGCACCGGGGCCTTCCTGCTCGCGCACACCGGCGACACACCCCGGCACAGCAGCTCCGGACTGGTCGGCTGCGTCGCCTGGCGCCTCGCCGGAGAGGCCGCCTACTGCCTGGACGGCCAGGTGTACACCGCCGCCTCCGCCGTGCGCTGGCTCACCGACCTCGGCGTGATCTCGGGCCCCGCCGACCTGGACCGGGTGGGCGGCGCCGTCCCCGACGCCGGCGGTGTCACCTTCGTCCCCGCGCTGGCCGGGCTCGCCGCGCCCTGGTGGCGCGGCGAGCTGCGCGGCTCCCTCACCGGGCTCGGCCTCGACACCGGCCCCGGGCAGCTGGTGCGGGCCCTGTGCGAGGGCCTCGCCGCCCAGGTGACGGAGCTCGCCGAAGCCGCCGAGAACGACCTCGGCACCCCGCTGGCCGCCCTGCGCGTCGACGGCGGCCTGACCCGCTCGGCCCTGCTCATGCAGACCCAGGCCGACCTGCTGCAACGCCCCGTCGAGGTGTCCACGCTGCCCGACGCCACCGCCCTCGGCGTGGGCGCGCTGGCCCACCTCGGCAGCGACCCCGTCGACTTCCTGCCCGACGGCCGGCCCGCCGCCGTCTACGAGCCGCGCATCTCCGCCGCCGAGGCCGCCGACCGCCTCGGGGTCTTCCGCGCCGCCGTCGCCGCCCTGCTGGACGGGCCGGTGGCCGGAGCGGGCTCGGGAGCGCCCCGGTGACGGTCACCGCCGCAGGACCCCTGCCCGGCGTCCCGTACGACGTGACGGTCGTCGGCGCCGGGGTCGTCGGCACCGCGATCGCCCGCGAACTCGCCCGCCACCCGCACCTCAGGGTCGCCCTCGCCGAGGCCCAGGACGACGTCGGCCAGGGCACCTCGAAGGCCAACACCGCCATCCTGCACACCGGTTTCGACGCCCACCCCGGCACCCTGGAGGCCCGCCTGGTCCGCGACGGCGCCCGCCTCCTCGCCGGGTACGCGGCCGAGTCCGGCATCCCGGTCGAGCCGGTCGGCGCGCTGCTGGTCGCCTGGGACCCCGAGCAACTGGCCGCCCTGCCGGACCTCGCACGCAAGGCCGTGCGCAACGACTGCCACGACACCGCCCAGCTGGACGCCGCCGAGCTGTACGCCCGCGAACCCCACCTCGGCCCCGGCGCACTCGGTGCCCTGCACGTGCCCGGCGAGAGCATCGTCTGCCCGTGGAGCACCACCCTTGCCTACGCCACCCAGGCGGTCCGAGGCGGCGTCGACCTCCACCTCAACACCCGCGTGACGGGAGCGAGCCGAGACGACGGCGTGCACACCCTCACCACCTCGCGCGGCCCCCTCCACACCCGTCACCTCGTCAACGCGGCCGGCCTGCACGCCGACACCCTGGACCGCCTGCTCGGCCGGCGCACCTTCACCGTCACCCCGCGCCGGGGCCAGCTCATCGTCTACGACAAGCTCGCCCGCGACCTCCTCCGGCACATCCTGCTGCCGGTCCCCACCGCCCTCGGCAAGGGCGTCCTGGCGGCCCCCACGGTCTACGGCAACGTCCTGCTCGGCCCCACCGCCGAGGACCTGGACGACCGGACCGCCACCCAGTCGACCGCGCAGGGGCTCGCGGCGCTGCGCGAGAAGGGCCGCCGGATCCTGCCCGCGCTCCTCGACGAGGAGGTCACCGCCGTCTACGCCGGCCTGCGCGCCGCCACCGAGCACGACGACTACCGCATCTCCGCCCACCCCGACCGGGCGTACGTCACCGTCGGCGGCATCCGCTCCACGGGCCTCACC
The DNA here is from genome assembly GCF_040296885.1 of Streptomyces sp. NPDC001980. Classification (NCBI taxonomy): domain Bacteria; kingdom Bacillati; phylum Actinomycetota; class Actinomycetes; order Kitasatosporales; family Streptomycetaceae; genus Streptomyces; species Streptomyces sp. NPDC001980. The sequence continues at coordinate 129,646 of NZ_JBEOYD010000029.1, read as the reverse complement.
GCCTCGCTCGCCCTCGCCTCCCATGTCACCGGACTGCTGCGGGACTCGGGCCTCGACCTGAGGAACCCCGTCGACCTGGAACCGGTGCGCATGCCGAACCTCGGCGCGGTCTTCCCGCGTCCGTACCAGCAGGGTTCTCACGTCGTCGTCTGCCACTGCGAGCACGTCACCCTCGGCGAGATCCGGGACGCCCTCGCCGGGGACATCCCGCCGCGCAGCCTGCCGGGCCTGCGCCGCCGCACCCGGGCCGGGGCGGGCCGCTGCCAGGGTTTCCACTGCGGGGCCACGGTGCGGGCGCTGTTCGAGAGGGCGGGCAGACCGTGACCGCGGAACGCCAGGTCGACGTCCTGGTCGTCGGTGCCGGTCCCGCCGGTCTCGCGGCCGCCGCCCGGCTCGCCCTCGCCGGAGCGGGCCGGGTGGAGGTGCTGGAGCGGGAACAGGAGGCCGGGGGAGTGCCGCAGTACTGCGCCCACGGCGGGTTCGGCACCTGGACCCGGCCGTTGAGCGGAGCGGCGTACGCCCGCCTGCTCGTCGAGGCGGCCGCGCGGGCGGGAGCGGTGGTCCGTACGGGGGTGACCGTGCTGGACTGGGCCGGGCCGCTCGGCTTCGCCACCGTCGGCGTGCGCGGCCCGGAGACGGTCACCGCGCGGGCGGTGGTCCTCGCCACCGGCGCCTACGAACGCCCGCGCGCGGCACGGCTGATCCCGGGCACCCGGCCCGCCGGGATCCACACCGGAGGAGAGCTTCTGCAGGCCGTGCACCGCTACCGGCAGCCGATCGGCGAGCGGGCGGTGGTGGTCGGGGCCGAGGACGTGTCGTACGTGGCGGCCGGGACCGTGCGGGCGGCGGGCGCCGAGGTCGTCGCGATGGTCACCGAGTTGCCGCGCGCCGGATCCCTCCGCGCCCTGGACGCCCGGCTCCGCTCCCGCGTCCCGCTGCTCACCGGCACGACGGTCACCGAGATCCTCGGGCACGGGCGGCTGTCCGGTGTGCGGATCCGGCACCGCGACGGGCGGACCGGCGTCCTCGCCTGCGACACCGCCGTCTTCACCGGGGACTTCGCAGCCGAGGACGAGCTCGCCCGCCGGGGCCGGATCGCCCTGGCCGACAGGCCCGTTCCGTACACCGACCGCCCGGGGGTCTTCGCCGTCGGCGGTCTGCGGCAGCCGGGACTGGACGTCCGGGCGGCGGCCCGGGAGGGCGTCGAGGCGGGCAGGGCGGTGCTGGAGTGGCTGGTCAGTCGCCCGTGAAGGAGCCGTGCCGGCCCGCCCCCGCCGCGAACCGCGCCGCGCCCTCCAGGCCTTCCGACAGCACGGCCATGCCGTGACGGATCTCCGCGCCCATCGCCGCCGGCTCGGCCAGCCCCTCCTGGTCCAGCACCGACGCGCGGTCGCTGCGCAGGCAGGCCTGGGGGAAGGCCGCGACGGACGCGGCCAGTTCCTCGGCCGCCTCGCGGGAGCGGCCGGGCGGGACGAGCCGGTTGGCCAGGCCCATCGCGTAGGCCTCCGGGGCCGGGACCGGGCGGCCGGTGAGGATCAGGTCCATCGCCCGGCTGGTGCCGATCAGCCGGGGCAGCCGTACCGTGCCGCCGTCGATCAGCGGCACGCCCCAGCGGCGGCAGAACACGCCGAACACCGCGTCCTCCTCGGCGACCCGCAGATCGCACCACAGGGCCAGCTCCAGGCCCCCGGCCACGGCGTGCCCGGCGATCGCCGCGATCACCGGCTTGGAGAGGCGCAGCCGGGTCGGGCCCATCGGGCCGTCGCCGTCCGGCGCCACCCGGTTGCCGTGCCCGGCGCCCATCGCCTTGAGGTCGGCGCCCGCGCAGAACGTGCCGCCCTCGCCCCACAGCACCGCCACCAGCGCCTCGTCGTCCGCCTCGAACTCCCGGAAGGCGGCGGCCAGTTCGGCCGCCGTCGGCCCGTCGACCGCGTTGCGCACCTCGGGCCGGGAGAGGACGACCGTGGTGACGGGACCCTTGCGTTCGAGACGGACCGGCATGCGTTTCCTTCCCTCGGGAAGGCCACCCCGCGTCAGATGACCTTCATCAGATGACCTTGAGTCGTACCAGCGCTCCCAGTGTCAGCGCTCCCGGCAGCAACGGCACCCACACGGTGATGATCCGGTACGCGAGGACGACGGCCGTGGCCACCGCCACCGGGCCGCCGGCCGCCACCAGCGCCACGATCAGCGCCGCCTCCACCGAGCCCAGGCCGCCCGGCGTGGGGATCAGGGCGACGGCGACCGTGGCCGCCAGGTACGCCAGCGCCATGTGCGCGGGCGGCACGTCGAGGCCGAGGGCCTGCCCCACCGCCACCAGACCGGCCGCCTGGAGCGCCGGGAAGGCGAGAGAGCCGCCCCACAGCGCCAGCGCCCGGGACGGCCGCGTGTGGACCGAGCGGGCCTCGCCCAGGGCGCTGCGCACGAAGCGGAACACCGGCTCGCGCACCCGCCGGACGAGGAACAGCGCGGCCAGCGCCACGGCGACCAGCGCGCCGGCGACGGCCAGGACCGGTCCGACGTCCCCGTCGGGGAGCAGCCCGTCGAGCCGCAGGGCGTCGGGGAAGGCGACGAAGAACACGGCCATCAGGCCCACGCGGGCGATGGACTCGGCGAGCAGATAGAGGGCCAGCGCGGCGGAGGAGGTGGCGAGCGGCACCCCGCACACGGTCATGAACCGCAGGTTGACCGCGCCCGAGCCGAGACCCGTGGGCAGCAGGTGGTTGGCCGAGCCCGCCGCGAGCTGGGTGGCCAGCAGCCGCCAGCGGGGCAGCGGCTGGACGACCGCACCCTGCCGGGTGAAAGCGGCGGCCACCCAGGTCAGACAGGTGGCACCGCCGGCCGCAAGGAGCCAGGGCCAGGAGGCGTCGCGGAGGTGGCCGAAGCCCTCGACGAGGACCGACCAGTGCTGCACCGCGATGACCGCGACCAGCACGAGCGGAATGAGCGTGAGGATGTGCCGCCAGGGGATACGACGGGCGAGCCGGGGGAGACGGCTCTCACGGAAGCCGGGGATTCTTACCGCTGTCACATCGGGAGAGGTTTTCCGCGCCGCCCCAACTGCGGGTGGCGGAAGAGGAGACACCGGATGACGGCCGGGAAGCGGGTGAGGGGGGAGGTCCACCGGGGAACTCACCTGCGGCTTCGCGGAGCCGGTCGGGGCCTGCGGAGGGCTCATCGGGTCCTTCGTACGGGGGGACGGCGAGCGGACATTGACCTCAACGACGCTTGAGGTCCTACGTTCTCCCTCATGAGTATGGAGACCACCGCCTGGACGCAGCTCCACAGCGTGATGACCGCCCAGCAGGAGCGGCGCCCGTTCGACCGGGCCACGCTGCGCCGTATCGCCGCCTTCGCCCGCCCGCACCGGGGCGGCATAGTCCGTTTCGTCCTCCTCGGGGTGCTGACCGCCCTGCTCGCCGTCGCCACCCCGGTGCTCGCCGGCCATGTCGTCGACGCGATCGTGTCGGGCCACGACACCGGCACGGTCGTACGGCTGTCGCTGCTGATCGCGCTGGTCGCGGTCGCGGAGGCGGCCCTCGGCGTGCTCGGGCGGCGGCTCTCGGCGACGCTCGGGGAGGGCCTCATCCTCGACCTGCGCACGGCTGTGTTCGATCATGTGCAGCGGATGCCCGTCGCGTTCTTCACGCGTACCCGTACGGGAGCGCTGGTCAGTCGTCTCAACAACGACGTGATCGGCGCCCAGCGGGCCTTCGCCAACACCCTCTCCGGCGTGGTCAGCAACCTGGTCACGCTGGTGCTCACGCTCGTGGTGATGCTCACCCTGTCCTGGCAGATCACCCTGCTCGCGCTGGTGCTGCTGCCGCTGTTCGTGGTGCCCGCCCGCCGGATGGGCGGCCGGATGGCCCGGATGCAGCGGGAGGCCGCCGCGCTCAACGCGGCCATGGGCACCCGGATGACCGAGCGCTTCTCCGCGCCGGGCGCCACCCTGATCAAGCTCTTCGGCCGCCCCGAGGAGGAGTCGGCGGAGTTCGCCGCGCGCGCCGCCCGGGTCCGGGACATCGGCGTGCGCACCGCCACCGCCCAGTCGGTGTTCATGACCGCCCTGACCCTGGTCTCCTCCCTCGCCCTCGCCCTGGTCTACGGCCTCGGCGGCTGGTTCGCGCTGCGCGGCACCCTGGAGCCGGGCGCGGTGGTCGCCCTCGCCCTGCTGCTGACCCGCCTCTACGCCCCGCTGACCTCCCTCGCCGGGGCCCGCGTGGAGGTGATGAGCGCGCTGGTCAGCTTCGAGCGGGTCTTCGAAGTGCTCGACCTGAAGCCCCTGATCGAGGAGAAACCGGACGCCCGCGAGGTCCCCGAGGGCCCGGTGGCCGTCGAGTTCGAGGACGTCCGCTTCGCCTACCCGGCCGCCGACCAGGTCTCCCTCGCCTCGCTCGAAGAGGTCGCGGTCCTCGACTCGCGCGGCGGCAGCGAGGTCCTGCACGGCATCTCCTTCCGCGCCGAACCCGGCCAGACGATCGCCCTCGTCGGCTCCTCCGGCGCCGGCAAGTCCACCATCGCCCAGTTGCTGCCGCGCCTGTACGACGTCGACGAGGGCACCGTCCGCATCGGCGGCACCGACGTCCGCGACCTGACCGCCGGCTCGCTGCGCGCCACCCTCGGCATGGTCACCCAGGACGGCCACCTCTTCCACGACACCGTCCGCGCCAACCTGCTGCTCGCCCGGCCCACCGCCACCGACGAGGAGTTGTGGGAGGCCCTCGGCCGGGCCCGCCTCGGCGAGGTCGTACGGTCGCTGCCCGACGGCCTGGACACGGTGGTCGGCGAGCGCGGCTACCGGCTCTCCGGCGGCGAGCGGCAGCGGATGACCATCGCCCGGCTGCTGCTGGCCCGCCAGCGCGTGGTCATCCTCGACGAGGCCACCGCCCACCTCGACAACACCTCGGAGGCGGCCGTCCAGGAGGCCCTGGCCGAGGCGCTGGACGGACGTACCGCCGTGGTCATCGCCCACCGGCTGTCCACGATCCGGGCCGCCGACCAGATCCTGGTGGTCGAAGCGGGAGAAATCGTGGAGCGCGGCACCCACGAGGAACTCCTGCTGGCGGACGGCCGGTACGCCGAACTGCACCGCACCCAGTTCGCGGAGGTGACCGCGCCCTGACGGAGCGTTCACATCGCCGTCACATTTTCCTGTGAGTAGAGGAGGGGAGCGCTCCCCTACTTGACGACCGTGGTCCGGACCTTTAGCTTCACGCCTTAAACAAAGGCTCACGTGTGTAGCCAACACCCACCTGACCAAAGGGTGTTGGGCCACACCGTGCTGCCACCCCCCGCGTGAAAGGCCAACCCCCCGCAATGGCCAGACCTCTGCCCACGGCTGTCGCCCTCGCCGCCCTGTCGCTCTCCGCAGGCCTGCTCACCGCCTCCCCCGCACAGGCCGCCACCGGCACCATCACCGGCCTCGCCGGCAAGTGCCTCGACGTCGCCGGCGCCAACTCCGCCGACGGCACGGCCGTCCAGCTCTACGACTGCAACGGGACCTCCGCCCAGCAGTGGACCCGCGGCAGTGACGGCACCCTCCGCGCCCTCGGCAAGTGTCTCGACGTCACCGGCAATTCGACCGCCGACGGCGCCAAGCTGCAGCTGTGGACCTGTAGTGGCGGTGCGAACCAGCAGTGGACCGTGTCGTCCGCGAACGACATCGTCAATCCGCAGGCGAACAAGTGCATGGACGTCACCGACAACAACTCCGCCAACGGCACCCGGATACAGATCTGGACCTGCGCGGGCACCGCCAACCAGAAGTGGACCGCCCCGGCGGCCGACGGGGGCACCACCCCGTCCGCGCCGATGGCCGTGGCTCCCTACCTCTACAACGGCTGGGGCGACCCGCCGAGCCCGACCACCATCACCAACGCGACCGGCGTGAAGTACTACACGCTCGCGTTCGTCCTCAGCAACGGCTACTGCAACCCGCAGTGGGACGGCAGCCGGGCGCTGACCGGCGGCGTCGACCAGAGCACCATCAACACCGTGCGCGCCAACGGCGGTGACGTCATCCCGTCCTTCGGCGGCTACAGCGGCAACAAGCTGGAGAGCTCCTGCTCCAGCGCGAGCGAGCTGGCGGCGGCCTACCAGAAGGTCATCAACGCCTACGGCGGGCTCAAGGCCATCGACATCGACCTCGAAGCCGACGCCTACAGCAACGGGACCGTGCAGCAGCGGGTCGTGGACGCGCTGAAGACGGTGAAGGCCAACAACTCCGGCCTGAAGGTGTACATCACCATCGGCACCGGGCAGAGCGGTCCGGACACCAGCCTGATCAACCGGGCCGCGTCCTCCGGGCTGACCGTCGACGCCTGGGCCATCATGCCGTTCGACTTCGGCGGCGCGGGCCAGAACATGGGCAACCTCACCACCCAGGCGGCCGAGGGGCTCAAGAACGCGCTGAAGAACGCGTACGGCTACAGCGACGACACCGCCTACCGGGACATGGGCATCTCGTCGATGAACGGCATCACCGACAACAGCGAGACCGTCACGGTGGCCGACTTCCGGACCATCCTCGCCTACGCCCAGCAGCACCACCTGGCCCGGCTCACCTTCTGGTCCGCCAACCGCGACCGGCCCTGCACCGGCGGCTCCGCCGACAGCTGCTCCGGCGTGAGCCAGTCGAACTGGGACTACACGCGCGTCTTCGCCGGATACACCGGCTGATCCCCTCCGCAAGCCGCTCTCAAGGAGAACAAGTGCTTTCCCTTCCCCGGCGCCGCAGATCAACGGCCGCCGCAGCGGTGGCCGTTGTCGCCGCCTCCCTGCTGACCACGGCGGGCGCCTCCTCACCCGCGTCCGCCGCCACGCTGCCCACCGGCAACACCACCCTGCTCAACGCGGCCAGCGGCAAGTGCGTGGACGCCAAGGCGGCCGCCACCGCCGACGGCACCGTCGTCCAGCAGTACACCTGCAACAACACCACCGCCCAGCAGTGGAGTTTCACCTCCACCAGCGACGGCTACGTCCGCATCAACAACGGAAACAACACCAACGAGGTCCTGGACGTCACCGGCGTCTCGACGGCCGACAACGCGGCCGTCCAGATGTGGACCTACGGCGGCGGCAACAACCAGCAGTGGCTGCCCGTGGACGACGGCGGCGGCGCCTACCACTTCGTCAACCGCAACAGCGGCAAGTGCCTCGACGACCCCAGCGCCTCGACGGCGGACAGCGTGCAGTTCGTGCAGTACACCTGCAACGGCACGCAGGCCCAGCGGTTCCAGGTCGTCCCGGTGACCCAGTCGAGCAACCCGGACCTCGGCTCCAACGTGGTCATCTTCGACCCGTCGATGTCCGCGTCGACCATTCAGAGCAAGCTGGACTCGATCTTCGCGCAGCAGGAGACCAACCAGTTCGGCTCCCAGCGCTACGCCGTGATGTTCAAGCCCGGCGCCTACAGCGCGGACGTCAACGTCGGCTTCTACACGCAGGTGCTCGGCCTCGGCCTGTCGCCCGACGCGGTCTCGATCAACGGCGCGGTGCACGCGGAGGCCGACTGGTTCCAGGGCAACGCCACCCAGAACTTCTGGCGCGGCGCCGAGAACCTCTCCGTCAACCCGACCAGCGGCAGCGACCGCTGGGCGGTCTCGCAGGCCTCCGCCTACCGCCGGGTGCACCTGCGCGGCAACCTCGCCCTGGACGACGGCGGCTGGTCCAGTGGCGGCCTGATCGCCGACAGCCAGATCAACGGGCAGGTCAACTCCGGTACCCAGCAGCAGTGGCTGACCCGCAACTCGCAGCTCGGCAGCTGGACCGGCTCCAACTGGAACATGGTCTTCGTCGGCAGCACGGGCGTGCCGTCCACCACCTTCCCGAGCCCGCCGGACACCACGGTCGCGCAGAGCCCGACCTCGCGTGAGAAGCCGTTCCTGTACGTCGACGGCTCCGGCAACTACCAGGTGTTCGTGCCGTCCACGCGCTCCAACTCCTCCGGCACCAGCTGGAGTTCGAGTTCCGCGGCCGGTACGTCGCTCTCGCTCGACAGCTTCTACGTCGTGAAGCCGGGCGCCACCGCCTCCCAGATCAACGCGGCCCTGACGGCGGGCAAGAACCTCCTGGTCACCCCGGGGGTCTACCACCTCGACCAGACCCTGCAGATCAACCGCGCCGACACGGTCGTCCTGGGCCTCGGCCTCGCCACCTTCGTCCCGGACAACGGCATCACCGCCATGAAGGTCGCCGACGTCGACGGCGTCAACATCGCGGGCCTGCTCTTCGACGCCGGCACCACCAACTCCTCCACCCTGGTGGAGGTCGGCCCGAGCGGCTCCTCGGCCTCGCACGCCAGTGACCCGACCTCGCTGCACGACGTGTACTTCCGCGTCGGCGGCGCGGGCGTCGGCAAGGCCACCACGAGCCTGGTCGTCAACAGCGACAACGTCATCGGCGACCACATGTGGATCTGGCGCGCCGACCACGGCACCGGAGTCGGCTGGACCACCAACACCGCCGACACCGGACTGGTCGTCAACGGCGACAACGTGACCATGTACGGCCTGTTCGTCGAGCACTTCCAGAAGTACCAGACCCTCTGGAACGGCAACGGCGGCAAGACGTACTTCTACCAGAACGAGATGCCGTACGACCCGCCGAACCAGTCCTCGTGGATGAACGGCTCGACCAAGGGCTACGCGGCCTACAAGGTCGCCGACTCGGTCACCAGCCACCAGGTGTACGGCCTCGGCAGCTACTGCTACTTCAGCACCAACTCGAGCGTCGTCGCCGATCACGCGATCGAGGCGCCGACCAACTCGAACGTCAAGTTCACCAGCATGGTGACGGTCTCCCTCGGCGGCACCGGCACCATCACCCACGTCATCAACAACAGCGGAGGACCGTCGAACTCGTCGACCAACGTCGCGAACCTCACCTCGTATCCGTGACCGTCGCCCGGTGAACGGACAGCGGGTGCCCCGGCGGATCTCCGCCGGGGCACCCGCCTTTCGTCACGACGGCGAGTTGTGCGTGGACCGCGTCGTACGCGCCGCGGGCCGGTCCTTCGGCTCCTGCTGGTCCGGTCCCGGCCGGTGGCCGCCGCGCAGTGCGGAGGCCACCGCGGAGACCAGGGCCATGCCGGCGGCCACGCCGAAGACGACGGCCAGGCCGTGGTGGAAGGGACCGGACACCAGCTGCGGGAAGAAGGTGTGCCCGGTCAGCACCGACCGCTGGGCCTTGGTGACATGGTCCAGGACGCCCTCGGAGGCGAGCAGGTGCTCGATGGGGTTGTTGCCGAGGAACGTCGCGAACAGCGTGCTCACCGGCGGCAGCGACGCGGCGTGCGCCGCGGAGGCGGCCGGCACGCCGTGCGCCATGAGGCCGCTCTTCAGCGTCGACGGGAGCGAGGAGGCGAGCCCGGACACCATCAGTGAGAAGAAGACGCCGATGGACAGCGCCGTACCCGAGTTCTGGAAGGTGGACCGCATGCCCGAGGCCACGCCCCGGTACTCGGCCGGCACACTGCCCATGATCGACGAGGTGTTGGGTGCCGAGAACATGCCCTGGCCGAGGCCGTTGAGCAGCAGCAGCGCCGCGAACAGCCCGTAGTCGAAGTCGACGGGCAGGGCGAGCAGCCCCAGGAAGGACGCGGTGACGACGACAAGACCCGCGGTGGAGAAGAACCGGGCGCCGAACCGGTCCGACAGGTAGCCGGACACCGGCCCCGCGATCAGGAAGCCCAGCGTCAGCGGGAGCATGAAGATGCCGGCCCACAGCGGGGTGTCCTCGAAGTCGTAGCCGTGCAGCGGCAGCCAGATGCCCTGCAGCCAGATGATGAGCATGAACTGCAGGCCGCCGCGCGCGATCGAGGTCAGCAGGGCGGCCACGTTGCCCGCAGCGAACGCCCTGTTCCTGAAGAGCGCCAGGTTGAACATGGGTTCGGCGACCAGGGTCTCGATGACGCAGAAGGCCAGCAGCAGGGCGACGCCGCCGATCAGGCCGGTCAGCACCCACGGGTTCCCCCAGCCGGTGGCGCTGTCGCCGTAGGGCTGGATCCCGTAGGTGATCCCGGCCAGCAGGATGCCGGCACCGGCCGCGAACGTGAGGTTGCCGAGCCAGTCGACCCGGCCGGGGCGGCCCGCCGAGGTCTCGCGCAGGCTCAGGTACGACCAGATCGTGCCGGTGATGCTGACCGGGACGCTCACCCAGAACACGGCACGCCAGTCGACGACGGCGAGGAGCCCGCCCGCCAGGAGACCGAGGAACTGCCCCGCCAGCGCGGTGATCTGGTTGATGCCGAGGGCCATGCCGCGCTGCCGGGCCGGGAAGGCGTCGGTGAGGATGGCGGCCGAGTTGGCGGTCAGCATGGACCCGCCGAAGGCCTGCACGATCCGCCACAGGATCAGCCACAGGGCCCCCGCCCCCGCGCGGAACGGATCGAGCGAGAGCGCCACCGAGGCGCACGCGAAGATCAGGAAGCCCAGGTTGTAGATCTTCACCCGGCCGAACATGTCGCCGAGCCGTCCGAGCACGACCACCAGCACGGCGGACACCAGCAGATAGCCCAGGATCATCCAGAGCAGATAGCCGATGTTGCCCGGCGCGAGCGGGTCGAGGCCGATGCCGCGGAAGATCGCCGGCAGCGAGATGATCACGATCGACGCGTCCATCGTCGCGATCAGCACGCCGAGCGTGGTGTTCGACAGCGCGACCCACTTGTAGCCGGGTCCGGCCGGGGTGTCCTTGTGGCGGGCCGAACGCAGGGCGGCGGACCACCGCTGCCCGCTCACAGCCGCTCCGCCAGCCGGTCGAGGAGCGGCAGGGCCGCCCCGAGCGTCGCGCGCTCCTGCGCGGAGAACGTGTCGAGGACGGCCGCGAGCCGCTGGACCGACTCGGAGCGCCGCTCGGCGAGCACCGCCCGCCCCTCCTCGGTGGCGGCCACGATGCTCCGCCGCCCGTCCGCGGGGTCGGGGGTACGACGGACCAGACCGCGCTGTTCGAGCTGGGCGAGGGTGCTCGCCATGGCCTGCGGCCGCACCCGCTCCGTCTCGGCGAGGGAGGTCGGGGAGTCCGGGCCCTCGGCCGCGAGCCGCGCCAGCACGGAGACGCCCGACAGGGACACGTCCCCCACGGCGTGCGCCTGCCGCAGCCGCCGCGTCACCCGGCCCACCGCGAGCCGGAGATCGGACGCGAGCCGGGTGACGTCGCTCAGGTCGCGTATACCGCCGCCATCGGCGGCCATGTCTGCCTTCACATGTACTAACACTAGGTTTATCAGTCTGAACTGCTCAACCATTCGTTAGTAAATATGACGGTCAGCGGGCCATGCGATGTCGCCGGCCGCCGTGCCGCAGCCGGACCGCGGCGTAGACGAGGTCGGCGAGGAGCACGACGGCGCCGACGATCAGCAGGTAGAACAGGCCGTGGACGGCGAATCCGACGATGCCCAGGACGAGGGCCACGAGGACCAGGAACAGGAACAGACTCATCGGCTCTCCCGGACGGACTCGGTGGGTCAGCGGCGGCCCAGGCGGCGCTCGCCGCCCGCGCCCGGGACGTAGTCGAGTTCGTAGTGCGCGAAGACCGCGGGTTCCCGGGCGGCCGGCAACTCGCCGTCGGTGTCGATCGACGGAGCCTTCTTGACCACGTCCTTGCGGTAGGCGACCTTCAGGTAGGCCGGACCGACGGTCGCCTCGGCGACCGGGACGAACACCAGGCGGCGGCGGGTGGGCAGCCCGACCGTCACGGTGACGAAGCGGGGTTCGTCGGTCGTGGTGTCCACGTAGACCGACTCCAGGACGCCGATCCTGTGCCCGGCGGCGTCGACCACGTCATGACCGCGCCACTCTCGGATGTCGGTTGCTTCGACCATCGGACACCTCCGCCGACCGGGTACCCGGTGCGGTCGCCGGCAGTCATGGAGCCACGCGGATGCCCATGACGCGGGTGTCGTCGTCGCTGTGCAGAGGGCCGGTGGCTGCCCCTTCCGGTGGCGTGCTCACGCGGCGCTCTGCGATGCGGACAGCCAGGCGCGGTAGCGGCGCAGGGCCCGTCGCTGCCTGCGCAGGTCGGAGACGAGGGCGATGGCCGGGTGGGTGTGGGGCGTGGGCCGGCTTCCGCGGGCGATACGGCGCAGCTGGAGGCGGACCTGTGCCATGCCGGCGGCCGAGGCGAGGGCCTTGTCGGACCAGGTGACGGGCCGAAGCTGCTCGTCGGCCTCGCGGCCCTGGCGCCAGTGGTCGGGCAGGTCCGGGGTGACGGCGAGGGCCGTGCCCATCCCGACGACCGCCACGCCGCTGTCGAGGACTCGTTCCGCGGTGTGCCGCCGGGTGATGCCGCCGGTGAGCATCAGCGGCAGCGGGCTGGTCTTGACCAGGTCCCTCGCCAGGTCGAGGAAGTACGCTTCGCGGGCCTGGGTGCGCGCGTCGGCGGGACGGCCCGACATCGCCGGGCTCTCGTAGCTGCCGCCGGACAGTTCGACCAGGTCGACGCCGAGCGGTTCGAGCATCGCGATCACCTGGCGTGCGTCGTCGGCGTCGAACCCGCCACGCTGGAAATCGGCGGAGTTGAGCTTCACCGCGACCGCGAAGGTGGGGGAGACGGCGGCGCGAACCGCGCGAACGACGTCCAGCAGCATCCGAGCCCGGTTCTCCAGCGATCCGCCCCACCGGTCGGTGCGCTTGTTGACCAGGGGGGACAGGAACTGCGACAGCAGGTAGCCGTGCGCGGCGTGGACCTCCACACCGTCGAAGCCCGCCTGCTCGGCGCGCAGGGCCGTGACGGCGTACCGGGTCACGGTGGCCTGGATCTGCTCGGGGGTCATGGCGACGGGGCGGCCGAAGCGGCTGCTGTGCCTGCCCAGGTCGACGGCGACCGCGGACGGGCCCCACACGACGCCGGGCATGTCGGATCCGATCTGACGGCCGGGGTGGTTGATCTGCATCCAGACAGCCCCGCCGCCGGCCTTGCCGGCCTTGGCCCACTCGATGAACGGCTCCAGCGGCGCGGCGGCGTCGAGCACCACGCCGGCGGGGCCGGTGAGCGCCTCGGCGTGGACCATGACGTTGCCGGTGATCAGCAGTCCGGTGCCGCCGGCGGCCCAGCGCCGGTACAGACCGAACAGCTCCTTGTCCGGGAGCTGGCCGTCGCCGGCCATGTTCTCCTCCATGGCCGCCTTGGCGATCCGGTTGTTCAGCACGTGCCCGGAGCGCAGGGACAGGGGCGTGAACAGCTCGCTGGTCATCCCGGTTCCCCTCTCAATCTCAGTCGCTAGAATGTATGCGGCGTTCACATTAAGGCGACGATGTCAGCGGCGTAAACATGGTGGGGCGTGAGTGTGACCCGCGTCGCAAGCGGGTGGCCGTTCTTTGATGTTGACACTGCTCACTCCCGCGGCCTAATGTATGCATCGTAAACATTAGGTTTTCGGGGATGCCAGGTATGAGCCCCTGTCCCGGCCATGTGAACGGAGCACCATGAAGGCGGTATCGATCAAGGAACCCGGCGGCCCTGAGGTCCTGGAATGGATCGAGGTCGAGGACCCGCGTCCCGCCGTGGGCGAAGTGGTCATCGATGTGGTGGCCAGCGCCCTGAACCGGGCGGACATCATGCAGCGTTGGGGTCTCTACCCGATGCCGCCGGGGGCGTCGCCGTATCCGGGGCTGGAGGTCTCGGGCCGGATCGGTGCCGTCGGCGAGGGGGTGACCGGCTGGCAGGTGGGTGACGAGGTCTGCGCGCTGCTGACGGGGGGCGGCTACGCGCAGAAGGTCGCCGTCCCGGCAGGGCAGTTGCTCACGGTGCCCGAGGGGACCGGCCTGGTCGAGGCCGCGGGCCTGCCCGAAGCGGTCGCCACCGTGTGGTCCAACATCGTCATGACGGCCGGGCTGAAGAAGGGTGAGACCCTCCTCGTGCACGGCGGGGCCGGCGGTGTCGGCACCGCGGCGATCCAGATCGCCAAGGAGCTGGGCGCACGTGTCGTCACCACCGTCGGCGGCTCCGAGAAGGTCGAGCGGGCGCGTGGGCTGGGCGCCGACGTGGCGATCGACTACCGCACGCAGGACTTCGCCGAGTACGGCCCGTACGACGTGATTCTCGACGTCATCGGCGGCGACTACCTCGAACGCAACGTCAGGTCCCTCGCCGCCGACGGACGTCTGATCGTCATCGGCCTGCAGAACGGCCTGGAGGGCAACCTCAACCTGGCCGAACTGGTGGCCAGGCGTATCTCCGTGCACGGCACCACCCTGCGCAGCCGGTCCAAGGAGCAGAAGGCGGCCATCGTCGCCGAGGTGCAGAAGAACGTCTGGCCGATGATCGAGAGCGGAGCCGTGCGGCTGGTCGTCGACCGGACCGTGCCCATGGCCGAGGCCGCGGAGGCGCACCGGCTCATGGAGGCCGGCGGACACCTCGGGAAGATCCTGCTGGTGAACGGCTAGGGGGCAGCGCAGTGCGCAGGTACCTCTCGATCTTCGAGTCGGACGCATGCGAGGGTAAAGTGAAGAACGCCCTTGACCTGCAGAAAGCAGGCAGGGAGCCGTCTTCTAGGAGCTCAGAATGCTGCGCACTTTGATGAAGTCCAAGATCCACCGCGCCACCGTCACCCAGGCCGACCTGCACTACGTGGGATCCGTGACCATCGACGCCGACCTCCTCGACGCCGCCGACCTGCTGCCGGGCGAGCTGGTCCACATCGTCGACGTCACCAACGGCGCCCGGCTGGAGACGTACGTCATCGAGGGCGAGCGGGGCTCCGGGGTCGTCGGGATCAACGGGGCGGCCGCCCATCTCGTGCACCCCGGAGACCTGGTGATCATCATCAGCTACGCTCAGGTCACCGACGCCGAGGCGCGTACGCTTCGGCCGCGGGTCGTGCACGTCGACCACGACAACCGGGTCGTGGCCCTCGGCGCCGACCCTTCCGAGCCGGTACCGGGCTCGGACCAGGAGCGCAGCCCGCAGGCCGTGTCGGCCTGACCGAAGGACCAGGAGGGCGACATGAGCGACATCGAGATCCGCGACGACCGGGCGGCAGGCCGTCTGGAGGCGGTCGCCGGCGACGAAGTCGTCGGCCACATCGAGTACTTCGTCCTGGAGTCGCCCTCCCGGGCCCTCGTGCCCGTCCACACCATCGTGGAGCCGGAGCACGAGGGGAAGGGCATCGCGGGCTCCCTCGCCCGGGAGCTGTACGCGATCTCCGAGCGCGAGGAGACTCCGGTGGCCCCGCTCTGCCCGTACGTCGTCAGGTGGGCCGAGCGCCACCCCGACGTGGCGCCGACACCGGACCCCGAGCTGCTGCGCGCGGCGAAGGAATGGCTGGTCGCCCACCCCGACCGCTTCTGAGGGCCCGCGCATGCTCGCCCTCCTCCACACCTCACCCCTCCACGTCCCCGTCTTCGACGCCCTGCGCGACGAGCACCACCCGGGCCTGGAGCTCCGCCATTCCGTGGCCCCGGACCTCCTGGCCCGAGCCCGCAGGGAGGGCCCCGAAGCGGTGGCCGGGGACGTCACCGCGGCCCTCCACCGGGCAGCGGCGGACGACGGCGTACGGGCCGTGCTCTGCACCTGCTCGACGATCGGCGAGGTGGCGGAGCGGGCCGCCGGCGAGGTCGGCGTACCGGTCGTCCGCGGTGACCGTCCGATGGCGGCCGCGGCGGTGGCGGTGGGCCCCCGTGTCGCCGTCCTGGCGACGGTCGAGAGCACCCTGCCGCCCACCCTGGCCCTGCTCGACGACGAGGCGCGCCGCGCGGGCCGCCCTGTCCACGCCCGCGCCCACGTCGTACCGGACGCCTGGACCCGCTTCGAGGCCGGCGACATCGAGGGATGCGCCCGCCTGGTGGCAGCCGCGGCGGACGCCGTGACCGACGCCGACGTGATCGTCCTGGCCCAGGCCTCCATGACGTCGGCCGCGAAATTCACGACCACGGCAGTGCCGATGCTGTCCAGCCCCCGCCCGGGCCTCGCGGCGGCCGCGAGGAGTGCGCGAGCGCCGGTCGGGTAGGTGGGGCAGTAGACCCCCAGAGGTGACGTCGAGCCACTGGCCGGAGGACATCATGACGAGCCCGAACCCAGCCCCCCACCCTCCGGACCCCTACCCCAGCCCGGTCCCCACCCCCCAACCACCCCCAGGACCCGAACCGATCCCACCACCCCAGCCCCCCACCCCAACACCCCCCGCCCCCTCCCCGATCCCGGGCCCAGACCCCACACCCAACCCAGAACCAGGCCCACCCCTGACCTGAGCAAATCCCCCGAAACCCCCGAGCAGCCACACCCCACGGGCACCCACCCCAGGGGCGCGGGGAACTGCGCGAAACCCCACGACGCACCGGCACTCGACCGGCGGGCTCAGCCCGCCTCCAGGGGCGCGGGGAACTGCGCGAAACCGCAGCCCACCCGCACCCCGCAGACGGCCGGGCCTACGCCGTGACCTCCGAGCGGTCCCCGCCCCACAGCGTGTGGAACGAGCCCTCCCGGCCCACCCTCCGGTACGTGTGCGCCCCGAAGAAGTCCCGCTGCCCCTGCGTCAGCGCCGCAGGCAACCGCTCCGCCCGCAACGCGTCGTAGTACGCCAGCGCCGCCGAGAAGCCGGGCACGGCGACCCCCTCCCGCGTCGCCGCGATGATCACCTCACGCCAGTCGTCCTGCGCCTGCGCGATCTCCCGCGCGAACGTCTCGTCCGACAGCAGGCTCGGCAGATCCGCCCGCGTGTTGTACGCCGCCCGGATACGGTCCAGGAACGCCGCCCGGATGATGCAGCCGCCCCGCCAGATCGAGGACACCGCCCCGAGGTCGATGTCCCAGTCGTACTCGTCGCTGCCCGCCTGGATCTCGTGGAAGCCCTGCGTGTACGACACGATCTTCGACGCGTACAGCGCCTGCTCCACCCGGTCCGCGAACGCCGCCGCCTCCGCCTCGGGCAGCGCCGTCGGCTTCGGTCCGGCCAGGCCCCGGGACGCGTCCCGCAGAGCGGCGTGACCGGACAGCGAGCGGGCGAAGACCGCCTCGGCGATGCCCGACACCGGCACACCCAGGTCGAGCGCGATCTGGACCGTCCAGCGCCCGGTACCCTTCTGCTCCGCCTGGTCCACCACCACGTCCACGAACGGCTTGCCGGTCGCGGCGTCCACGTGCGCCAGCACCTCCGCCGTGATCTCGATCAGGTACGAGTCGAGCCGGCCCGTGTTCCAGGTGCGGAAGATGTCCGCGATCTGCGCGGGGGAGTACCCGGCGACGTCGCGCAGCAGCTGGTACGCCTCGCCGATCAGCTGCATGTCGGCGTACTCGATGCCGTTGTGCACCATCTTCACGAAGTGCCCGGCCCCGTCGGGGCCGATGTGCGTGACGCACGGCGCGCCGTCGGCCGCCTTCGCCGAGATCTTCTCCAGCATCGGGCCCAGCGAGTCGTACGACTCCTTCGGCCCGCCCGGCATGATGCTCGGCCCGTGCAGCGCGCCCTCCTCACCGCCGGACACGCCCATGCCCACGAAGTGGATGCCCTGCTCGCGCAGCGCCTTCTCGCGGCGCCGGGTGTCCGCGAAGTGCGCGTTGCCGCCGTCGATGATCATGTCGCCGGGCTCCAGGAGCGGTGCGAACTCCTCGATCACCGCGTCCGTCGGACCGCCCGCCTTGACCATGATGACCAGCCGGCGCGGCCGTTCCAGCGCCGCCACGAACTCCTTGGCGGTCTCGGCCGCGATGAAGTCGCCCTCGTCCCCGAAGTTCTCCACCAGCTCGTGTGTCTTCGACACCGTGCGGTTGTGCAACGCCACCGTGTAGCCGTTGCGCGCGAAGTTCCGGGCGAGGTTGCGGCCCATGACCGCGAGACCCGTGACGCCGATCTGCGCCGAAGTGCTCATACCGCCTGCTCCTCAAGAATCAAGTCGATCCCGTAGAACGTGCAAGGGATGCTGCCGCCGCTCATGCCCGCCAGTATTGCCCAAAGGCCATCCTGACCCGCCGTTCGACCGGCCGCACTTGCAGATACGGACCACACCGGCCCGACGGCTCAGTAACCTCGTGAAACGCTTCCCGGCAGTCCCGCCGGCCCCGTACGGCTGATGGCGCGTCAACGCCGGTCCCCGCCGCATCCGTTCGGGCGTGACCGCCGAGCCCCCAGGGACAAGAGGCGGCTGATTGCCGTCTTGTCATGGCCTGTTCGGGACGCTTACTTTTGGCCTTCCTGACGCGCGTGGCGAGGGGGGCTTCCGACATGGCCGATCGCGGCCGGCACCGCCGGTACCAGCCGAACAGGATCAACCGTGCCTCGCTCACCGTGACGGCGGGCGGTGCCGGCCTCGCGCTCCCGCTCGCCGCCGCCGGAAGCGCCGACGCGGCCTCCGTGTCCACCTGGGACCGGGTCGCCGCCTGCGAGTCCAGCGGCGACTGGGGCATCGACACCGGCAACGGCTTCTACGGCGGGCTCCAGTTCACCCAGTCCACCTGGGAGGCCTACGGGGGCACGAGGTACGCGCCGCGCGCCGACCTCGCCACCAAGGACCAGCAGATAGCGGTGGCGGAGAAGGTCCTCGACGGCCAGGGGCCGGGTGCCTGGCCCGTCTGCTCGGTGCGGGCCGGGCTCACCCGCGGCGGCGACACCCCCGACGTGCACACCGAGAGCGCCGCCACCCACCCCGCGACGAACCACGCCGCGAAGAATTCGGCCAAGAGTTCCACGAAGAGTTCCGTACGGGACGTACAGCCGCAGACCACGCCGCAGTCCCGGGCCGGCCGGGCCGAGATGTACACCGTGGTGCACGGCGACACCCTCTCCGGGATCGCCGACGAACACGACGTGGCCGGGGGTTGGCACCGGCTGTACGCGGCCAACCGGACGACGGTCGGCTCCGACCCCGACCTGATCCTGCCGGGACAGCGGCTGAGCCTGACGGGCCGGGCCGCGAAGTCCGCATCGGCGGCGAAGAAGGCGGCCGCAAAGACCAAGGCCCACCCGAAGACCGAGGCCAGGACGGAAACCAGGACCAAGGGCGAGAAGACGAAGGCCGGCACCCACACCGGCCACACCCTCGTCGCCCCCGTCGACGCCCCGATCGGCACCGGCTACCACGTGTCCGGCTCGCACTGGTCGAAGGGCTACCACACCGGTGTCGACTTCCTCGCGCCCACCGGCACCTCCGTGAAGGCGGTCGAGGCCGGGCAGGTCGTCACGGCGGGCTGGGGCGGCTCCTACGGCTACCAGGTGGTGATCCGGCACGCCGACGGCCGCTACACGCAGTACGGCCATCTGTCGGCGATCTCCGTGCGGGCCGGGCAGAGCGTGTCCACGGGCCAGCGGATCGGCCGCTCGGGCTCCACCGGAAACGCCACGGGCCCGCATCTGCACTTCGAGGTGCGGACGGGGCCCGGTTTCGGCACGGACATCGACCCGGTCGCCTATCTCCGGGCCGGCGGCGTCAGGATCTGATCCGCGCACGGCGCCGGTCCAGGAGCGGACCGTGCACGTAGTCGGCGGCGGGCAGCAGCACGTCGGCCACGTCCGCGACCACGTCCGGCGCCGCGGACCCCGACCGCTGCTGCGGCATCTCGACCAGTGAGGCGGCCTCCGCCGACCTGACCACCTGCGCCGGCTCCGCCTGCGCCACACCGCCGCGCTCCGCGCCGGCCAGACCCGCCTCGGCCAGTTCCACCAGCGCCTCGACCAGCGGCTCGGGCGAGACCTCGGCCAGGGTGGGCTCCGGTACCGGCCGGGCCGGGTGCGGGGTGTGCTCGATGCGCTCGGTCGTGAGCAGGATCAGGCCGCCCGCCGCCACCACACCGCAGCCCAGTGCCAGCAGGGTGCCCGTCGTGCCGTAGCGGAACGTCTCGCCGAACATCGTGATGCCGACCGCGGCGGCCAGCACCGGGTTGACCACGGTCAGCGTGGCCAGGGGCGCCGCGAGGCCGCCGCCCCGGTAGGCGGCCTGGGAGATCAGGACCCCCGCGACGGCGTAGGCGCCGATCACGGACAGCCAGAGCAGGTCGGCGGTGGCGATCCCGCCGTCCCAGTCGATCGCCACGACCTTGGTGAACACCGAGGACATGCCGAACGCTATGCCGGACGCGGTGGCGAGCAGCACGCTGCGCACCGCCGGGTGCCGGTGCGCGGCCCGGCCCGCGATCATCAGCGCGACGACCGCCCCGCCGGTGACCAGCGCGACCCCGATCCGCCCGGCGGAGTCCAGGGTGTGCGAGTCGGAGGAGCCGACCAGGGAGAGCAGACCGGCCAGACCGACGGTCGCCATGATCGCGCCCCGCCAGGCGGTCGTCCCGGCCCGGCGGCCGACGAAGAGCGCCGCCATGGGCAGGGCGAACACGATGGTGAGCGCGCCCAGCGGCTGGACCAGGCTCAGCGGGCCGTAGGCCAGGGCCACGACGTGCAGCAGGCCGCCGAGGCCGTTGAGCGCCATCGCGCCCCACCAGCTCGGGCGGCGCAGCGGCGCGTACTGCTCGTCGGGGGAGGAGACCGCCACCTGCTCCTGCACGATCGCTCCGCCGGCGTAGGCGACGGCGGAGATGAAGGAAAGCAACACGGACAACGCGAGGGCGCTCATGCGCGGCTCCTCTGCGTCAGGCGGGGCCGTTCGGCCCCGCGCGGTGATCGGTCGGCTTCCATGAGCAACACTCTGCCCGTCCGTGTGCTTCCCGTCGTCGTACCTGAGCACCTAATGGGTCCTACTACCGATGGAGTACGACGGGATTCTGATCATCCCCAGGGTGGGGGCCGCCGGGTGGAGGCGGTGTGCGCCCGGAAGCCCGGGAACCCTGGTACTACTGCTGTTCGTGGACCTGTTCGAGGACCTGGACCCCGATCTCGCCGCGCTCCACGCGCTCGGCGGCTTCTTCGTCCTGCGTACGGTCCGACCGGCGGTAGGAGGCACCGACGTGACGCGGATCGGCCAACTCGCGACCCTGGCAAAGGGCTATAAAAAACTCACATCGGATGTTTACGGTAATATCCTAACTTTCCGTGTTGAGGCCGTTTCGAGGAGTCTGCGCACCGCCGAGCCCCGGGTCGCCGCCTCCATCGCCCATCAGGCGCTGGCCGCCCGGCTCTGGTCCGTCGCCCTCGGCTGCGCCGTCCGCTACGGCCGCCTCCCCGACCTCGACCCGGGCCTGCTCCGCTGGGACGCCGCCGCCGGGGCCCCCGACGACCTCTGGCTCACCGAGGTGCGCGCGCTGCCCCGCGGCACCGACCCGGCCGCGCTCGCCGACACGGTCGTACGGGTCGTCGTACACGGCCATCTCGAACCTCTCGGAGCAGCCCTGCGGGACCGCTACGGTCTCGCCGCCGGCCTGCTGTGGGGCAACGCCGGCTCCGCGCTGGCCGGTGCCGCACGGGAGCTGGACCGCTGGGCGCGTGCGAACGACTGTGCGGATTCGGTCACCCGGACCCGCACCCTCGCCGACGCCCTCTTCGCGCACCCCCTGCTGAGCGCCACCGGCACCCGCACCGGCCTGGCCTTCCGGCGCCGCAGCTGCTGTCTCTACTACCGGGTACCGGGCGGCGGGGTCTGCGGTGACTGTTGTTTCACACAACCACCGCGCTCTTCCCCGCGCGCCGCATCTGGGTGACCATGGAACAACCGGCCGTGGAGAGCGAGGGGTTGCGGGTGCGAGTCGGACTGCTGACCCGGGAGTACCCCCCGGACGTCTACGGCGGCGCGGGTGTTCACGTGGAGTTCCTCGCCCGTGAGTTGCGGCCCCTGGTCGACCTGGAGGTGCACTGCTGGGGCGAGGGCCGCGGGGTCGGCGTCGTCCGGCACCGCCCCTGGTCCGCCCTGGACACCGCCAACGACGCGCTGCGCACCTTCTCCGTGGACCTCGCCATGGCCGCGGGTCTCGAAGGCCGCGAACTCGTCCACTCCCACACCTGGTACGCCAACCTCGCCGGCCACGTGGCCAAGATGCTCTACGGCGTCCCGCACGTGGTGACCGCCCACTCGCTGGAGCCGCTGCGGCCCTGGAAGGCCGAGCAACTCGGCGGCGGCTACGCCCTGTCGAGCTGGGCCGAGCGCAGCGCGATCGAGGCCGCCGACGGCGTGATCGCCGTGTCCGGGGCGATGCGCACGGACATCCTCGACTGCTACCCCGCCCTGGACCCGGCGAAGGTCCACGTCGTCCACAACGGCATCGACACCGCCCTCTACCGCCCGGACCGCGGCACTGACGTGCTGTCCCGGATCGGCATCGACCCCGGCCGCCCCTACGTGCTGTTCGTCGGCCGTATCACCCGCCAGAAGGGCGTGCCCCATCTGCTGCGCGCGGTACGGGACATCGATCCGGCGGCGCAGGTCGTGCTGTGTGCGGGCGCGCCCGACACCCCGGAGATCGACCGGGAGTTCCGCGAGCTGTTCGCGGAGCTGAGCCGGGTCCGCGAGGGCGTGCACTGGATCCCGCAGATGCTGCCGCGCGCCGACGTCATCCAACTCCTCACCCACGCGGCCGTGTTCGCCTGTCCCTCGGTCTACGAGCCGCTCGGCATCGTCAACCTGGAGGCGATGGCCTGCGGCACGCCCGTGGTGGCGTCCCGGGTCGGCGGTATCCCCGAGGTCGTCGAGGACGGCAAGACGGGCCTGCTGGTCGACCTGGACGACGACTTCGAGGGGGGCCTGGCGCAGGCGCTGGACGCCGTCGTCGGGGACCGGGAGACGGCCCGGCGGATGGGCGAGGCCGGACGGGAGCGCGCCGTGGGGGAGTTCGGCTGGGACGCGGTCGCCCGGCGCACGGTCCGGCTCTACGAGGAGATCCTCAAACAGGCGTAACGCCAGGCGTAACGAACAGGCCGCCTGTTCGACGTCATCCCGGTGCAGGCTTAGCGGGTGTGCTCCCAGGGCAAGCATGGAGCACCAGGGTGAGGGGAGCGGCCATGCGTCGTGGTGGACCTTCGGTACTCGGGATCGTGCTGGCCGGCGGGGAGGGCAAGCGCCTGATGCCGCTGACCGCCGACCGGGCGAAACCAGCGGTCACCTTCGGCGGTACCTACCGCCTGGTCGACTTCGTGCTGTCCAACCTCGTCAACGCGGACGTGCTGCGCATCTGCGTGCTGACGCAGTACAAGTCGCACTCGCTGGACCGGCACATCACCACCACCTGGCGGATGTCCAGCCTGCTCGGCAACTACGTCACCCCCGTCCCGGCGCAGCAGCGGCTCGGCCCGCGCTGGTACCTGGGCAGCGCGGACGCCATCCTGCAGTCCCTCAACCTCGTCCACGACGAACAGCCCGACTACGTCGCGGTGTTCGGCGCCGACCACGTCTACCGCATGGACCCACGGCAGATGCTCGAGCAGCACATCGAGGGCGGCGCCGGGGTCACGGTCGCGGGCATCCGCATCCCGCGCGTGGAGTCCTCGGCGTTCGGAGTGATCACCCCGGGCTCGGACGGGCAGACGATAGAGACCTTCCTGGAGAAGCCCGCCGACCCGCCGGGCCTGCCGGACGCCCCGGACTGCGTCTTCGCCTCCATGGGCAACTACATCTTCAGCACCAAGACCCTGGTGGAGGCCCTGTACCGGGACGCCGAGGACGACGACTCGGTGCACGACATGGGCGGCTCGATCCTGCCCCAGCTCACCGCCCGCGGCGAGGCCCAGCTCTACGACTTCGGCACCAACCACGTGCCCGGCGAGACCAGCCGCGACCGCGGTTACTGGCGGGACGTCGGCACCCTCGACGCGTACTACGACGCCCACATGGACCTGATCGCCGAGCGGCCCGCCTTCAACCTGTTCAACCGCAGCTGGCCCATCTACACGCACTCGTACCAGCTCTCCCCGGCCCGCTTCAACGCGGGTGGCATGGCGAGCGAGTCCATCATCAGCGCCGGCTGCCTGATCCGGGGGCAGGTCACCCGGTCCGTGCTGTCCCCGGGGGTGCGGGTCGACCCGGGCGCGGTGGTCCAGGGGTCGATCCTGCACGACAACGTCATCGTGGGCCGGGGCGCGGTGGTGCGCGGCGCGGTCCTGGACAAGAACGTCGAGGTCCCGCCCGGCGCGACGATAGGCGTCAACCCGGACCGGGACACCGAGCTGTACACCGTCTCCAAGGGCGGGGTCATCGCCCTCGGGAAGGGGCAGATCGTCTCGTAGCCCCCGAGCGCACCCCAACTCGGGCGCGACGCGCTGCGAGTGAAAAACCATCATTTGCCGGACTTTGCGGTCCTCTCCCCTCACGATGCAGACAGCGATGTCGAACTGTCGAGCTTCGGAGGTCGTCCGACATGAGAGGGACCCGGCGCACACGGCTGTGCCTCGCCGGCCTGCTGACAGCGTCCGCGCTGCTCACCGGCCCCGCCGCGGGGGCCGCCGAACCGGCCGACGGCCGCCTCGCCGATCTGGTGAACCCCTTCATCGGCAGCCAGGACGAGGGCAACACGTTCCCCGGCGCGGCCGTGCCCTTCGGCATGGTGCAGTTCTCCCCGGACACCGGGCACAGCACCGGCTACGACTACACCCAGCACCGGATCCGCGGCTTCTCCCTGGTCCACCTCTCCGGCGTCGGCTGCGCCATCGGCGGCGACCTGCCCGTGCTGCCCACCACCGGGGACGTCACGCAGACGGACTACGCCAGGTACGCCGCCGGGTTCGACCACGCCGACGAGGCGGCGAGCCCCGGCTACTACCGCGTCGGCCTCGACTCGGGCGTGACGGCCGAGCTGACCGCGACCGCCCGCACCGGCGTCCAGCGCTACACCTTCCCCGCCACCGGCCGGGCGAACGTCCTGCTCAACGCGCACCAGGCGCTGCACAAGCCGGTCAGCAGCGACGTCGAGATCCTCGACGACCACACCGTACGCACCCGCATCACCGGCCACGGCTTCTGCCGCGAGACCGCCCCCTACACCGTCTACACGGTCACCCGCTTCAGCCGCCCCTTCACCGCGTACGGCACCTGGAACGGCACCGAGGTCACCCCCGGCGCCCGCACCGGAGCCGACGGCGCCTACGTCCGCTTCGACACCACCCGGGACCGTACGGTCGAGGCGACCACCGCCCTGTCGTACGTCGACGCGCACGGCGCCGAGGTCAATCTGCGCGCCGAGGGCGGCCGTTCGTTCGACGCGGTACGACAGGACGCGCGGGACGCCTGGGAGCGGCGGCTCGCCGACGTCCGCGTCCAGGGCGGCTCCCCGACCCAACGCCGAACCTTCTACTCGTCCCTGTACCGCACCTTCCTCGCGCCCAACGTCGGCGAGGACGCCGACGGCCGCTACACCGGCTGGGACCGCCGGATCCACCGTGCCCAGGGGTTCACCTACTACCAGAACTGGTCGCTCTGGGACACCTACCGCACCCAGGCCCAGGCACTGGCCCTGCTCGCCCCGCGCGAGGCCCGCGACATGGCGCTGTCGGTGCTGAAGATCGACGAGGAGGGCGGCTGGCTGCCCAAGTGGGGCTACGGCACGGTCGAGACGAACATCATGACCGGCGACCCGGTCACCCCGTTCCTGACCACCGCCTACCAGCTGGGCCTGCTCAAGGGCCACGAGGAGCGGGCCTACCGGGCGCTGAAGAAGAACGCCGACGGCGTGCCGCCGGCCGCCAACGCCGGGGTCGGCCGCGAGGCCAACGCCGAGTACCTCGCCGACGGCTTCGCGCCGTACCTCAAGGGCCGCCCGCACACCAAGGTGGGCGACTCCGACTACGACCACGGCGCCTCCGTCACCCTGGAGTACGCGCTGTCCGACGCGATGCTCGCCCAGATGGCCCGGGACCTCGGCCATGTCGAGGACGCGGCCCGCTACGCCACCCGGGCGCAGAACTACCGCAACGTCTTCGACCCCTCCACCGGCTTCTTCCGTGCCCGCGACGCCTCCGGCGCCTTCACCGGCAACCCCGACCCGGCCCGCGGCATCGGCTTCCACGAGGGCACCGCCTGGCAGTACCAGTGGCTCGTCCCGCAGGACCTGCCCGGCGTGATCTCCCTGATCGGCGGCGAGCGGGCCACCAACGCACGGCTCGACTCCTTCTTCGCCTACGACAGGCTGCTCGCCGACCCGGCGAAGACCGCGCGGGACGTGTGGGTGCACGGCAACGCGTACACCTACTACAACGCGGCCGTCTACAACCCCATGAACGAGCCCGACCTGATCGCCCCGTACACCTACCTCTCCACCGGCCAGCCCTGGAAGACCACCGACGTGGTGCACGCGGCGCTGACCCTGTTCACCGACGGCCCGACCGGGATGACCGGCAACGACGACCTCGGCACCATGTCCGCCTGGAACGTCCTGTCGTCCCTCGGTCTCTTCCCGGTGCAGCCCGGCTACGGGACCTGGGGCCTGTCCACGCCCGTCTTCGACCGGGCCGACGTCCGCCTCGACCGCCGCTTCTGGCCGAGCGGCGGGTTCACGGTCACCGCACCGGGGACCTCCGCCGACCAGCGGTACATCCAGAAGGCCCGCGCCGACGGCACCGACTACGGCCGTACCTATCTGACGACCGGTGCGCTGCGCTCCCTGCGGTCGCTGGCGTTCACGGTCGGCCCGCGCCCGTCAGAGTGGGGTACGTCACCCGAGGCGGGACCACCGGCGCTGAAGTGACCTCAGGTGTCGCATGAGCCCCGCCTCTTTCGGAGGAGGCGGGACTTAATCTGCTGTTAACTGAGCGTAGCGTGATCGTACTTGCCCGTAATCATGAGTCGGCGTTTGACTGCTGATCCACCCTCCGTCAACGCGAGGCACCCTTTTCGATGACTGCGACTGCTGACCTGCTCGCGCCGCTGGATCTGGCGTTCTGGAACATCGAGTCCGAGCAGCACCCGATGCACCTCGGCGCGCTGGGCGTCTTCTCGGCGCACTCGCCGACCGCCGGCGCGCACGCCGCCGACCTGCTCGCGGCCCGGGCCGCGGCGGTACCCGGACTGCGCATGCGCATCAGAGACGTCTGGCAGCCGCTCGCGTTCGGCAGTGCCGCCCGCGAGACCGACCCGGACTTCGACCCCCTGAACCACGTCCGGCTGCACGCCCCGACCGCCGACTTCCAGGCCGTCGCCGGCCGCCTGATGGAGCGTCCGCTGGAGCGCGGCCGGCCGCCGTGGGAGGCGCATGTGCTGCCCGGCGAGGACGGGGTGTCCTTCGCGGTGCTGTTCAAGTTCCACCACGCCCTCGCCGACGGGCTGCGCGCCCTCAAGCTGGCCGCCGGTGTCATGGACCCGCTCGACCTGCCCGTGCGCACCCCCCGCTCGATCGAGCCACCGCGCTCGATGCTGGGGCTGCCCGACGTGCGCAGGCTGCCCGAGCTGGTGCGCGGTGCCCTCTCGGACGTGGGCCGGGCCCTCGACATCGGCGCCTCGGTCGCCCTGTCCGCCCTCGGGGTGAGCTCCTCGGCCGCGCTGAAGTCCGAGCCCTCCGGTACCCGGAGCATCGCCGGGGTCGACCTCGACATCGACGACGTGCACCGCGTCCGCAAGGCCGTCGGCGGCACCGTCAACGACGTCCTGATCGCCGTCGTCGCCGGCGCCCTGCGCCGCTGGCTGGACGAGCGCGGCGACGGCACCGAGGGCGTCGCCCCGCGCGCCCTGATCCCCGTGTCCAGGCGCCGCCCGCGCACCGCGGCCCCACAGGGCAACCGGCTCTCCGGGTACCTGATACGGCTTCCGGTCGACAACCCGGACCCGCTCGCCCGCCTCGACCGCGTCCGCACGGCGATGGTCCGCAACAAGGACGCCGGCCCCAACCGGGGCGCCGGTGCCGTCGCCCTGCTCGCCGACCACGTGCCCGCGCTCGGACACCGGCTCGGCGGGCCGCTCGTCGGCCAGGCCGCCCGGCTCTGGTTCGACATCCTGGTCACCAGCGTGCCGCTGCCCGGCGTCGGCCTGCGCCTCGGCGGCCACCCGCTCACCGCCGTCTACCCGCTGGCCCCGCTCGCGCCCGGCCAGTCCCTCGCGGTCGCCATCTCGACGTACCGCAACCACGTCCACTACGGCCTGGTCGCCGACGCGAGCGCCGTCCCGGACCTCGACGTGCTGGCCCGCGCGGTCACCGACGAGGTGGACTCGCTGATCGCGGTCTGCGATCCATGATCCGGTCGGGTTTGGAGGTATTGCCCGGCGCTCCGTAAAATTCCCGGTTCGAAAGCGGGCGCGAGTCGGAGCGCCGCTGGTGGATCAGGGAAGCGGCAGCGCGATGACGGTGACACAGGACGGCCCGGCGGCCGAGGACGCGGTGCAGGCCGTGGACGAGGGCGTGGTCTACGGCCCCGGCATCGACCCCGAGCGGCTCGCCGTCTGCCTCGGCGTGCTCGCGGAACTGGACGAGCTGGAGGTCGACCACCCGGACGCCATCGCGGTGCGCCGGGCCACGGCCGGCATCTACCGCACGGTCAAGCAGCGCCGTCGCCAGGAGCGCCGGGCCGCCAAGACCGCCCACGACAAGGCGGTCACCGAGGCCACCGCGACCGGCTCCGCCCAGCGCATCGACGACGAGACCGAGGGCCTGCTGCCCTCCTCCCGGACCGAGGAGGGCAGGGTCGCGGGGATACTCCAGCGCCCGCGCTCCTGCTACACCTGCAAGACCCGCTACGTCGAGGTCGACTACTTCTACCACCAGCTCTGTCCGGACTGCGCACAGCTGAACCGCGCCAAGCGCGACGCCCGCGCCGACCTGACCGGCAAGCGTGCCCTGCTCACCGGCGGCCGCGCCAAGATCGGCATGTACATCGCGCTGCGGCTGCTGCGCGACGGCGCCCACACGACGATCACCACGCGGTTCCCGAAGGACGCCATCCGCCGGTTCAAGGCGATGGAGGACTCGGCGGACTGGCTGCACCGCCTGGAGGTCGTCGGCATCGACCTGCGCGACCCGGCGCAGGCCGTCGCCCTCGCGGAGCAGGTCAGCGCGGCCGGCCCGCTCGACATCCTGATCAACAACGCGACCCAGACGGTACGCCGGCTGCCGTCCGCGTACGCGGCCCTGGTCGAGGGCGAGAGCGCCCCGCTGCCCGCCGGTGAGCTCCCCGCCCACCAGGTCATCGGCGCCTTCAACTCGGGTGCCGTGGACGGTCTCGCCGCGCTGCCCCTCGGCATCAGCGGCCTGGACGCGCAGCAGGTCGCCGACCTCGCCCTCGTCGCGGGCAACGCCAGCGTGGCCCGGCACCTCGACGGCACCGCCATCGACGCGGGCGGCCTCGTCCCGGACGTCGTGGACACCAACACCTGGGTGCAGACCATCGACCAGATCTCCCCGGTCGAGCTCCTGGAGACCCAGCTCTGCAACTACACGTCGCCGTTCATCCTGATCAGCGCGCTCCGACCGGCCATGGCGGCGGCCGCGAAGCAGGCGGCGCGCGGCCGGTCGTACGTCGTCAACGTGTCGGCGATGGAGGGCGTCTTCGGCCGCGGTTACAAGGGCGCCGGGCATCCCAACACCAACGCGGCCAAGGCCGCCATGAACATGGTCACGCGGACCAGCGCGACAGAGATGTTCGAGACCGACGGCATCCTCATGACCTCCGTCGACACGGGGTGGATCACCGACGAGCGGCCGCACTTCGACAAGCTGCGGCTGGCCGAGGAGGGCTTCCACGCCCCCCTCGACCTGATCGACGGCGCGGCCCGCGTCTACGACCCGATCGTGCGCGGCGAGGAGGGCGACGACGTGTACGGGGTCTTCCTGAAGGACTTCGAGCCGGGCAAGTGGTGAGCGTCGCTTGACCGTGCGGGTGCGTGGGGGCTGGTCGCGGAGTTCCTCCCCCAGCCTTCGGCCGGGGGTACCCCCAGCGCCCCTTCAGGTAGGGATACGCGCCGCTCTCACCCTCGTACCGCCGTCCACCAGTACGTCTGCTCCCGTCACCCACCCCGCCGCGTCCGAGGCCAGCCACAGCACCGCCCCCGCCACGTCCTCCGGTTCCCCGATCCGCCCCAGTGGCAGCCCGGCGGCGATTTCCTGCTCCCGTGGCTCCCACATGAAGCGGGCCATCTCCGTGCGCACCAGCCCCGGCGACACCGAGTTCACGCGCACCCGGGGTGCCAGTTCGCCCGCCAGCTGCTGGGTGAGATGGAGCAGCGCCGCCTTGCTGGTGCCGTACGCGCCCACGTGGGGGCCGACATGGGCCGCGCCCTCCGTGCAGATGTTGATCACCGAGCCGCCGTGCTCCCGCATCCAGCCGCGCCACGCGCACTGCGTCAGCCGCAGCGGGGCCTCCACGTTGACCGTGAACGCCTCCCGCCACACCCCCAGGTCGGCGTCCATGAGGGGGCCGTACGGGCGGTTGGTCGCCGCGTTGTTGACGAGGATGTCCAGCCGCCCGAACTCGGTCAGCGCCAGCCGGGTCAGCTCCCGGGCGTGCTCCGGCTCGGCGACGCTGCCGGCCAGGCCGACCCCGCCCAGCCCGGCGGCCGTACGCCGCACCTCGTCCGGGTCCCGGGCGCTCACGCACACCAGCGCGCCGGCCGCCGCGAGCGCCTCGGCGACCGCGCGCCCGATGCCGCGGGTGCCGCCGGTGACGACGGCCGCCCGGCCCCGGAGCCCGTACGACGGCCCGTACGATGACGTCATCGCCGTACCGTCTCATGACGGGACGTCAGTCGACAGCCCCCAGGCGGGAGTTGCGGGCGGCGACCAGTTCAAGGACGGTCCGCCAGTCCTCCAGGACGCCCGCGTCGAAGCCCGCGGTGCGGCTCTCCTCGTCCGCCTGGCGCAGGCGCAGCACGTCGTCGTCGGTGGCGGCGCCGTTCCCGCGGACCAGGTGGTAGACGCGCTCCCCGAGCAGGTGGCGTACCGCGTGCGCGGCGCCGTCGGCGGGGCCGAGCAGTTCCTCGATGCCGTGCACCAGGCCCGCGACCTGGAGCTCCTTGTCGGCAGGGCGGCTGCGGCGCAGCAGTGCCGCGGTGCGCAGCGCGCGCTGGTGCCGGCAGGCGTACAGCAGATCCATCAGCTCCTCGACGCTGCGCAGCTCCATGCGTCAGTCCTTCCGCGAGACAGCCGTTGTCCTGTGTCATCGGATCATGCCGAGTTTTCGACCCGGCCAACGCAACCTGAACTGCACAGCCTGTTGTGGGCCTCGGCCCACCGTCCGGTGTGCCACGGCACCGGGCGGCGGGCCGGAGACGGTTCGGTCGATCGGCTCCAGCCGGCAGGGGGACGCCTTGCCCCGGACGAAGGTGTGGACGACGGTGTGGCGGGCGCCGTTGTCGATCCGTACCGTGTCGCCGCGGTGGAGGGTGCGGTGCCACTCCATCGCACCCTTGGTTGTGTCCGCGGGCGCACTGAGGCCGGGGGCGACCCTGATCATCACGTCACCGGACTGAAATTCCCCGGGCAGGGGGCACCGCTGCCCCGCGGGCACCGCAACCGGTCCTCGAATGATCAGCGCATCCGGTGATCCCGGGACAGCCTCGCCGGGTCGGCCTCGGTCACGGCCGTCCGGTGGTCCAGCTCCCAGCCCCTTCCGTACGCGGCGGCGAAGGAGTCCGCGCCCAGCGCGGCCCGTCCGCTGCGGGTGAGGTCGCACACCTGCGGGTCGGTGCGGTCGTGCGTGCCGCGCAGCCGGGAGGCGGCGCCGAGCCGGACCGCGGCCTGGTGATAGAGCTCACGCGCGTCGGCGAGCGCGGCCGTGTGCACCGCCACCAGGGCCAGGACGGGCAGGTCCCGGGTCCGCAGCGCCGCCGTGTAGGCCGTCGCCAGCGCCTTCTGCGCGCCGGCCGGATCGCCCGTCCGCAGGCAGAACGCGGCACGTGCGGTGCCCATCAGCGTCCGCGCGTGGTCCCCGGGGAAGGGGATGCCGTCGGGCAGCTCCCGTTCGGCCGCGTCGAGGAGTTCCCGCGCCCGGTCCAGCTCGCCGAGCCGCACCCGGAAGCCGGCCTCCCACGCGTCGACCAGGAACAGCATCGCCGGAGCCCGCGCGCGCAGCGCCCGCTCCCGGGCCGAGTCGAGCAACGCGATCACCAGGTCGGTGTCCCCGCGCCGTATGTGCAGGTCGATCCAGCGCAGGTCGCCGAAGACCGTGTCGGCGACGCTGAGCGAGCCGAACTCGTCCGCCAGCGACCGGGACTCGCGCAGGTCGGCCAGCGCGCCGTCGAGGTCGCCGTCGTACTGCCGCAGCCGGGCGCGCAGCGGAAGCGCCTCGGCCTGGCCCCAGCGGTCGCCGACCTGCCGGAAGCAGGCCAGCGCCGTCGCCACGTCGGCGCGCGTCCGGTCGAGTTCGCCCGCGTTCTCGGCGAACTGGGCGCGGAACATACGGGCCAGCCCGGCCAGCCACACGTCGTCGCCGTCGGCCAGCCGCTCGATGATCGCGGGCGTGGTCTTCTCGCCCTGCGTCCTCTCCGCCTGCAGGAAGGCGAGCGGGAGCGCGGCGAGCGCGCCGTACGGGCCGGGCAGCTCGGGGTACGCGAGCAGCCGGTCGGCCAGTTCGAGGATCCCGGCCCGGTCGTCCGCGGCCTCCCCGGTCGCGCCGGCCGGCCGGGCGTCGCCCCGGTTGAGCAGGTAGATCGCGTGGGCGCAGTCGCGCTCGGGCGTCGGCCCGCCGCCGGGCACCGCCAGCGCCTCGCCCAGCCAGTGGGCCGCGTCGGAGGTCCGGCCCAGCATCTGCCAGTACCAGGTCAGATCCAGGGCGAGCGAGAGGGCGCCGGGGGCGTCGCCGGTGTCGCAGCGCCGGCGCAGGGCGGCGAGCGTGTTGTCGTACTCGGCGCCGATCACGCGCAGGGCCGCCGGCTGGCCGGGTCCGCGCAGCTGGGGGTCGTAGCGGGCCAGCAGTGCGGCGAAGTGGCCGGCGGCCAGGTCGCGGACGGTGCCGAGGCCGTCCGTGGCGGCCAGCCGGTCGGTGCCGTACTCCCGCAGCGTCTCCAGCATCCGGTAGCGGCCCGGGTCGGGCGCGAGCTGCAGCAGCGACCGGTCGACCAGGCCCGCGAGCAGCTCGGGGACGTCCGCGGCCGGCACCGCCGTACCGGCGCAGAGGGCGGTGGCCGAGGCCGGAGTGACACCGCCGGGCAGGACCGAGACACGTTCGGCGACCGTGCGCTCGTGCTCGGTGAGCAGGCCCCAGCTCCAGTCGATGACCGCGCGCAGCGTGCGATGGCGGGGCAGCGCGGTCCGGCTGCCGGTGGTGAGCAGCCGGAACCGGTCGGACAGCCCGTCGGCCAGCTCGGGCAGCGACAGCGTCCGCAGTCGCGCGGCGGCCAGTTCGAGGGCCAGCGGCATCCCGTCCAGGGCGCGCACCACCTGTCGGACCTCGGGCAGCGTCGCCTCGTCCACCTCGAAGCCGGGGCGGACGGCCGCGGCCCGCTCGACGAACAGACGGACGGCCTCCGCCCGCCGTGCCTGTTCGACACCGTCGTCCGGGCCGGGCAGCCCGAGTGGGCCGAGCGGCACCAGCGCCTCGCCGTCGACCGCGAGGGGCTCGCGGCTGGTGGCGAGCACGCTCAGCCCGGGACAGCGGGGGAGCAGCGCCGTGACCAGGTGGGCCACGGCGTCGATCAGGTGCTCGCAGTTGTCGACGAGCAGCAGACTCTCCCGGCCGCCGAGCCGGTCCACCAGTACGTCCACTGCGTCGCCCTCGCCCCGGGTCCGGGACTCGAACATCACGCCGCCGCGCAGCCCGGTCCCGGCGAGCAGGGCCGCGCCCACCTTCGCCGGCTCGGTGACCGAGGCGAGGTCGATCATCCAGGCACCGTCGCGGTACGCCTCGCGTCGGCGGCGGGCGGCCTCGACGGCGAGCCGGGTCTTGCCGGCACCACCGGGACCGAGCACGGTGACCAGCCGGCCCGTGGCGAGCAGCGCGTCGATCCGGGCGAGGTCGTCGGCGCGCCCGACGAAGCCGGTCAGCGGCGCGGGCAGATGGCCGGCCGCGGTCCTAGGCGCGGGTGGTGGGCCAGGCGCGTTCCGCGCGGGGCCGGCGGCGGCCTGGCCGGGCCGCTCGGCTTGCAGCAGGCGCACATGGCGTTCGCGCAGGGCGGTGCCCGGGTCGGTGCCGAGTTCGTCGGCCAGGGTCGCGCGGACCTGTTCGTACCGGGCCAGGGCCTCGGCCCGGCGGCCCTGGGCGGTGAGCGCGTCCAACAGCAGCGCGGCCGCCCGCTCGTGGACCGGGTGCCCGGCGAGCAGCGCGGTCAGCCGGGCGGCGGCCGCGTCGGCACGGCCCAGGGACAGCTCGGCGTCGGCGAGGCCGACCACGGCCTCGACCGAGGCGTGCGCCAGCCGGGTCGCGACGGCGGGCGCCACCGCGGCGACGGCCGGCGGCTCCGCGCCCGGGGGATCGCCCCACAGCGCCACCGCCTCGCCGAGCACCGCCGCCGCGGCATGGCGGTCCCCGGCACGCAGGCGGTCCCGGCCGGCGGCGGCGAGCCGCTCGAACCGCAGCGCGTCCACGTCGGCCGCGTCCACGTCCAGCCGGTAGCCGCCCGTGGCCTGCGCAACGCAGCCGGCCGAGCCGAGGGTCCGGCGCAGCCGTGACACGAGGGCCTGCAGGGCGTGGGCGGGGTCGGCCGGCGGCTCCTCGGCCCAGATCGCGTCGGCCAGAACGCCCGGTGCGACCGCGCGACCGCCCGCGAGGGCCAGCCGTACGACGAGTGCCTGCAACCGCGCACCCGCGACGGGCAGGGCGGCGTCATCGCGGGACACCTGGAAGCCGCCGAGCAGCGTGATGCGAAGCCGCGTGTCGCCGTCCATCCCCCGATCTTCCCGTGCGCGTCCTCAAGTCCCCAAATCGGTGCGCTGCCCTGGCTTTCGGCCGACGGCACGGTGGTGTCAGCGCCGTGTGAGCCGCTGTCGGCGCCGTGTGAGCCCCGTGTGAGCGGCCCGCGTCAGGCTTCGAGTGCCTGCCTGTCCGCAGGTGGCCGGCCGGGGTTCGCCAGGCGGTCCGATCACTGGGGAGCCACCATCATGAACAGCCCTGTCACGATCACCGGCGCCGGACTCGGCGGGCTCGTCCTGGCCCGCGTCCTGCACGTCAACGGCATCCCGTCCAGGGTCTACGAGGCCGATCCCTCGCCGGCCGCGCACCAGCAGGGCGGAATGCTCGACATCCACGACCACAACGGGCAGCTCGCCCTCCAGGCGGCCGATCTGATGGACGAGTTCCACGCCGTCGTCGAGGGCCGCCAGACGGTCGACATGATCAACGGGCAGGGCCGGTGAGCCGCGTGTACGACGTGACGATCGTGGGCGCGGGCCCGGTCGGCCTGTTCCTCGCCTGTGAGCTGGGCCTGGCGGGCTGCTCCGTCCTGGTGCTCGAACGGGAGCCGGAGCCCCGTTCGCCGTGGAAGGCGCACCCGCTCGGGATGCGGGGGCTGTCCGCCGCGTCGGTGGCGGCCTTCCACCGCCGCGGGATGCTGCACCGGTTGCTGACGGCCTCCGGGGTCGACGAGACCCCCGGCGAGGACTCCGACACGGACGAGCCGTCGCCCCCGCGGAGTGTGGGCCACTTCGCCGGCATGATGCTCGATCCGGCCGACGGCGACGTCACCGCCTTGCCGTTCCGGCTGCCCGGCCCGGCGTCCGAGGGCGTGATGACGAGCCTCGAAGCGGTCGAGACGGTGCTGTCCGAGCGGGCGGCCGAGCTCGGCGTGGAGATCAGACGCGGCGTCACGGTCTCGGGCGTCACCCAGGACGACGAGAGCGTGGTCGCGCGGGCCGGCGAGCACGCGTACACGGCGCGCTGGCTGGTCGGCTGCGACGGCGGCCGCAGCGCGGTGCGCGGGCTCGCGGGCTTCGAATTCGTCGGCAGCGAACCGCAGTTCACCGGCTACGTCATGCTCGCCACCGTCGCCGGTCCGGAGAAACTGCGCCCCGGGTTCCATCTGACGCCGACGGGCATGTACCTGCGGATGCCGGCGGTGGACTACATCGGCATGCTGGACTGCGACGGCGGCGCGTACGACCGCTCCCAGCGGCCGTCCCGCGCACATCTCCAGACGGTGCTGCGCCGGGTGTCCGGCACCGACACGATGCTGAGCGACGTCCGGCTCGTCTCGACCTTCACCGACCGGGCGATGCAGACGACGACCTACCGGAAGGGACGCGTCCTGCTCGCGGGAGACGCCGCGCACATCCACTCGCCCCTCGGAGCACAGGGACTCAACCTCGGCATCGGCGACGCGATGAACGTCGGCTGGAAACTCGCGGCGACCGTGCGCGGTCACGCCCCGGACGGGCTCCTCGACACCTACACCCGCGAACGCCGTCCGATCGGCGCGGCGGCGCTCGACTGGACGCGCGCACAGACCGCGGCGATGAAGCCGGACGCGCACGGCCAGGCGGTCCAGCAGGTGATCCGTGACCTGATCGGGACGCGGGACGGAACGACCTACGTGTTCACGAGGGCATCGGGCTCTGCGAACCGCTACGACCTGGGCAGCGAGCACCCGCTCGTCGGCCGTGACGCGCCGGACCTGCGGCTGGCGGACGGCACCCGCCTCGCGGATCTGCTGCGGGACGGACGCGGCGTCGTACTCGATCTCGGCACCGACCGGTCCCTGCACGGTCCGGCCACCCGCCGGGAGAGCCGCATCCGGTATGCGGCCGGGCCGGCCCGGAACGGCCTCGGACTGCGTGCCGTGCTGGTCCGGCCCGACGGCACGGTCGCCTGGGCAACCGCCGGAGACCCCGACCACGCAGAGTTCGAGCAGACCGCGGACCGTTGGTTCGGTGCCGCCGACCGCAGGGAGCACGCATGACCATCACCCTCGGGCCGGGGAGCACCGTGATGTTCACCGGCGACTCGATCACCGGCAGCGGGCGGCTGGAGGGCGAGCTGCCGCTCGGATCCGGCTATGCGCTGCGCATCGCGGGAGAGTGGGGACTGCGGCACCCGGACCGGGCCGTGACCTGGCTGAACACCGGGATCGCCGGCAACACGGTGCGGGACCTCGAAGCACGGTGGCGGACGGACGTGCTCGACGTCCGCCCGGACGTGGTGTCGATCCTCGTCGGTATCAACGACGTCGGCCGGCCCTCGTACGACCCGGACGGCCATGCGGTCTCCACGCAGGAGTACGCGGCGGGTCACGACCGCCTGCTCGCGCCCCTCGCCGAGGCCGGCGCCGAACTCGTCCTCATCGAGCCGTTCCTGCTGCCGGTCCGCGGCGGCATCGAGGTCGGGGACGTGATCCTCGACGAAGAGGTCCGCAGGCGGTGGCGGGCCGATCTCGACCCGAAGATCCAGGCCGTGCGCGAACTCGCCCGCACCCATGGCGCGCAACTGCTCGCCGCCGACGGCCTGTTCGCCCAGCTCGCCGCGACGACCGCACCGGAGTACTGGACCGCGGCCGGCGTACACCCCACGCCGTCCGGCCACGCCGCCCTCGCGGAGGGCTGGCTGCGCCTGGTCGCGTGACACCTCCCTGGCAGACGCACCGTGTTTTCGAAGCTATGTGCGAATTAAGTAGATGGGCGGGTGAGGCGTAAACGGGGCATGATGTTACAAACAGGTTCATTTGCGAGTCGCCGAAATGCGGAGCGACTCGCGATAGTTACACCTTGTTTGCACTCCCTATCGAGCGGACCCCCGCTCATTTGGTTAATCTATAGGGGACGGACAGCAACAAGGGGTCCCACCCACACCCACGGTCCGTCCTGGGACGAGTCGGTCGACAGCGGCCTGCTCTCTTGTGAGTTACCGGCGCCACCGCGTCCGAACTGGCCTTCCATCCAGACCCGAGCGGGCGCCCGGCACCGGAACGCAGACCGTCCGGCACGCCCCGAGGGTGACCGACACATAAGGAGTGCGCGGTGACACCGGAGAAGACGAATCGCGAGCAGCGCCCCAAGGAACGCACGGAGCGCGCGGGCAGCCGGCCCGGACAACTCGGCAGCCTGGACGTGTGGGCCCGGTCCGCCCCGATCCGCCTCGCGGGTTACGAGGAGGATCTCGCCGAGCCCCACATCCTGCCGAGCGTGGACTGACCGGCAGGTCGGTCCCGTCGCGATCGCCGACGCGCATGGGCGTGCGAGACTCACGCCCATGCTGATCAGAGAAGCCACCGCGGCCGACTGGCCGCAGATCTGGCCCTTCTGGCACCGGATCGTCGCCGCCGCCGAGACCTACGGATGGGACCCCGGCACCTCGGAGCAGGCGGCCCGCGCCCTGTGGATGAGCCCGGCCAAGCGTGTCTACGTCGCCGAGGACCCCACCGGAACCGTCGTCGGCTCCGCCTACCTGAC
The DNA here is from genome assembly GCF_040296885.1 of Streptomyces sp. NPDC001980. Taxonomy (NCBI): domain Bacteria; kingdom Bacillati; phylum Actinomycetota; class Actinomycetes; order Kitasatosporales; family Streptomycetaceae; genus Streptomyces; species Streptomyces sp. NPDC001980. The sequence continues at coordinate 91,612 of NZ_JBEOYD010000029.1, read as the reverse complement.
CCCCAACTACGGGGGACCCGCGGCGGGCGTCGCCGACGCCGGCTTCATGGTCGACCCCGGCCACGGCGGCCAGGGCATCGGGCGTGCCCTCGCCGAGCACGTTCTCGCCGAGGCCCGGTCACACGGCTACCGGGCGATGGTCTTCAACGCCGTCGTGGAGACCAACCCCGCCGTGGCCCTGTGGACCTCCCTCGGCTTCACCATCCTCGGCACGGTCCCGCAGGCCTTCGACCACCCGAAGCACGGACCGGTCGGCCTGCACATCATGTACCGCGCCCTGTGACCGGGCCGGTCCGCACCTCGGAGTCCTAGCCGATCAGCGCCTCGGACACGCGCCACAGCCGGGCCGCGTTGTCCCGGTCCAGGGCGTACGGCGCGACCCCGCCGACGGCACCGGCCCGCTCGGTGACCGGCTCGGCCGCCGCGCAGTCCTCGAAGTAGCGGCCGCTGACGCCCGCCACGGTCGGCGAGCCGGCCAGCAGCACCGAGGTCGCGGCGCCCTGTTCCACCGTCTTCTGCGGCGGCAGCGCGATCTCGCCCGAGGCGATGAACTCCTCGATCTGCCGCATGTCCATGTGCCGGGCCAGGTTGGTGTCGGCGATGTTCCCCGGCATCAGGGCGTTGGCCGTGATGCCGTCGTCGGCCCAGCGCTCGGCCGCGGCCACGGCGAAGAGGATGTTGGCGGTCTTCGACTGGCCGTAGGAGGTCCACGGGTCGTAGGGGCGGAACCGGTAGTCCAGGTCGTCGAAGACGACGGGGGAGAAGAGGTGGCCGGTGGAGCTGACCGAGACGATCCGGGCGCCGTCCGCCGCCGCCAGCGCCCGGTGCAGGCCGGTGGTGAGGGCGAAGTGGCCCAGGTGGTTGACGCCGAACTGCTGCTCGCGGCCGTCGGGGGTGCGGGTGACCTCCTGCGGAGCCATCACACCGGCGTTGTTGACCAGGATGTGCAGCGGGCCCCGCCAGTCGGCCACGAAGTCCGCGACGGTCGACCGGTCGGCGAGGTCGAGCCGCCCCACGGTCAACTCGCCTGAGCCGGGCGGCAGTTCCGCCTTCAGGCGGGCCACCACACGGTCGCCCGCCTCGGTGTTGCGCACGGCCAGGGTGACGTCGGCGCCGGCCGCGGCGAGCGCGCGGGCCGTCTCCACGCCGATTCCGGAGCTGGCTCCGGTCACCACGGCCCGCCGGCCGTGCAGGTCCACGCCGTCGATGACCTCGGCGGCGGTGGTGGTGGCGCCGAAGGCGTCGGTGGTCTGGGGTACGGACATGAGGGATGTCTCCTGTTGATGTGTGGGGGGTGTGGCCGGGGCGTGCCGCGGCCTGGTCACCGGGAGGAAGCCGGCGTGATGTCCGGGGGTGTGTACCGAGGGTGGGGCGGCGTCGGCGGTCAGCCGTTCAGGGTCCCCATGTGCTCCGGCGCGTAGCGCTCGCCGGTGACCACGCCGTGCGGGGCGACCGCCTCGATGGCGGCGAGGTCGTCCGCGGTGAGGGTGATCCCGGTGGCGGCGATGTTCTCCTCCAGGTAGCGCCGGCGCTTGGTGCCGGGGATGGCGACCGCGCCCTGCTGCTGGACCCAGGCCAGGGCCAGTTGGGAGGGGGTGACGCCCTTGCCGGCGGCGAGCCGGCGGACCTCGCCGACCACGTCGAGGTTGCGCTGGAAGTTCTCGCCCTGGAAGCGCGGGTCGGTACGGCGCCAGTCGTCCGCGGTGAAGTCGTCCGGGCTGGTGATCGCGCCGGAGAGGAAGCCGCGCCCCAGCGGGGAGTAGGCGACCAGGCCGATGTTCAGCTCCCTGAGGGTGTCCAGGACGCCGTTGTGCTCGATCCCGCGCTCGAAGAGGGAGTACTCGATCTGCAGGGCGGTGACCGGGTGGACGGCGTGGGCGCGCCGGATGGTCGCCGCCGAGGCCTCGGAGAGGCCGATGTGCCGGATCTTGCCCTCGGCGACCAGCTCGGCCAGGGCGCCGACGGTGTCCTCGATCGGCACCTCGGGGTCGATGCGGTGCAGGTAGTAGAGGTCGACGTGGTCGGTGCCGAGGTGGCGCAGCGACCGGTCCAGGGCGTGCCGCACGTACTCCGGGGTGCCGTTCAGGCCGACCACCTGGCCGTCGTCGGTGATCTCGACGCCGGTCTTGGTCGCGACCACGGCGGACTCCCGGCGCCCGGCCAGCGCCTTGCCGAGCAGTTGCTCGTTGACGAAGGGGCCGTAGCTCTCCGCGGTGTCCAGCAGGGTGACGCCGAGTTCCAGCGCCCTGTCGATGGTGGCCAGCGACTCGGTCTCGTCGGTGGCGCCGTAGAAGACGCTCATGCCCATGAGGCCGAGGCCCTGGACGCCGACGGTCAGGCCCTGGCCGCCCAGTGCGCGCTGTTCCATGAGGTTCCTCAATTCCATAACTAACTGGATAGATACCTTGACCGTAGCCCCGCCTTCCGGCCATGTCAATAACTAGATAGTTACTTGGTAGGGTGGTGGTCATGTCACGGGATTCCAGCGCCACCAAGGCCCGGCTGCTCGACGCGGCCTTCAGCGAATTCGCCGCCTACGGCATCGCCGGTGCCCGGGTGGACCGGATAGCCGAGGCCGCGGGAGCCAACAAGCGGTTGATCTACGTCTATTTCGGCAACAAGGAACAGCTCTTCGACGAGGTGCTGACACGGGCGATGACGGCGGGCGCGGAGTCCGTGCCGTTCGACGTCGAGGACCTGCCCGGCTACGCCGGCGCGATCTTCGACCACCTGGTCGCCCGGCCGGACCTGATGCGCCTGCGACTGTGGAAGCTGCTGGAGCGCCCCTCCGCCACCGGACTCGAACAGGACGCGTTCCGGAACAAGGCGGCCCTGGTGGCCGAGGCGCAGCAGCGCGGCGACCTCGACCCGGCCATGGCCCCCGACGACCTTCTGACCATGGTCCTCGCCGCGGCCCAGGCCTGGTTCTGGGCCGCCGAGGGCGTCGACCCCAAGGAGGTCGGCGAGTCCTGGCCCGCGGAGCGGCTCGCCCTGCACCGCGCGGCGGTCGTGGAGGCGGCCCGCCGGCTGACCGAGCCGAAGCGGTCATAGCACTCCCCAGGGGCACCACGAGCCGCAAAAGTCCCGTGAACCGCAGAACCGTGGTGCCCGTAGCCTCCTCTGCCTGATTCTTCGCGAGGCGGAGGAACCTCATGCTGTCCCCTGACAAGAACACCGTGTTGACCAGCTTCGGGCGGGGCACACCGGCCGGAGAGATGCTGCGCCGCTACTGGTGGCCGATCGCTTTCTCGGCCGACCTGGCCGCTCCCGACGTACGCAAGGTCCGGCTCCTCGGCGAGGACCTGGCGCTCTTCCGGCAGGCCGACAGGAGCGTGCACGTGCTCGCCGACCGCTGCCCGCACCGCGGTGCCGCGCGAGGCCGCCGAGGTCTTCGGTGAACTCGGGCTCGAACCGCTGGTGCCGGAGGCCAAGGACGGGCTCGCCCTGATCAACGGAACCTCCTTCAGCTCCGCCTTCGCGGTCCTGGCCACCGTCGCCGCCGAACGGCTCGCCGCGGTCGCCGCCCTGTGCACGGCGATGGCCTCCGAGGCGCTGCTCGGCAACCGGGGGCACTTCGCCTCGTTCCTCCACGAGGCGAAGCCGCACCCCGGGCAACTCGCCGGGGCCGAGCTGATCGCACAGCTGCTCGCCGACTCCCGGCTCGCCCTCCCGCACAGCCAGGTGCTGGACCTCAACGACCCGCTCGACGACGCCGGTTTCCAGCACCTGCGCCGCAGCATCCAGGACCGCTACTCGATCCGCTGCGCACCCCATGTCATCGGCGTGCTGATCGACACGGCGACCTGGGCGACGCGGTGGCTGAGCATCGAGATCAACTCGTCCAACGACAACCCGCTGTTCGACGTGGACGGCGGCACGGTGCACAGCGGCGGCAACTTCTACGGCGGACACGTGGTCCAGGCCATGGACTCCCTCAAGACGGCCGCGGCCAACATCGCCGACCTGCTGGACCGCCAGGTCGAGCTGCTGGTGGACGAGAAGTTCAACAACGGGCTCACCCCCAACCTGATCGTCCCCGCCGAGCAGGACTCCTGGGAGGCGGGGCTGCACCACGGCTTCAAGGGCATGCAGCTGGCGTGCTCGGCCGTCACGGCGGAGGCGCTGAAGGGCACCAACCCGGCCAGCGTGTTCTCCCGGTCCACGGAGGCCCACAACCAGGACAAGGTCAGCATGGCGCCGATCGCGGCCCGTGACGCGCGCACGGTCATCGGACTGGTGGAGGAGGTCGCCGCGATCCATCTGCTCACCGCCTGCCAGGCGCTGGACCTGCGCGGCGCCGAGCTCATGGGTTCGCGGACCCGGGCCGCGTACGAGCTGATCCGCGCCCGCGCGCCGTTCGTCGACACGGACCGGCGGATGGACGTGGACATCGCGGCCGTGGTGGACCTGATCCGCTCCGGCGCCCTTGACGAACTGACGTAGCGCCCCGAAGGGGCGCTGGGGGCACCCCCGGCCGAAAGCTGGGGGAGGAACTGCGCGACCGGCCACGACGGCGCCGCGGACGAACGACGGCCCAGCGCGGCGCCGCCACGTGAGTGCTCAGTCGACGGGCGCCGTCCGCTGCCAAGGCCGCAGCGTCTCCAGCTGCTGGGCCACCTCCAGCAGGACCGCCTCCGACCCCGGCCGGCCCACCAGCTGTACGGCGCAGGGCGCGCCCGAGGGCAGTGTGCCGAACGGCACCGACATCGCCGGCCAGCCGGTGAGGTTCCAGGCCGGGGTCAGGGGGGAGTAGTTGGACCCGGCCAGGGCGTTGCGCAGCCAGCCCCGCTCGTGCCAGGGTCCCGCCTTCGGGGCGTGGCGGGCCAGGGCCGGGGTGAGCAGCACGTCGTGCTCGGTGAAGAACGGGGTGAGCCGGGCGCGCAGCCGCTCGCGGGCGTCGCCCACCTGCACCCCGCGCAGGAAGCGGCGCCCGATGGCCGCGTGCACCCGGGTCCGCCGGGCCAGCAGGGCGGGGTCCAGGCCGGCCGCGTCCACGGCCGTCCCGGCGGTCCAGTGCCGGAGCGCGGTGACACCGATCGACGCCGGATACGGCGGCTCGGCGCGCCGCACCTGGTGTCCGGTGCCCGCCAGCAGCCCGGCCGCCTCCGTCACCGCGTTCGTATACGGCTTGCTGACGGTCACGCCGACCAACGGGCTGCGCAGCGAGACGGCGATCTTCCGCGGGGTGCGCTGCCCGGCGCCCCCGAACTCCTTCTCCGCCAGTACCGAGAGCATCAGCCGGACGTCCGCCACGGTGGTCGCCAGCGGCCCGTTCTCCGACATGCCGAACCAGTCGCCGTTGCCGATCCCGGCCGGCACCACGCCGAACCCCGGCTTGATGGTGACCAGACCGCAGTTGGCCGCGGGGATCCGCAGCGAGCCCATGCCGTCGTTGCCGAGGGCGATCGGCGCCAGCCCGGCGGCGACCGCGGCCGCGCTGCCGCCCGAGGAGCCGCCCGCGCTGCGCCGGGTGTCCCACGGGTTGCGGGTGATGCCGTGGGCCCCCTCGGTGGTGCCGAAGACACACAGTTCGGGCACGTTGGTCAGCCCGATGACCACCGCGCCCGCCGCCCGCAGCCGTGCCACGGTGACATGGTCCGCGTCGGCGGGCGTGTCCGGCATCGCGGCCGAACCGTCCAGGTGCGCCTCGCCGCGCACCGCCAGATTGTCCTTCACCGCCAACGGCACCCCGGCGAGGGGGAGTTCGGCGAGGTCGGCGCGGGCTGCGACCTCGTCCGCCTCGGCCAGTGCCGCCTCCGCCCGGACCTTGCGGAACGCGCCGAGCCGCCCGTCCAGCCGGGCGATCCGCTCCAGATGCTGGGCGACCACCTCCCGGGGAGTGGCCCGCTTCTCGCGTACGGCGGCGGCGATCTCGGCGGCGGTCCGGCCGGCCCAGTCGGTCACGGGCGCTCCTCGGGGTGCGGGAAAGCGGCTACTCGTCGGTACGAAAGGGCACTCTGCCCGGTCGCGGGCGCCACGTCGAGGGTCCCGGCTCCTGCTCCTGCGAACCGGGTCCGCCGCGAGGCGGCCGACGGTGTCCGTGCTCTCCTCGCAGGTCATCCGATCACTGGGTCAACTCTCGTTCGTGCACACCCCATTGACAGGCATCTGGGCCCGCTCAATCATCAGACATCCGATGAATGGAGCCGCGTAATGAGTATGTCTCCTCGTCCAAGACGTCAGGTCCTGGGGATTGCGGCGGGTGCCGCCGCGGCGGTCGCGCTGCCCCTCACCGTGCCGACCGAGGCGTACGCCACCGGGGCGGCCGATGAGCAGGTGGAAGCGGGGGCGGCGTCGCCCTGGGTTCCCGTCCCCGACCCGATACCCGTACCGCTCGACTCCCTCTATGACAACGATGGCATCGACACCGCCGCCGCCCGGGGTGGTGACTTCGACGGCTCCGGTTACACGTTCCCGGGCGAGGAACTCCCGGCCGGCCGGGTCGAGGTCGACGGCATCCCCTTCGACTTCCCGGCCGCCACGGCGGGCGCCAAGAACAACGTCGTCGCGCTGGGCCAGCGCCTCGACCTCCCCAAGGGCCGCTACCTGTCGGCCCTCTTCCTCACCGCCGGCAGCTACGGCAACGCCTCCGGCACGGTCACCGTCCACTACGCCGACGGCACGACCAGCACCGGCGGCCTGAGCGGCGGCGACTGGTACTCGGTGGGCGGGCCCCTGTCGGCGCCGTACCGCTACCAGCCGGACGGCGGCAAGGACGCGCACAGCGTCGGGATCGGCACCTCCGAGGTGTGGATCGACCCGCAGCGCGAGGCCGTCGCCCTGACCCTGCCGGTCACCAACCCGGCGGAGGCCGGCAAGGCCGCCCTGCACGTCTTCGCGCTCTCTCTCCAACCGGTCGCCCAGGGGCGGGCGTTGGCCCTGCGCGACACCCGGTCCACCAGTTCCCTGCTCGACGCCACCGGCGCCCAGAGCGTCGAGGCCACCGTCGTCAACGCGGGCACCGTCGCGATCCTGGCGGGCGACGGGGTGTCCGTACGCGTCGACGTCCCCGGCGCCCGCACCGTCGAGCCCGCCCGCATCCGCCGCCTCGACCCCGGTGAACAGGCACGCGTCCGCGTCGGCATCCGCAACCGCACGGGCACCGCGCCCGGCACCGAGCAGGACGGCACGGTCACCGTCCACGGCCGCGGTACCCAAGTCGCGGCGAACCAGCGCACGTTGACGCTCGGCACCGCCGACTACCAGCCCACCGAGACCTCGTTGGCCGGCCACCGGGCGCCCTACTGGTTCAACGACGCCAAGTTCGGCATCTTCATCCACTGGGGTGTCTACTCGGTGCCCGCGTGGGCGCCGGTCGGGGTGCAGTACGCCGAGTGGTACTGGGACCAGATGCAGGACCCGAACAACCCGACGTACGCCTACCACCGGGACACCTACGGCACGGACTTCGCCTACGACGACTTCATCCCGCGCTTCACGGCCGAGAAGTTCGACCCGCGTGCCTGGGTGGAGCTGTTCCGGGACGCCGGTGCCCAGTACCACGTCCTGACCTCCAAGCACCACGAGGGCTTCGCCCTGTGGGACACCAAGGTCTCCGGCCGCAACGCCGTGCAACTCGGTCCGAAACGGGACCTGGTGAAGGATCTCTTCGAGGCGTCCCGGCGGTACGCGCCCGAACTCCACCGCGGCCTCTACTTCTCCATGCCCGAGTGGTTCAACCCCGACAGCCCCTGGATGGGCCACGCCCCGCGCAACCCGTACACCCTGGATCCGCTGCCGTACACCGGCTACACCTCCGGCAAGGACTTCGTGCGGGACTACCAGGCCCCGCAGATGCTGGAACTGATCCACGGCTACGACCCGGAGATCATCTGGTGCGACATCGGCGGCGCCAACGACAGCGTCCATGTCCTCGCCGAGTACTTCAACCACGCCAAGAACCGGGCCCGCCCCGTCGACGTGACCGTCAACGACCGCTCGGGCATCGGCTTCCACGACTACACGACGCCCGAGTACACGACCTACGCCGACACGGTCGTCGCCAAATGGGAGGCCAGCCGGGGCCTGGACCCCCGCAGTTACGGCTACAACCGGGAGACCCCGGACGACGCCTACATGACCACCGAGGAGGTCGTGCACAGCCTGGTCGACATCGTCTCCAAGAACGGCAACTTCCTCCTCGACATCGGCCCGCGCGCCGACGGCACCATCCCGGAGATCATGCAGACCCGGCTGCGCGAGACGGGCGCCTGGCTCGCCGTCAACGGCGAGGCGATCTACGGCACCACGTACTGGTCGCGGACGGCCCAGCTCGGCGACGACCTGCGGTTCACGGTCCGCCCGGACGAGGCCTTCTACATCCACTCCCTGGCGCAGCCGGGCGCCAGGCTCACCGTCGAGGCCCCGGTGCCGATCCGCGCCGGCGACGAGGTGACCATGCTCGGCCACGGCCGGCCCCTGACCTGGACGGTCTCCAACGGTGCCCTGGTGATCGACGTGCCCGAGGCGGCCCGCAGGGCGGGCCGACACGCGTGGGTGTTCAAGGTGGAGTGGCATGCCTGAGGTCAGGCACAGGCTGCCGCGGCTCCTCGGAGCCGCGGCAGCACTGACCCTGCTGACGGCACCGACCTCCGCGGTGGCGCAGGAGCAGCAGACGGCCACGCCCGTCACCGTGCCCGCGCTGACCGACTGGGCTCCGACGCAGGGGAGTTACGCGTTCGGCTCCGATACGCGTCTCGTCGCCTCGGACGCGGCCGGGCGCAGGGTCGCCGACACCCTCGCCGACGACCTCCGGGCGGCCGGACACGGTGTGGTCCCGGTCGCCACGGGCCGCGCTTCCCGCCCGGGTGACGTCGTCATCGACGTCCGCCCGTCGGCGCAGCGCACGCTGGGCACCGAGGGCTACGAACTCACCTCCGGCCGGCGGCTGTCGATCACCGGCGCGACCGAGACCGGCGCGTTCTACGGCACCCGCACCCTCCTCCAGCTGCTCGCCCAGGGCGACCGGATCCCCGCCGGGCACACGACCGACGTACCGCGCTACCACGAGCGGGGTGTCGGCGTCTGCGCCTGCTACATCCACGTCTCCCTGCCCTGGCTGGAGAACCTGGTCCGCGAGATGGCGTACCACAAGCTCAACCAGCTGCTCCTGGAGCTGAAGGTGAAGAGCGACGCCCATCCCGAGGCCAACACCTGGGGCTACTACACCAAGGACGAGATACGGCACCTCGTCGCCCTCGGCGACCGCTACCACGTCGAGATCATCCCGGAGATCAACTCCCCGGGGCACATGGACCCGTGGCTCGAGAACCGCCCCGACCTGCAACTGACCGACTCCGACGGCACCAAGCAGCCGGCCCGCCTGGACGTCACCCAGCAGGCCGCCTTCGACTACTACACGAGCCTGATGGACGAGTACGCCCAGGTCTTCACCGCGAAGTCGTGGCACATGGGCGCCGACGAGTACATGCTCGGCTCCGACTACGCCAAGTACCCGCAGATGCTCACCTACGCGCAGGGCAAGTACGGCCCGAACGCCACCCCGCAGGACGCCTATGTGGACTTCGTCAACCGGGTCCAGGCCTACGCGGCGGGCATGGGACGGCGCCTGCGCATCTGGAACGACGGCCTGACCGGCGCCAACACCGTCCCCGTGGCCGCCGGGACCACGGTCGAGCACTGGCTGAACGTGGCCGTGCAACCGAGCCGACTCATCGCCCAGGGCTACGCGGTGATGAACGCGTCGTACTCCCTCTACCTCGTCCGCGGCGGCTTCCACAGCGACACCGGGGCACTGTACGACCAGAGGTGGGACCCGCGCTCCTTCGAGGGCGAGAAACTCGCCTCCGCCGCCGGCGTCACGGGCGCGAAGATCAGCCTCTGGCCCGACAACGGCAGCGGCGAGACCGAGAACGAGGTCGCCGCCGAACTGTGGCCCGCGCTACGGCACATCGCCCAGGCCACCTGGGGCGACCCGCACCCCGACGCCACCTACGCGGAGTTCACCGCACGCGGTACGGCGGTCGGAATCGCACCCGGATGGCGGGACCCGACGAAGGTGCCGGTACCGGACGGGACGTACACCCTCCGGGCGGACGGGGCGGCGTACCAGGCGGAGGTCCTGCGCACCGCCGACGGCTACGCGACCCTGCGCAGTGCAGACGGGTGCCTGGAGATACGCGGCGGCAGACTCACGCTCAACGCCCCGCTCCAGCCCGGGGTACCGGCGACCTGGGAGCCGTGCGACAGCCAGGACACCCTGCAGCGCTGGGAGTTGGAGCCCGCGGCGAACGGCTACCACCTGATCGACGCGATCACCCGCATGGCGCTGACCGTGACGGACGACGGCCGGGTGGTCCAGTACCCGCCCGACCAGCGCGCCCCCGCCCTCTGGCACCTCTCCTGACCCGAGGAGCACGTCCATGGATCTCTCACGACGCGTCTTCGTCGCCTCGGCGGCGGCGGTGGCGATGACGGCCGGACTACCGGCCGTCCCGGCCGCCGCCACCGCGGACGTCGACCGGTCCCGCATCCCGGTCGGCCCCGACGACACCGAGGCCGACCTGGTACGCAAGGCCTCCCAGGTCCGGCCCACCGCACGGCAGATCGCCTGGCAGGCCCTGGAACGCACCGCGTTCCTGCACTTCGGCGTCAACACCTTCACCGGCCTGGAGTGGGGTACCGGCGACGAGGACCCGAACGTCTTCCAGCCCACCGGCCTCGACACCGACCAGTGGGCCCGAGCCCTGCGCGACGGCGGCTTCCGGCTCGCCATCCTCACCGTCAAACACCACGACGGCTTCGTCCTCTACCCGTCCCGGTACACCGACCACACGGTCGCGTCGAGCAGTTGGCAGGGCGGCCACGGCGATGTCCTGCGCTCCTTCGCGGACTCGATGCGCCGATACGGTCTGAAGGTCGGCGTCTACATCTCCCCGGCCGACGAGAACCAGTACCTGCACGGCGACTACGCCAACGGCAGCGCACGCTCGCCGCGCACGATCCCGACCCCCGTCGACGGCGACGACCGCTCCCCGTCCCGCTCCTTCACCCTCGACGCCACCGACTACGGCGCCCACATGCTCAACACCCTCTACGAGGTGCTCACCGAGTACGGCCCGGTGGACGAGGTCTGGTTCGACGGCGCCCAGGGCCACATCCCGCCCGACAAGGTGGAGGACTACGACTGGGACAGCTGGTACACCCTGGCGCGCTCGCTGGCCCCGGACGCAGCGATCGCCGTCACCGGCCCCGACGTGCGCTGGGTCGGAAACGAGGGCGGCCTCGCCCGCGAGAACGAGTGGAGTGTCGTCCCGGTCAAGGAGAACCAGTACGGCCGCACGGACTGGGCCCTGTCCTACGACACCGCCGACCAGGGCAGCCGGGCCGCCCTGGTGACGGCCCGGCCGAAGACCGACTACCTCCAGTGGTGGCCTGCCGAGTGCGACGTGTCGATCCGGGACGGCTGGTTCTACCACGCCGAGCAACAGCCCAAATCCGTCGACGCGCTGACGGAGATCTACTTCGGTTCGGTGGGCCGCAACGCGGTCCTGCTGCTCAACGTCCCGCCGGACACGGACGGTCTGCTGCCTGCCGCGGACGTGGCGCGGCTGCGCGAGTTCCGCGAGCGGGTGGACCGGGAGCTGCCCGAGGACCTGGCACGCGGTGCGCGGCGCTCGGTGACGCCGGGCGGGGTGACCGTGGATCTGGGCCGGGAGCTGGAGGCGGACCGGGTCCGGCTGGCGGAGGACATCCGGTTCGGGCAGCAGGTGGAGAGCGTCACGGTCGAGGCGTACACGACGGGTGCGTGGACCCGGGTGGCCACGGCCGGGACGGTCGGCGCGAGCCGGATCCTGCGGCTCGCCGCGCCGGTACGGGCCCGAAAGTGGCGGGTGCGGGTCACGGCGGCCCGGGGCACGGTGCGATTGGCGGAGTTCGCACTGTTCCGGTCGTCGCTGAACAGCGCCCCGCAGGGGCGCTGGGGGTACCCCCGGCCGAAGGCTGGGGGAGGAACTGCGCGACCAGCCCCCACCGGCCCGCGGTGAACAAACCGCCTGACCAGCGGAGCGCTCACGCACGCGCGGGTGCCGTGCTGCCCCGAACCGTCAGCCGGGGCACCGGCACCCGCACCGCCCGGGCCGAGCCGCCGTCCAGCAGGGCGGTCAGCTCCCGGGCCGCCGTGCGGCCGAACTCCGTGCTGTCACGGGAGAGGGCGGAGAGCCAGGGTTTGACCATCCGGCACAGGGCCGAGTCCTCCCAGGAGACGACGGAGACGTCGTCGGGGACGGAGTAGCCGAGTTCGGCTGCCGCCGCGACGCCGGCCACCGCCATCACGTCGTTGTCGTAGATCAGGGCCGTCGGGGGCGGGGTCGCGCGCAGGACCCGGCGGGTGACGGCCGCGCCCTCGGCGTCGGAGTAGTCGGTGGTGACCGAGTGGACCTCGCCCAGACCCCGCCGGTCGGCCTCGGCGCGCAGGGTGCGGATGCGGCGCTGGGTGTGCGCGAGGCCGGGCAGGCCCGCGATGTGCACGATGCGCCGGTGGCCCAGCCGGGTCAACTCGTCGACCACCGACGCCATCGCGGCCGCGTCGTCCGCCCAGACCGTCGACAGCTCGGGGTGGCGTTCGTCGGGGGCGCCGCCGATCACCACGGCGGGCAGGCCCAGTTCGTCGAGCAGGTCGGGACGGGGGTCGTCGGCCCGCGGGTCCACGACCAGGACGCCGTCGACGCGGTGCTCCGCCCACCAGCGGCGGTAGACCGCGCACTCGTCGGCCACGTCCTCCGCCATCTGGAAGAGCAGACCGAGATGGCGTTCGGCGAGCACCTCCTGGATGCCCGAGACCAGTTGGAGGAAGAAGGAGTCCACGCCCAGGGAGTGCGCGGGGCGGGCGAGGACGAAGCCGACGGTGGCCGCGCCCTCGCCGGAGAGGGCGCGGGCGGCCGTGCTGGGGCGCCAGCCGAGCTGCTCGGCGACCCGCTGGACCCGGGCCCTGGTCGCCTCGGAGACCCCCGGGCGGCCGTTGAGCGCGAAGGAGACCGCGCTCTCGGAGACTCCGGCGCGGCGCGCGACGTCCTTCATCGTCGGCCGGCGCGCGGGGACGCGTTTCTCCGCCAACTCACTTCCTCATTCGGCTCGGGACCGTGATCTGCTAATGCGCTTGAGTCGCCACACCCTAAAGCGCATTAGCGATCCGTGGCAATACGTTCGTAACACCTTTCTGAGCAGGGGTTTTGAGTCACTAATGACTTTAGCTGCGCCGAATCCATTGACGTGGCGCGGAAACGGCGTGCAAGGTCTGGCGCGGCACCTCCGGCCCACCCCGCTGCAAAGGAGCAACGGACCATGCCTATCTCCCGCAGAGCCTTCGCCCTCGCCGCTGCCGCCGTCCTCGCCCTGCCGCTGAGCGCCTGCGGTTCCGGGGGAGACGACGGCGGTTCCACCGACGCCTCGGGCAAGGTCGAGGGCGACATCACCTTCCAGACCTGGAACCTGCGCGCGAACTTCAAGTCGTACTTCGACGGCCTGGTCGCGGACTTCGAGAAGAAGTACCCGGGCACCCATGTGAAGTGGATCGACCAGCCGGCCGAGGGCTACGCCGACAAGATCAGCGCGGACGCGGCCGGCGGCACGCTCCCCGACGTCGTCAACGTCTCCCCGGACCTGGTCGCCCCGCTCGCCAAGGCGGGCCTCGCCCTCGACCTCGACAAGGCGGCGGCCACGTACAAGTCCGAGTACCTGGCAGGCGCCTGGGCCAGTCACCAGATACCGGGGACGAGCGGGACGTACGCCTTCCCCTGGTACCTGAACACCGGGCCGCTCTTCTACAACAAGACGCTGTTCAAGCAGGCCGGGCTCGACCCCGAGCAGCCGCCCAGGACCTACGACGAACTCTTCGCCGACGCGCTGAAGATGGCGCAGCAGAGCGGCGGCAAGGTCGCCACCCTCGCCAACGTGCCGACGATCGAGGACTTCGGGCGGTACGGCTCGCAGCTGATGAACCAGGCGGGGACCGGGTTCGCCTTCAACGACGCCAAGGGCGTCGAACTGCTCACCAAGTACAAGGAGTTGTACGACGCCAAGGCGCTCGACCCGCAGGCGCTGACCGCGACCCCCGAGTCCACCGGCAAGAAGTTCCTCACCGGGGCCGTCGCCATGAACCCCGGCAGCGCGCTCGACCTCGACAACTTCAAGAAGCAGGCGCCGAACCTGTACAAGAACATCGGCATCACCGACCAGATCACCAGCACCGGGCACGTCAACATGTACGTGATGGGCGTGATGGTCAACTCCAGGACCAAGCACACGGCGGCCGCCGTCGCCTTCGCGCACTTCGTGACCGACGCGCAGAACCAGATGTCCTTCGCCAAGAAGGTCGCCATCTTCCCCAGCACCGCCGGCTCCCTCGACGACCCGTACTTCACCAAGGAGGACGGCACCGACGAGACCCGGGTGCGCATCGCCGCCGCCAAGTCGCTGAAGAACGCGGTCAACTACACGCCGGTGCTGTTCAGCGACCAGATGAAGACCGCGCTGCGCAACGAGGTCGCCAAGACGCTGCAGGGCAAGGAGAGCCCCAAGACGGCCCTCGACAACGCTGTCAAGGCCTGCGACCGGCTGCTCCAGCAGGAGGGCTGAGGACCCGATGGCCGACGTGTCCCGCGTGCGGCGCCAACTTCCCACCAGCCCTTGGCTGTTCGCCGCCCCCGGGCTGCTGGTCGTCGGCGCCTTCGTGCTCTATCCGTTCGTCTCGACGGTGGTCAACTCCTTCACGGACCGCCGTACCCTGATCCCGGGCCGCTTCGTCGGCCTCGCCAACTTCCGTGAGCTGATCCACGACGACATGTTCTGGACCGGCCTGCGCAACAGCACCCTGTACATCGTCGGAGTGGTGCCCGCCCTCGTCGTCCTGCCGCTGCTGCTCGCCCTGCTGGTGCAGAAGAACATCCCCGGCATCACCTTCTTCCGGTCCGCCTTCTACACCCCGGTCGTCGCCTCGATCGTCGTGGTCGGGCTCATCTGGGTGTGGCTCCTGGACGAACGCGGCCTCGTCAACTCGCTGCTGGAGACCGTCGGGATCGGCCGGGTCGGCTTCCTCAGCGACCAGTGGCTGCTCCTGCTGAGCGCCATGGCGGTCACGGTCTGGAAGGGCCTCGGCTACTACATGATCATCTATCTGGCGGCGCTCGCCAACGTGCCGCGCGAGCTGCACGAGGCCGCCGCCGTGGACGGCGCCGGGGCCGTCCGCCGCTTCCTCACCGTCACCGTGCCCGCCGTCCGCTCCACCATGGTGCTGGTCGCCGCGCTCTCCTCGGTCGCCGCCTTCAAGACGTTCTCCGAGGTCTACCTGCTGGCAGGCCCGGACGGCGGCCCGGCCGGCGAGGACACCACGCTCGTGATGCTGGTCCAGCAGACCGGCACCGGACTGACCGGCCGGGTCGGCTACGCCTCGGCGCTCTCCGTCGTCGTCTTCGTGGTGACGGTGGCGCTGATGCTCCTCGTGCTGCGCGCCGACCGGAGGGAGCGGACATGACCGCCACCGAGGAACGCGTGCGGACCGTGCCCCCGGCGAAGGAGGCGCGCGTCACCGACGAACACGGCCGCCGCATCCGGGTCGGCGAACTCGTCCTGCGCTACGCCCTGTTGCTGCTCGTCCTGGCCATCACCGTCGGCCCGTTCCTGTGGCAGCTGTCCACCTCGCTCAAGGGCCCGACCGAGGACATCTTCAGCTCGCCGCCCAGCTTCCTGCCGGAACACCCCACCCTGCACAACTACCGGCGGGTCGCCGACACCATCCCCGTCTGGGACTACGCCCTCAACTCCCTGAAGGTCGCGAGCGCCAGCGTGGTCACCAACTGCGTCGGCTCGGCACTCGCCGGCTACGCCCTGGCCCGGCTGCGCTACCGCGGCCGCCGGATCGCCACCCTGGTCTTCATCCTCGCGATGCTCGTCCCGGTGGAGGGCATCATCATCGCCCAGTTCACCACCATGCGCGAACTCGGCCTCAACAACACCCTCATCGGTGTCGTGCTGCCGGGTTCGATCGGTGCCATGAACGTGCTGCTGATGCGCAACGCCTTCCTCAACCTGCCGTACGAGATCGAGGAAGCGGCCTACGTCGACGGCGCGAACGTCTGGCAGCGGTTCCTGCGGATCGCCCTGCCGTCGGTCAGGGGCACCGTCGCCGTCGTCGCGATCTTCGCCTTCATGGGCGCCTGGGACGACTTCCTGTGGCCCCTCATCGTGCTCAGCGACCCCTCCAGGTTCACGCTCACCATCGGCCTCAACTACCTGCACGGCACCTTCGCCAACGACGAACGCCTCGTCGCCGCCGGCACGGTGATCGCCGTGGCCCCGCTCATCGCCCTGTTCGCCTGCCTCCAGCGGTACTTCTTCCGGGGCGTCGGCGAGGGAGCCGTCAAGGGCTGAACCCCGTCAATCGCCAGCAAGGAACACGCATGCCTCCTGCCGTGCGCTTCGGCGTCAACTACACCCCCAGCGAAGGGTGGTTCCACCACTGGCTCGACTTCGATCTCGACTCCGTACGCGCCGACCTCGACTCGATCGCCGCGCTGGGACTCGACCACATCCGGGTCTTTCCGCTGTGGCCCTACTTCCAGCCCAACCGCTCCCTGATCCGGCCGCGCGCCGTCGAGCAGCTCGTCGCCCTCGCCGACGCGGCGGCCGAGCGCGGCCTGGACGTCAACGTCGACGGCCTGCAAGGGCACCTGAGCAGCTTCGACTTCCTGCCCGCCTGGACCCGCACCTGGCACCGGCGCAACCTCTTCACCGACCCGCAGGTCGTCGAGGGCGAGGCCGCCTACCTGCGCACCCTCGCCGCGGCCCTCGCGGACCGGCCCAACTTCATCGGGATGACCGTCGGAAACGAGGTCAACCAGTTCGCCGCCGGCCCGCACCCCGATCCCGACCGGGTCAGTGCGGCGGACGCGGAACAGTGGCTCGTACGGCTGCTCGCCGCCTGCGCCGAGGGCGCCCCCGGCGCGCTGCATCTGCACGCCTCCTACGACGCCGCCTGGTACCAGGACGACCAGCCCTTCACCCCCGCCCACTCGGCCCGCCTCGGCGCCGTCACCGCCGTGCACTCCTGGGTGTTCGACGGCACCGCCCAGCGGCACGGCCGCGCCGCCCTGCAGACCGAGCAACACGCGGCGTACCTCGTCGAGTTGAGCAAGGCCTGGGCCGAGGACGCGCACCGGCCCGTCTGGCTCCAGGAAGTTGGCGCGCCCGCGCCGCTGATCCCCGCCGAGCACGCGGCCGCCTTCGCCGAGGCGACGATCACCGCCGTCCTGGACTGCCCCGACCTGTGGGGCATCACCTGGTGGTGCTCCCACGACGTCGGCCGGAGCCTCGCCGACTTCCCCGAACTCGAATACGGGCTCGGCCTGTTGACCAACGACCGCAAGCCCAAGGACATCGCGCACGTCCTCGCGGCGGCCGAGCCCGTGGCGGCGCGGACGCGCGAAACGGCCCTCGTCGTGCCCGCCGACCCGGCCCTGCGCTCCCGGAGCGCTCCCGGCGGACCCGTCTTCGACGCCTGGTTCCGCCTCGCCGCCGACGGCGCCCGCCCCACCACCGTCCTCGACACCCGCGCGGCCGACCGGGACCATCTCACCGCGCGCGGCATCACCGAAGTCGTCACACCCGACCAGGTTCTCCCCACCCCACAAGGAGGCACCCGCTCGTGAACCCCAGCAGACGCACCGTCCTCATCGCGGCCACCGCGGCGGTCTTTTTACCCACTCCCGCCACGGCCGCGACCTCGAAGGCCACCGCGGCCGCCGGCACGGCCACCCCGCCCTACGCGTCCTACTTCTACCCGGACTCGTTCCCCTCCGGCAGCCCGGGCACCGGCATCACCTGGCGCAGTCTGAAGACCTGGACGGCGGCCGGCGACACCGACCTCGCCTTCAACGCGGCCTCCGTGCCGCTCGCCGCCCGCTTCACCCCGACCCCCGCCAACACCACCGCCCGCTCCGGGCAGGCCCGCATCCAGGCCCTGGTGTCCTTCGGACCGACGTCGAGCAACCCCTCCCAGGGCTCGGCCACCGCCGACTACTACGCCCTCACCCACTGGGCGTACCTCGACGAACTGGTCTTCTGGGGCGGCTCGGCGGGAGAGGGGCTGATCCTCGCCCCCAACGCGCCGATCGTCGACGCGGCCCACCGGCACGGCGTCCCCGTCCTCGGCAACATCTTCCTGCCGCCCACCGCCTACGGCGGCCAGCTCCAGTGGACCCGCGACCTGGCCCAGACGGACACCGCCGGGCACTACCCCCTTGCGGCCCAGCTCGTCGCCCTGGCCGCCGCCTACGGCTTCGACGGCTGGTTCGTGAACGCCGAGACCGGCGGCGGCAACACCGCCCTCGGCACCGCCATGCTCGGCTTCCTCACCGAGCTCAAGTCTCTGGCCGCGGCCCAGGGCCAGCGGGTCACCTGGTACGACGCGATGACCGTCAACGGCACGGTCAGCTGGCAGGGCGCGCTGAACAGCCAGAACCAGGCCTTCTTCCAGACCGCCGACGACATGTTCGTCGACTTCCGGTGGAGCGCCTCGACCCTCGCCTCCTCGGGCACGAAGGCGGTGCAACTCGGCCGCAGCCGCTACGAGTTGTGGGCCGGGGTCGACGTGGAGTCCAACGGCTCCAACACCTCCGTGAACTGGGACGCGATGGTCCCGAGCGGCTCCGCGCACATCACGTCCATCGGCTTCTACCGGCCCGAGTGGACCCGCAACCACCTGCCCGCGAGCCGCACCCCCGGCGACTTCCACGCCGCCGACGACCGCTTCTGGACCGGCCGGTCACTGGACCCGTCCCGACCCGACAGCACGGACCCCTGGCGGGCGCCGGCCGTGTCGGTGGCGGACCGGTCGACGGTGACGGCGGTCCCGTTCGCGAGCGTCTTCAACACCGGGCACGGGCTGCGCTGGTACGAGGACGGCGAGGTCGCCTCGGACACGGCCTGGAACCACCTCGGCCTGCAGGACCGGCTCCCGTCCCGGCGCTGGGCGGTACGGACGACGGGTACCCGACCGACCGTGACCCTCGACTTCGCGGACGCCTGGCGGGGCGGCAGCAGCGTGCTGGTGGACGGCGCCCTCGACCAGCCCGTGGTGCTGGACCTCTACGCGACGCAGCTCCCGATCACGGCACAGACGGTTGTCGAGCTGACGTACCGGACCGACGCTGGAGGCGTGGACGTCGAGCTGGCCATCGCCACCGCCGAGCCGGGCAGCGCCGGCACGGCACCGCCGTACACCTATCTGCCGGTGGACTCCGGCGACGGCTGGTTGACCGCGGCCGTCCCGCTGAGCGGTCTCCCCGGCACGGTCCACGCCCTCGGTGTCCGCCTCACGGCGACCGACGGGCCGGTCCGGTGGCGGCTCGGCGGAATCGCCGTACGTGAGGGGACGAGCACCCCCGCGGCTCCCGCCGACCCGCAGATCACGGCGGCCGACGGCGGAAACCTGCGCCTCGCCTGGGACGCCGCCCCCGGCGCTGTGCGCCACTACACCCTGCACCGCCTCCTCCCCGACGGCACCCGGCGCTTCCTCGGCGCCACCGGCCAGCGGGCCTATTTCCTGACCGGCCTCCAGCCGGAGCAGGGCGAGGCGACGGCACGGTTCGAAGTGCGTGCCGTAGGGGAGCTGTACACCTCGTCGGATCCCGCCACCGTCACGCACACCTGGTAACCGGTAACCAACAAACGGAGCACCCCACATGCATGACGACCGCAGCCTGGTCGAAGCCCGCCTGAGGCGCGTCCTCGACGAGCGCATCCGCCCCGCCGTGTACCCCGAGTCCGTGCCGCTCGACGTCGCGGTGTGGCACGCGCCCGGCGAGCCCGTGCCGGTCGACGAGGGGCTCGCGGCCGAGCCCGAGCCGATCGCGGTGGGCGCCCGGTGGGGTGCTCCGTGGGGCACCAGCTGGTTCCGGGTGACCGGAACCGTCCCCGAGGGGTGGGCCGGACGGACCGTAGAGGCCCTCCTCGACCTCGGCTTCGACGAGAACATGCCCGGATTCCAGTGCGAGGGCCTGGTCTACCGCCCCGACGGCACCCCGGTGAAGGGCCTCAACCCGCGCAACCAGTGGGTCCGCGTCGGCGCCCCCGTCGAGGGCGGCGAACAGGTCCGGCTGCACGTCGAGGCCGCCTCCAACCCCGTCATCCTCGACTACCACCCGTTCCGGCCCACCTGGCTCGGCGACAAGGACACCGCCGGGCACGAACCGCAGTACACGCTCACCCGGATGGACCTCGCCGTCTTCGACGAGACCGTGTGGAACCTGGTGATCGACCTGGAGGTGCTCGGCGAGCTGATGACCGAGCTGCCGGCCGACGCGCACCGCCGCCACGAGATCCTGCGCGCGGTCGAGCGGGCCCTGGACGCGGTCGACCTGCAGGACGTGAACGGCACGGCGGCCCGCGCCCGTTCGTGTCTCGCCGAGGTCCTCTCCACCCCCGCCGTACCCTCCGCGCACCGGATCAGCGCGGTCGGGCACGCGCACATCGACTCGGCGTGGCTGTGGCCGCTGCGCGAGACCGTGCGCAAGGTGGCCCGCACCACGGCCAACATGACCGCCCTCATCGAGGACGAGCCCGAGTTCGTGTTCGCCATGTCCCAGGCCCAGCAGTGGGCGTGGGTGAAGGAGCACCGGCCCGAGGTGTGGGCGCGGGTGAAGAAGGCGGTCGCCGAGGGGCGGTTCGTGCCGGCCGGCGGGATGTGGGTCGAGTCGGACACCAACATGCCGGGTTCGGAGGCGATGGCCCGTCAGTTCGTGCACGGGAAGCGGTTCTTCCTCGACGAGTTCGGCATCGAGAACGACGAGGCGTGGCTGCCCGACACCTTCGGCTTCGCCGCCGGGCTCCCGCAGATCATCAGAGCGGCGGGCTCGACCCGCCTCCTCACCCAGAAGATCTCCTGGTCCCAGACGAACAAGTTCCCGCACCACACCTTCCAGTGGGAGGGCATCGACGGCACCCGCATCTTCACCCACTTCCCGCCCGTCGACACCTACAACTGCTCCATGAAGGGCAGCGAACTCGCCCACGCGGCCCGCAACTTCAAGGACAAGGGCCGGGCCCGGCACTCCCTCGCCCCCACCGGCTGGGGCGACGGAGGCGGCGGCACGACCCGGGAGATGGTCGCCAAGGCGGCCCGGGTACGCGACCTGGAGGGCTCACCGACGGTCGTCTGGGAGACCCCGGAGCAGTTCTTCGACAAGGCCGAGGCCGAATACCCGGACGCGCCCGTCTGGGTCGGCGAGCTCTACCTGGAGCTGCACCGCGCCACCCTCACCAGCCAGGCGAAGACCAAACAGGGCAACCGGCGCAGCGAACACCTCCTGCGCGAGGCCGAACTGTGGGCGGCGACGGCGGCCGTACGCACCGGATTCCCCTACCCCTACGAGGAGTTGGACCGGATCTGGAAGACGGTCCTGCTCCACCAGTTCCACGACATCCTGCCGGGTTCGTCGATCGCCTGGGTGCACCGGGAGGCGAGGGCGACCTACCAGCGGCTCGCGACCGACCTCGACCGGATCATCGACGGGGCCCAGCGTGCCCTGGCGGGGGAGGGCGACCGGCCGCTGCTGTTCAACGCGGCACCGCACAGCCGGGGCGGCGTCCCCGCCGGGGGCGCGGCGCAGCAACAGCCGTCCGGCGAGGTGACCGTGTCGGACCGGCCCGAGGGCGGACACATCCTCTCCAACGGCCTCCTGCGCATCGAGATCGACGCCCGCGGCCTCGTCGTGTCCGCCTACGACCTCGACGCCGACCGCGAGACCGTCGCCCCCGGCACGGCCGCCAACCTGCTCCAGCTCCACCCGGACTTCCCGAACATGTGGGACGCCTGGGACGTCGACGCCTTCTACCGCAACGCGGTCACGGACCTCACGCAGACCGACGAGCTGACGGCCGGCGAGGAGGGTGTCCGGATCGTACGGTCCTTCGGCTCGTCCCGGGTCACCCAGGTGCTGTCCCTGCCACCGGGGGAGCGTCGGCTGCTGATCGACACGGAGGTGGACTGGCACGAGACCGAGAAGTTCCTGAAGCTGGCCTTCCCCCTGGACGTGCACGCGGAACGGTACGCGGCCGAGACCCAGTTCGGGCACTTCCACCGCCCGACCCACACCAACACCTCTTGGGAGGCGGCGAAGTTCGAGGCCTGCAACCACCGCTTCGTCCAGCTGGAGGAGCCGGGCTGGGGCGTGGCGATCGTCAACGACTCGACCTACGGCCACGACGTCACGCGCAGCGTCCGCACGGACGGCGACCAGGGCACGACGACCACGGTCCGCGTCTCACTGCTGCGCGCCCCCCGCTTCCCCGACCCCGAGACCGACCAGGGCATCCACCGCTTCCGGCACGCCCTGGTACCGGGCGCGGGAATCGCGGACGCGGTCCGGGAGGGCTGGCGGATCAATCTGGCGGAGCGGCGGGTGACGGGAGCGCGGGAGGTGGCTCCGCTGGTGACGGTGGACAACGAGGCGGTCGTCATCACGGCGGTGAAGCTGGCGGACGACGGCAGCGGCGACGTGGTGGTCCGCTTCCACGAGGCGCATGGGGGCAGGGCCCGAGCTTCGTTGACCGCGGGCTTCGAGGTCGCGGATGTCACGGCGACGGACCTCTTGGAGCGCCCCCTCCCCGACGCGCCGGAGCATGTCGGCAACAGTGTTGGACTGCGCCTGCGCCCGTTCGAGTTGGTGACTTTGCGACTCCGGCGAGCCTGAGCGCCCCTTCGGGGCCCTGCCGAACCGCAGCGGACTTCGCCGGGTCCGCTCAGGTGCCGAGCTGCGCGCGCAGCCATTCCTCCACTTCACCCACATGCGCAGCCGCCGCCGAGCGCGCCGCCTCCGGATCCCGGGCCACCAACGCCCGGTGGATGGCGGCGTGCTCCCGCCGCGTCCTGTCGAACGCCCCCTCCTCCTCGTACCCCCGCCACACCCGCGCCCGGAACGTCCGCGACGACAGCCCCTCCAAAATCGCGGCCATCGTGTCGTTCCCCGCGGCCCCCGCGATCACCCGGTGGAACGCGAGGTCGTGCGCGAGGATCTCCTCGGGATCGTCCGTCGCGTTCATCGCCGTGAGGTGCTTCTCCACCTCGGCCAGCTGATCGGCCGTGATCCGCGCAGCGGCCAGCGCCGTCGCCGTCGACTCAAGGACCCGCCGCACCTCCAGCAGCTCCACCAGCTGCGGCCCGCGGGACAGGTCGGCGACCACACCGAACGTCTCCAGCAGGTCACCCGCCTCCAGCTGGGTGACGTAGATGCCGGAGCCGTGCCGGGCCTCCAGGACGCCCAGCACCGTCAGCGCGCGGATCGCCTCGCGCATGGAACTGCGGGACATGCCCAGCTGGGCGGCGAGATCCCGTTCCGTCGGCAGCCGCTGGCCCGGCTCCAGGCGGCCCTCCCCGATCATCGCCTTGATCCGCTCGATGGCGCGCTGCGTCACCGTGCCCTTCTGTGGCGCCGTCTCGTCCACACCGCTCCTCCTGTCGCCCGGTGCGCCGAAGTCTAACCAGCGAGGTGGTCCGACCACTATGGCTCGTTCGACGGTTCATCGACGGAAAATAAGCGTCCGCGGGGTGTTGAATCCGCCGAGTGGTCTGATAAGTATGCGGGCATCTGCTCGAACACGCTCGATGAGGAGCTGCCAAGATGCCCGGCAGAACACTGAGGAAGCGGAACAGGTCCCGGATCATCGCCGCGACGGCCGTGGCCGTCGGAGCCTCGCTCCTGCTCGCCGCCTGCGGCAGCACGAAGGACACCGGCAGCGGCAGTGCCGGAGGCGGCGGCACCGGCAAGGTCGGGGTGATCCTGCCCCTGCTGACCTCGCCGTTCTGGCAGTCGTACAACGACTATGTGCCCAAGATGGCGACGACCGAGGGCGTGGACGCGCTGAAGACGGTCAACTCCAACAGTGACCCCTCGCAGCAGATCACCGACATCAACAACGAGCTGAACCAGGGCGTGAAGGGGCTGGTCGTGGCCCCGCTGGACAGCGCCGCCATCGAGGCGGGCCTCGACCAGGCCGAGCGCAAGGGCGTGCCGGTGGTCGCCGTGGACGTCGCGCCCGACAAGGGCAAGGTCGCCATGGTGGTCCGCGCCGACAACGTCGCCTACGGCGAGAAGGCCTGCGACTACCTCGGCCAGCACGTCACCAGCGGCAAGGTCGTGCAGATCATGGGCGACCTGGCCTCGGTCAACGGCCGGGACCGCTCCGAGGCGTTCCGCTCCTGCGTGAAGAAGAAGTACCCGAAGCTCAAGGTCCTGGAGATCCCCGCCAAGTGGGAGTCCGACACGGCCGCCGCCCAGCTGGGCACCCTGCTCAACGCCAACCCCGACATCAAGGGCATCTACATGCAGGCCGGCGGCGTCTACCTCGCGCCGACCCTGCAGACCCTGAAGTCCAAGGGCATGCTCAAGACGGCCGGGCAGAGCGGGCACATAGTGATCGTCTCCAACGACGGCATCCCGCAGGAGTTCGACGCCATCCGCAAGGGCCAGATCGACGCGACCGTCTCCCAGCCCGCCGACGCCTACGCCAAGTACGGCATGTACTACATCAAGGCGGCGATGGAGGGAAAGACGTTCAAGCCGGGTCCGACCGACCACGACTCCACGATCGTCAAGCTGTCCAGCGGGATCCTGGAGGACCAGCTCCCGGCGCCCCTGGTCACCAAGGACAACGTGGACGACCCGAAGCTGTGGGGCAACACGGTCAAATGATCACGCCACTCGTTGAGGCCCGGGACGTCGTCAAGCGGTACGGCCCCACCGTCGCCCTCGCCGACGGCCGGCTCACCGTCCTGCCGGGCGAGTCCCATGCCCTCGTCGGCCGCAACGGCGCCGGCAAGTCCACCCTGGTCAACGTCCTGACCGGCCTCCAGGCCCCGGACGAGGGCACCGTCCGCTTCGACGGCGAACCCGCGCCCGCGCTCGGTGACCGGGACGCCTGGCGGCGCAAGGTGGCCTGCGTCTACCAGAAGCCGACCGTCGTACCGGAGCTGACGGTCGCCGAGAACCTCTTCATCAACCGGCAGCCCCTGCACCGCGGGTTCATCAGCTGGCGCCGGCTGCGCGGCGAGGCGGCCGCGCTCCTCGACACCTGGGACGTGCACGTCGACCCCGAGGCGCGCACCGCCGACCTCAAGGTCGAGGACCGTCAAATGGTCGAGATCGCACGGGCGTTGAGCTTCGGCGCGCGGTTCATCGTCCTCGACGAGCCGACCGCCCAGCTCGACAACCGGGAGATCGAGCGGTTGTTCAGCCGGATGCGGGCGCTGCAGGACTCGGGCGTGACCTTCCTGTTCATCTCGCACCACCTCCAGGAGGTCTACGAGGTCTGCCAGACCGTCACCGTGCTCCGCGACGCCCGCTGGATCATCACCGCCCCCGTCGCCGACCTGCCCAGGGCCGCCCTGGTGGAGGCGATGGCGGGGGAGGCGGTGACCGGGCAGCAGCAGGGACCGCGGGACGCGGTGCCCGCCGAGGCACCCGTCGTCCTCCGCACCAGCGGCCTCACGTCCGAGTCGTACGACCTCATCGACCTCACCGTCCGCAGCGGCGAGGTCGTCGGCCTCGCCGGCACCAGCGGCAGCGGCAAGATCGAACTCGCCGAGACCATCGCCGGGTTGCGCACCCCGACCGGCGGGACCGCGCAACTGGAGCAGAAGCAGCTGCCGTTCGGCGACGTGCGGGCCGCGCTCCGAGCGGGCGTCGGCTTCGTGCCCCGCGACCGGCACGAACAGGGACTCGTCCCCGGCATGAGCATCGGCGACAACGCCACCATGACCGTGCTTGACCGGCTCGGCCGCGGCGGTTTCGTCGGCACCGACCGCAAGCGCGGCTTCGCCACCGGGCTGATCGAGCGCCTCGACATCCATGCCGAGGGCCCCGACCAGCCCGTCTCCGACCTGTCCGGCGGCAACGCGCAGAAGGTCGTCATGGCCCGCGCCCTCGCCTCGGAACCGCGGCTGCTGGTGCTGGTCAACCCCACCGCGGGCGTCGACGTGAAGTCCAAGGAGTCGCTGCTGGCCCGCGTGGACAGCGCCCGTGAGGACGGCACCGCCGTGCTGGTCGTCTCCGACGAACTCGACGACCTGCGCCGCTGCGACCGCGTCCTTGTCCTCTTCCACGGCCGGATCGTCGCCGAACACCCGGCCGGCTGGCACGACCACGAGCTGATCGCCTCCATAGAAGGAGTGGACTCCATGCCCGAAGGAGTGGACCATGGCTGAGACCAAGGCCCCGCCGCTCACCCCGGTGCGCTCCCCGGACCCGCGCGCGGCCCGCACCGTCATTCTGCGCCGCGCCCGTGAACTCGCCCTCGTTCCCGCCCTGTTGCTGCTCATGGTGCTCGGTGCGGTGGTCAACGACTCGTTCCTCACCGAACGCAACCTGATCTCCATCCTGGGTGCCTCCGCCGCCCTCGCGATGGTGGTGCTCGCCGAGTCGCTGGTCCTGATCACCGGCAAGTTCGACCTCTCCCTGGAGTCGGTCGTCGGCATCGCCCCCGCCGTGGGTGCCCTGCTGGTGCTGCCGTCGGCCGAGTCCGGCTGGGGCACGGAGTTCCCGGCCGCCCTCGCCATGGTGGCGATCCTGGTCGTGGGCGCGGCCGTCGGTGCCTTCAACGGGATCCTGGTCGTCAAGTTCAAGCTCAACGCGTTCATCGTGACGCTGGCGATGCTGATCGTGCTGCGCGGTGTGCTGGTCGGCGCCACCAAGGGCAAGACCCTGTTCGGGATGCCCGACAGCTTCTTCACCCTGGCCACCACCACCTTCCTCAGCGTCCCCATGTCGGTGTGGCTGGCCGCGGTCGCCTTCGCGGTCACCGGGCTCGTGCTGAAGTACCACCGGGTCGGCCGCGCCCTGTACGCCATCGGAGGCAACGCCGACGCGGCCCGGGCCGCCGGTATCCGCGTCGACCGGGTGATGCTCGGGGTGTTCGTGGTGGCCGGGGTCCTCGCCTCCGTCGGCGGGATCATGCAGACCGGGTACGTGGGCGCGATCAGCGCCAACCAGGGCAACAACATGATCTTCACGGTCTTCGCCGCGGCGGTGATCGGCGGCATCAGCCTGGACGGCGGCAAGGGCACCATGTTCGGCGCCCTGACCGGCGTACTCCTTCTGGGTGTCGTGCAGAACCTGCTCACCCTGGCGCAGGTGCCGTCGTTCTGGATCCAGGCCATCTACGGCGGCATCATCCTGGTCGCCCTCATGATCGCCCGTGTCACCACGGGACGGGCCCAGGACTGACCGGCCCGCTCCCGCACTCCCCCCGACGGAAAGGCAATCCGTGTCCCCGAGCACCGCCCGCATCACCGCGGTCGACACCCACGACATCCGCTTCCCCACCTCGCGCGAGCTCGACGGCTCCGACGCGATGAACCCGGACCCCGACTACTCGGCGGCCTATGTCGTGCTGCGCACCGACGCGGGCGACGGCCACGAGGGGCACGGGTTCACGTTCACCATCGGGCGGGGCAACGACGTCCAGGTCGCCGCGATCGACGCGCTGCGGAACCATGTGCTCGGCCGCCCGGTCGACGAGGTCTGCGACGACCCCGGATCCCTCTACCGGGACCTGATCGGCGACAGTCAGCTGCGCTGGCTCGGCCCCGAGAAGGGCGTGATGCACATGGCGATCGGCGCGGTGGTCAACGCCGTCTGGGACCTCGCCGCCCGCCGCGCCGGCAAGCCGCTGTGGCAGCTGCTCGCCGACGCCGAGCCCGAGTGGATCGTCCGCCAGATCGACTTCCGCTACCTCACCGACGCCCTCACCCCGGAGGAGGCCCTCGCCATCCTCCAGCAGGGCCGGGAAGGCGCCGAGGAGCGGCGGGCCCGCCTCCTCGAGCGCGGCTTCCCCGCCTACACCACCTCGGCCGGCTGGCTCGGCTACGACGACGAGAAGCTCACCCGGCTCGCCGCCCAGGCGGTCGCCGACGGCTTCCGGCAGATCAAGCTGAAGGTCGGCGCCGACCTGGAGGACGACATCCGGCGCTGCCGGGTCGCCCGCGCGGTCGTCGGCCCGGACATCCGGATGGCCGTCGACGCCAACCAGCGCTGGAACGTCGACGAGGCGATCCGCTGGACCAAGGCCCTCGCCGGGTTCGACCCGTACTGGATCGAGGAGCCCACCAGCCCCGACGACATCCTCGGCCACGCGGCGATCCGCCGGGCGGTCGCCCCGGTCAAGGTCGCCACCGGCGAGCACGTCCAGAACCGGATCGTCTTCAAGCAGCTGCTCCAGGCCGGCGCCCTCGACATCCTCCAGATCGACGCGGCCCGGGTCGCCGGAGTCAACGAGAACCTCGCCATCCTGCTGCTGGCCGCGAAGTTCGGCGTCCCGGTCTGCCCGCACGCGGGCGGTGTCGGACTGTGCGAACTCGTCCAGCACCTCTCGATGTTCGACTACCTGGCGGTCTCCGGCACCACCGAGGACCGGGTCATCGAGTATGTCGACCATCTGCACGACCACTTCCTCGATCCGGTGGTGATCCGCGAAGGTCACTACACGGCACCCACCGCACCGGGCTTCTCGGCCGCCATGCGACCGGAGTCCGTCGCGGAGTACACCTATCCCGGCGGCACCTTCTGGGCCGCCGACCCCGCAACACAGAAGGGACAGGCGGCATGACCGACTTCGAGGGTCTGAGGGCCCTGGTCACCGGCGGCGCCTCCGGGATCGGGCGGGCCACCGCCGAACTGCTCGCCGAGCGCGGCGCCCAGGTGGCCGTCCTCGACCTCGACCCGTCCGCCGTCGAGAAGCCGCTGCTGGGCTTCCGGGCCGACGTCACCGACGACGCCTCCGTGCGGACGGCCGTGGAGAGCGCCGTCGAGGCCCTCGGCGGCCTCGACGTCCTCGTCAACAACGCGGGCATCGGCGCCCAGGGCACGGTCGAGGACAACGACGACGACGAGTGGCGCCGCGTCTTCGACGTCAACGTCCTCGGCATGGTCCGCGCCGCCCGCGCCGCCCTGCCGCACCTGCGCCGCTCGGAGCACGCGGCGATCGTCAACACCTGCTCCATCGCCGCCACCGCGGGCCTGCCGCAGCGCGCCCTGTACAGCGCCACCAAGGGCGCCGTGTACTCCCTGACGCTGGCCATGGCCGCCGACCACGTCCGCGAGGGCGTCCGCGTCAACTGCGTCAACCCCGGCACGGCGGACACCCCGTGGATCGGCCGCCTCCTGGACCGGGCGTCCGACCCGGCCGCCGAGCGCGCCGCCCTGGAGGCCCGCCAGCCCTCCGGACGCCTGGTCTCCGCCGCCGAGGTCGCCGGTGCCATCGCCTACCTGGCGAGCCCCCTGTCCGGTGCCACCACCGGCACCTCCCTCGCCGTCGACGGCGGCATGCAGGGCCTCAGGCTGCGGCCGGTGGGCCAGTGAACGCGCTCGGCCGCAGCGGCGTCCGGGTCAGCCCGCTGGGCCTCGGCGCCGCCGTGATCGGCAACCTGTACACCGAACTCCCCGACCAGCAGGCGTACGACACCGTCACGGCCGCCTGGCAGCAGGGCATCCGCTACTTCGACACCGCCCCGCACTACGGCCTGGGGCTGTCGGAACGGCGGCTGGGCGAGGCCCTCCGGCAGTACGACCGGGACGCGTACACCCTCTCCACGAAGGCCGGCCGCCGACTGGAGCCGGGCCCCGGCGACGGCGACGACCTCGCCCACGGCTTCGCCGTGCCCGACACCCTGCGCCGGGTCTGGGACTTCACCGCCGACGGCATCCGCCGCACCCTGGAGGCCAGCCTGGAGCGGCTCGGCCTCGACCGGGTCGACGTCGTCTACCTGCACGACCCCGACGACCACGCCGAAGAGGCCTTCCGCGAGGGCTACCCGGCCCTGGAGAAGCTCCGCGCCGAGGGGATCGTGGGCGCGATCGGCGCCGGCATGAACCAGACGGCCATGCTCACCCGGTTCGTGCGCGACACCGACGTCGACGTGGTGCTGTGCGCGGGCCGCTACACCCTCCTCGACCAGAGCGCCCTCGCCGACCTCCTCCCCGCGGCCGAGGAGCGCGGCACCTCGGTGGTGATCGGCGGCGCCTTCAACTCCGGTCTGCTGGCCGACCCGAAGCCGGACGCCACCTACAACTACGCCCAGGTCTCCCACGAGTTGCTGTCCCGTGCCCTGCGTCTCAAGGCGCTCGCGGAACAGCACGGGACCACCCTGCGCGCCGCCGCCCTCGCCTTCTGCGCGGCCCACCCGGCCGTGGCGAGCGTC
Organism: Streptomyces sp. NPDC001980; assembly: GCF_040296885.1. Lineage (NCBI taxonomy): Bacteria > Bacillati > Actinomycetota > Actinomycetes > Kitasatosporales > Streptomycetaceae > Streptomyces > Streptomyces sp. NPDC001980. Next base: position 61,407 of record NZ_JBEOYD010000029.1, on the reverse strand, counting down.
CTGGTCGGCGCCCGCTCGGCGGCCGAGATCGCGGACGGGGCGGAGCAGTTCGCCACGCACGTCCCCGCCGCCTTCTGGCAGGAGCTGCACGCCACCGGCCTGCTGCCGGCCGACGCCCCCGTACCCACGGAGGACCGGTCATGAGAGTCGCCCTGCACACCAGGGTCCGGGCCGACCGCATCCCCGCGTACGAGGCCGCGCACCGCGAGGTCCCCGCCGAACTCACCGACGCCATCCGCGCCGCCGGGGCCACCTCCTGGACCATCTGGCGCAGCGGAACCGACCTCTTCCACGTCCTGGACTGCGCCGACTACGGCCGGCTCCTCGCCGAGTTGGAGAAGCTTCCGGTCAACGTGGCCTGGCAGGCCCGGATGGCCGAGCTGCTCGACGTCGTCCATGACTACTCCGAGGCGGGCTCGGAGGCCGGCCTGCCCGTCGTATGGGAGCTGCCATGACGATCGACGCCCACCACCACGTCTGGGACCTCTCGGTACGGGACCAGGACTGGATCACCGGACCCGAACTCCAGCCGCTCAGAAGGAACTTCACCGTCGAGGACCTCGAACCCGAGGCGGCGGCGGCCGGGGTCACCCGCACGGTGCTCGTCCAGACGATCACCGTCCCCGAGGAGACCCCCGAGTTCCTCGCCCTCGCCGACGCCCACGACCTGGTCGCCGGAGTCGTCGGCTGGACCGACCTGACCCGCGCGGACGTCGCCGACGAACTCGCCCGCCTGCGCGAACTCCCCGGCGGCTCCTACCTGAAGGGCATCCGCCACCAGGTGCAGGGCGAACCCGACCCGGAGTGGCTGCTGCGCCCGGACGTCGCCCGGGGCCTGGCCGCGCTCGCGGACGCGGGCCTCGTCTACGACCTCATCGTCCAGGCCCACCAGCTCCCGGCCGCCGTCAAGGCCGCCGAGTCCCACCCGGACCTCACCTTCGTCCTCGACCACCTGGGCAAGCCCCCCATCGCGTCCGGCACCCTCGAACCCTGGGCCACCGCCGTCCGCACCCTCGCCGCCCGGCCCAACACCGTCTGCAAGCTCTCCGGCATGGTCACGGAGGCCGACCCCGCCTCCTGGACCGTCGACGACCTGCGCCCGTACGCCGAGACGGTCCTGGACGCCTTCGGCCCGGACCGCCTGATGTTCGGCTCGGACTGGCCGGTGTGCGTCCTGGCCGGGACCTACGGCGAAGTCTTCGACGCGGCGACCCGGTTGATCGGCCCCGCCGACCGCACCGCCGTCTTCGAGACCACCGCCACCCGCGTCTACGACCTCTGAGCCGCGCCCGCCAGCCGGGTCGGCGGCAGGAACTCCCGCACATAGGTCCGCTCCCAGCACGCGCCCGTCTCCCGAAGCTCCCGCCAGCTGGTGTAGCGGTAGCGGAAGAGGCGGGCGCGGACGAAGCGCGGGGGCTGGTCGGGCGGGAAGGGGGAGCGGCGCAGCAGCCGCAGCGTGTCGCGGTCGTTCTCCAGGAGGCGTTCCACCAGGCCGCCGAACCAGTCCCCGGCGTACGCGGGGGACAGGGCGGCGAACCACATCAGCCAGTCCAGGCGGAGGTGGTAGGGCGCGAACTGTCGCGGCCAGTGCCGGGGATCGCCCGGCTTGCCCCTGAACTCGTACTCCCGCCAGTCCGCGTCCTCGCGCGCGGTGCCGTCCAGCGTGCCCTCGACCACCACCTCGTACCGCACCCGGCTGACGCTGCCGAACGCGCCGTAGGTGTTGACCAGGTGGAGCGGGTCGAAGGAGCGGTTCATGACCTGGCGGCGGGAGACCATGTTCACCACCGGGCGGTAGCTCAGGAAGAGGAGCAGCGCGGTCACGGCGAGGACGACCACCTCGTACCAGAGCGGGGTGGGAGGTGCCGCACGACGGTCCGTGGGGAGGCGGAGCGCCGACAGGGCCAGCACGATGGTGATCCAGTTCAGCCAGGAGAAGTTGCCGGAGACCACCAGCCACAGCTGGGTGAGGATCATCAGGGACGCGGCCGCCGTCGCGATCGGCTGGGGGGTGAACAGCAGGACGGGGACGACGAGCTGGGTGACGTGGTTCGCGGCCACCTCCGCCTTGTGCACCGGCCCGGGCAGGTGGTGGAAGAACCAGCTCAGCGGGCCCGGCATCGGCTGGGTCTCGTGGTGGTAGTGCAGGCAGGTGAGCTTGCGCCAGCAGGCGTCCCCGCGCATCTTGATCAGGCCCGCCCCGAACTCCACCCGGAACAGGATCCAGCGCAGCAGGAAGAGCACGACGACCGGCGGGGCCACCTCGTCGTTGCCCAGGAAGACGGCCAGGAAACCGGTCTCCAGGAGCAGCGACTCCCAGCCGAACGCGTACCAGGTCTGGCCGACGTTGACGATCGAGAGGTACAGCGCCCAGGGGACCAGCCACAGCACCATCCCGGCCCACAGCGGGAGTTCGGAGTCCGCTCCCGCCAGCAGCGCCGCCGACACCGCGCAGCCCGCCCAGGCGCAGCCCGCGAAGAGACGGTCCGAGTAGCGCAGATGGAACAGGCTCGGCGCCCGCCGGAAGGGGACGCGGGCCACGAACCGCGGGATCGGCAGCATCCCGCGCTCGCCGAGCAGGGCCCGGAACTGCAGCGCCGCCGTCAGGAACGCGACGAGGTACACGCCGGCCAGAGCCCGCTGGAAGACCAGCCGGCTCACCCAGTACCCGGGTTCGGTGAACCAGTCCACGGCCGTGCGCTCCTGCCTCTCTCCATGATGCCGCCCCCCCCGGATCGGCAGGGGCCTGTCACCCTGTGTACCGCGCCTCCCCGCTTGCGTAACCCGAGCGAGTGAAGCAGACAATAGGGGAGAAATTGCCCGTAAGGGGTTCCCCTGGCATGGTGGCCCCATGGCTGATCGGGGAGCGAGCGCTCCGTCACTCCCGGACGACTGGCCCGCTCACCCGGACCACCCGATCCTGGCGCTCAACCGGATGGGCACCTTCGACTGGGACCTCGACGCCGGCCTGTTCCACATGGACACCCAGGCGTACGAGGTGTTCGACCTGACCCCCGAGGAGTACGACGGCCGCCCCGAGACCCTCGCCGCCCGGGTTCCCCCGGCCGAGTCCAGCAGGCTGGACGCGGTGGTGTCCCAGGCCATCAAGGACGGCAGCGAGAACTACGGGACGTACTTCCGCATCCGGCGCCGCGACGGCACCTCGCGCTGGACCCACACCCAGGGCTACATCCGGCGCGACGAGACGGGCCGCCCGCGCCGGGTCGTCGGGATCGTCCGGGACGCCACCCAGGAGCTGGAGGACAGCGAGGCCCGGAACCTGCGGGACGCCCAGGGGCAGGCGCTGCGCCGGCAGACCGGCGTCGTCCAGGCGGTCACCGCCGCGCTCGCCCACGCCAGCAGCGTCCAGGAGGTCATCGACGTCCTCAAGGACACCCACGGCGTCCCCAACCTGGGCGCCACCAGCCTGGTGATGGGCCTGGTGGAGGCCGGCCGGATCCGGCTGGTCGCCGAGGGACCGGAAGGCAGCTTCGTGCCCGGCACCCGGATCACCCGGATAGAGGAGCCGTACCCGATGGGCGAGGTGGTGCGGACCCTCAGCCCATGCTTCATCGAGTCACCGGAGGAGTTCGCCGAGGGCTACCCGATCCTGTGGCCGCACATCACCGACCTGCACATCACCTCGGCCGCCTATCTGCCGCTGATCGCCCAGGCCCGCCCGATCGGCGCCATGGGCCTGCTCTACAACGACCGGCTCGGCTTCTCCAGCGAGGAACGCGCCGTCCTGGTCGCACTCGGCAGCAGCATCGCGCAGAGCCTGCAGCGGGCCATGCTCTTCGAGCAGGAGAAGGACCTCGCCCAGGGCCTCCAGCAGGCCATGCTGCCGCGCACCATCCCCAGCGTGCCCGGGGCCGACGTCGCCGTCCGCTACCGCTCCGCGGCCGCCGGCGGCTCCCTGGGCCGGGACATCGGCGGCGACTGGTACGACCTCATCCCGCTGCCCGGCGGCCGGGTCGGCGCGGTCATCGGCGACGTCCAGGGCCACGACACGCACGCGGCGGCCGTCATGGGCCAGCTGCGCATCGTGCTGCGCGCCTACGCCGCCGAGGGGCACGCCCCGGCCACCGTGATGGCCCGCGCCTCCGTCTTCCTCGACGAGCTCGACACCGACCGCTTCGCCACCTGCCTGTACGCCGAGGCCGACCTCGCCACCGGCGTCGTCCAGGTGGTCCGCGCCGGGCACATCGACCCGCTGGTCCGCGCCGCCGACGGCGCCTGCCGCAAGGTCCCCGTCGAGGGCGGGCTGCCGCTCGGCCTGTCCGCCGAGTTCCAGAGCCTGGAGTACCCGGTCTCCACCCTGGAGCTCGATCCCGGCGAGACGCTGCTGCTGTGCACCGACGGGCTCGTCGAGCAGCCGGGCGAGGACCTCGGGGACGGCATGCGAGCCCTGGCCGAGCAGGTCGCCAAGGGGCCGGAGGACGTGCGCGACCTCGCCGACCTGCTGATCGAGGTCGCCGACGAGCGGGGCGGTGACGACGACGTGGCCCTGCTCCTGCTGCGCCGCTGCGGCTCCGACACCGCACAGGCCGTCGGCCGCCTCCAGCAGCACGTGGCCTCCGGCGACCCCGAGGCGCTCACCCTGGCCCGGCACATGGTCCGCGCCGCCGTCCGCGCCTGGGGCGCCGGGGACCGCGCCGACGAGATCGAGCTGGTCGCCGACGAACTGATCACCAACGCGCTGATGCACACCGAGGGCTCCGCGATCGTCACCCTCCGGGTCCTCGGCGGCAGCGACCGCCGGCTGCGCGTCGAGGTCGAGGACTCCTCCAGCGCCCTGCCGCGCCGCCGCGAGGCCGGCGAGGACGGGGTCTCCGGGCGGGGGCTGCTGCTCGTCGACCAGATCGCCGACGTGTGGGGCGTGGAGGCGCGCGGCGGCGGCAAGGCGGTCTGGTGCGAGTTCCGGATGCCGGAGAAGCCCGACGGGACCTGACCCCGGGAGCCTCGGGTGGCACTCTGGACGCATGCCCGAACTGCCCGAGGTCGAAGCGCTCAGGGACTTCCTGACCGAGAACCTGGTCGGCCGCCAGGTCGTACGCGTGCTGCCGGTCGCCATCAGCGTCCTGAAGACGTACGACCCCCCGGTCGGCGCCTTCGAGGGCAGCGAGGTCGTCGCCGTGCACCGGCACGGCAAGTTCCTGGACATCGAGGGTGACCGCGGACTGCGGTTCGTGACCCATCTGGCCCGGGCGGGCTGGCTCCAGTGGAAGGACCGGCTGCCGGACGGGCTGCCCCGCCCCGGGAAGGGCCCCCTGGCGCTGCGGGCGGCCCTGGAGACCGGTGCGGGTTTCGACCTCACCGAGGCCGGCACCCAGAAGAAGCTGGCCGTGTACGTCGTCCGCGACCCGCAGGACGTCCCCGGTATCGCCCGGCTCGGCCCCGACCCGCTCGCCGACGATTTCGACGAGGCCCGTCTGGCAGCCTTGCTGAAGGATGAGCGACGGCAGCTGAAGGGCGCCCTGCGCGACCAGAGCCTGATCGCCGGGGTCGGCAACGCCTACAGCGACGAGATCCTGCACGCGGCGAAGATGTCCCCGTTCAAGCTGGCCGCGTCCCTGACGCCCGAGGAGACGCACCGGCTGTACGAGGCGCTGCGCACCACCCTCACCGAGGCGGTGGAGCGCTCCCACGGCCTGGCGGCGGGGCGGCTCAAGGCCGAGAAGAAGAGCGGGCTGCGGGTCCACGGCCGGACCGGCGAGCCCTGCCCGGTGTGCGGCGACACCGTCCGCGAGGTCTCCTTCAGCGACTCCTCGCTGCAGTACTGCCCGACCTGCCAGACCGGCGGCAAGCCGCTCGCGGACCGCCGGATGTCCCGGCTGCTCAAGTAGCCGGTTCTCACTTGGGGTCCAGGGTCACCAGGCGCTGCCCGTCCGCGTTGCGCACCTCGTAGCGGTCGATCTCGTCGGGGTGCATCGAGGAGCCGCCCGTCATGGTGCTCACCCGGTCGTCGTGGTCGCGCTCCGCCCAGGTGGTGACGATCTGTTCGGAGCCGTCGTCGCCGACGGCGACCAGCCGGCAGGAGCGCGGCCCGTCCGGGTCCTTCACCTGCAGTTCGATCGTGCTGCCGGAGTCCGTGTCCTCCGACTTCACCTGCGCCCAGATGCCGGACTGCGCGTCGGTGGCCGCGGTGACCTGCACGGCCGGTGCGGCGTCGTGGCCGACGTAGGTCGCGATGCCGGGGCCGGCGACCGCGAACACCACCGAGGCGGCCAGGCCGTACAGCAGCTTGCGGCGCTTGGCCCGGTGCCGGGTCGCGACCTCGGCGAGCAGCCGGTCGAGGAGCCGGGGGCCGGGCTGGGCCATGGGGTGCACGAAGCGCGGCGTGGCCCGGCGGTACAGCATCAACTGCCGTGCCGCGGGGCCGAACTCGGTCACGTGTGCCGTACAGCTCGGGCACTCCATGAGATGGTCCTCGAAGCGGAAGGCCTCCGCCTCGTCCAGCACGCCGAGCGCGTACGCGCCGACGTCGCGATGCCTTTCCAGGGACCTCATGCCGAATCCTCGTGCCGATGGGTGCGGGTGGGGGTTACTCGTTGTTCCTTGCTCCCACCCGTACGCAGTCGGCAGCCGTTTCACTCAAGCCACGTACAGAATCGTAATCAACGGATTCGGAGCGGCCGGGCCCGCGGATTGGTCCTGAATCAAAAAAGATGGATGGCGAGATGCCCCAGGGGCAGACCGAGCCGCCAGGCGGGGGTCCACACCTTCGGCCCGTCGTCCTCGCCGAACACCGAACCGCCCCCCGGCACCGCGTCCAGGTCGGGCGCGAGCAGCTCGGTCTCCTCCAGCCAGCGCCAGGCGGCCACGGCCAGGTCCAGGTCCGGTGACGGCCCGCCCGACTCGGCCGTCTCGGCCGTCACCACAGCCATACGTTCGCTGACCCAGTCCTGCCACGGCTGGTCGTACGCCGTGAGCGAAAGCCAGGTCTCCAACTGGGACACGACCCGGATGCCCGACAGTTCGCCGTCCGTGTCGGAGAGGAAGATGGTCAGCGCCAGCGCGTCGCGGCCGGCCCGGAACTCGAAGGACGTCGGTGGCATGAGATCGCCGGTGCGCAGCAGCTCGTCGGCGATGTACTCGGCGTACAACCAGGCCATCGGGACCGCCAGTTCCCCGCTTCCGGCCCCGTCCGTGCTCTCTTGACCTCTGTGCAGCATCCCGTCCTGCCTTCCTCCGGTGCGCGCGTGGCCCCGACCCCGGGTCCGTCCCTCTCCCGGTGCGGAACACGGATGAAGACAGCTGATTGCTCAAACATGGTCCTCAGCAAGGCGCTTTACCGAGGTTTGACCTGGCTTACGGTTTCATCGCAGGTCGGGTGCATAACCGGGCAGAACCCGGCGCAGGGCGCGCAGCGCGTAGTACGCCCGCGACTTCACGGTACCGGGTGGAATCCCCAGGGTCTCGGCGGCTTCCGCAACACTCGCCCCTTGGAAATACACCAGCACCAGGACTTCACGGTGTTCGGGGGTGAGAGTCTTCACAGCCTCCCGGACGTCGAGCGTCGCGGCGGCGCGTTCGGCGTGGTCGCCGGCGGCCCGGGCGTTCTCCAGGACGGCGTCGTGCACCTCGGCGGGCCGCGCCTGCCGGGCCCGCCGCGCGTCGATGGCGAGCCGCCGGCCGACCGTCAGCAGCCAGGGCAGCACGGAGTCGAAGTCGTCGGCGCGCAGTGCCTCGGGATGCTGCCAGGCGCGCACGAGGGTCTCCTGGACGAGGTCCTCGGCCCGCTGCCGGTCCCCGTCGCTGAGCCGGAGCAGCAGCGCGAAGAGCGGTCGGCCGTGCTCGCGCTGGAGCGCGACGAGCTCGTGCTCGGCGGTCGTCGTCCCGTGGGGAAGGGTGGTTCCGGCCGTCATGGCCGTATGGCATCGCAGGGCCCGGCCGGGGGACAGGGGGCATACCGGGATGTGCGGCGGACGGTCGATCGCGTCGGCGAACGGTGCGACGAACGGTCCCGCATCCCCCGTACCCGACCCGGATGGGTCAATCGGGACGCCTGAGTTGTTTGCGGCTGCCTCCACCTTCGTACCCATTGATCTGTAAATCGGACAAGGCTTGCGACTCTGGGGTACTCCTGATGATCAATCGCAGACGCCAGGCGGCCCTGGCCCTGACCGCCCTGCTCGCCGCCGCAGCCGCCTGTCAGAACCACGTGCGGGCGGAGAACGCCGCCCCGCCCCCCAACCCGGCACCGGCCGTGCCCGCCACCGGCTTCACCCTCGTCGCCTCCGGTGACGTCATGCCGCAGAAGTCCGCGACCGACCACGCGAACTTCGACGCGGGCGGCAACGGCTACGACTTCCGCCCGATGCTCGCCGGCGTCGAACCCGTCGTCTCCCACGCCGACCTGGCGCTCTGTCACCTGGCGACCGTCACCGGCACGGACGGCGCCCACACCGCCCTCACCTCCCCGCCGCAACTCGCCGAGGCCCTCGCCGCCACCGGCTACGACGGCTGCTCCACCGCCTCCGACCGCGCCCTCGACGACGGCACCGCGGGCATCCAGCGCACCCTCGACGCGCTGGACCGGGTGGGCCTGCGGCACTCCGGCACCGCCCGCACCGATGCCGAGGCCGGCACCCTCACGCTGATGAACGCGGGCCGTGCCCGGGTGGCCCAGCTCTCCTACACCTACGACGTCAACGGCAACTCCCTGCCGCCCGGCCAGCCCTGGGCGGTCGGCCTCCTCGACGAGAACCGCATCCTCGCCGACGCCCGCGCCGCCCGGCAGGCCGGCGCCGACGTGGTCGTGGTCTCCGTGCACTGGGGCACCGAGGGCAGGGACGCCCCCGACCAGCAGCAGCTCACCCTCGCCAAACGGCTCACCGAGGCGCGCACCGGCGGCCGCCCCGACATCGACCTGATCCTCGGCACCCACGCGCACATCCCGCAGGCGTACGAGAAGGTCAACGGCACCTGGGTGGTCTACGGGCTCGGCGACCAGCTGGCCGGCGAGATGTACAACAGCCAGGGCCGGCAGGACCCGCGCGGCAACCAGTCCACCCTCGCCCGCTTCACCTTCACCCCGCCCACCGCTCCGGGCGGCCGCTGGGAGGTCGCCAAGGCCGAGTTCATCCCCCAGGTCTACGACGTCGACGCCGGCCGGGTCGTCGACCTCAACGCGGCCATCGACCAGGGGGCCGACTTCACGGCCGCCCGGGACGCCATCCGGGACGTCGTGCTCAGCCGCGGGGCCGCCAAGGACGGGCTGATCATGGGGGAGTAGCGGCGGTCACTCCACGCGGCGGTCACCCCGCGCCGCGGTCACTCCACGTCGACGTGGTCGAACGTCACCAGCAACTGCTTCAGCACCCGTACGCACGCCGTGATCTCGGCGTCGGTCAGGTCGCCGCCGACCTGCCGGTTCAGGGCGTGCTCGCGGGCGAGGACCGCGGTGATGGTCGCCCGCCCCTCGGCCGTGAGCCGGATCAGGGAGGAGCGCTGGTGCGCGGGGTTCGGGGTGACCTCGGCCCAGCCACGCGCCACCGCGTCGTTCACCGTGCGCTGCACGAACTGCCGGCTCAGCGCCATGATCCGGCCCATCTGGGGCACCGTCATGGGCTCGTACCGGCGCAGCAGGTCCAGTACCGAGCGCACCCCGACCGAGGCCCCCTCGATCTGCTCGCCCTGCTCGACCTTGCGGAAGGCGCGCCGGTAGAGCGGGCCGATCAGGTCGAACACCTCGGTGATGCGCTCGCCCAGCTCGTCGGGGGCGAGGGGCTTGTCGATGTCGTTCACCCGGCCATCATGCACCGCACCGTCATGGCAACCGAGGTGTCAAAGCCATCATGACAACCAGGTTGTCAAACTCTCCCGAAGATGACACCTTGGTTGTCATGAATGGTGCTGCGGACGTCCGCTTCTTCCCGTCCTCCGACGGCGACCTCGCCTACCTCGACACCGGCTCCGGCGACCCGGTGGTCCTGCTCCACTCCGGGTACGTCGACCACCGCTTCTGGTACCGGCAGATCCCCGCGCTGGCCGCCGAGTACCGGGTGATCGCCCCGGACGTACGCGGCCACGGCTCCTCCGCCAACGCGAGCCGGCTGTTCCGCTGGGCCGACGACCTCGCCGCACTCCTGCGCCACCTCGACGCCGGACCCGCCGTCCTCGTCGGCGTCTCGATGGGCGGGGTGATCGCCACCGACACCGTGCTGGAACACCCCGAGCTGGTCCGCGCGGTGGTCACCTGCGGTGCGGCGACCGGCGACTTCCGGTACACGGACTGCTGGCACAAGGGACTCCAGGACGAGTACGCCCGTACCCTGGGCGCCGGCGACATCGAGGGCTGGGCCGACGTCTTCCTGCGGGGCGTGGCCGGCGAGCACCGTGCTGTCGCCGACCTCGACTCGGACATCCCGCGCCGGCTGCGGGAGATGGCCCTGCGCACGATCTCCAAGCACACCCCCGGCGAGCCGGACCGGCATGTCCCGGTGACCGGCTCCTGGCCCCGGGTGCCCAAGATCGACGTGCCGGTCCTCACGATCAACGGCGGCCTGGAACCCACCGCCCTGCTCGCCGCCGCCGACCGTCTGGCCCGCGAGGTCCCGGACGGCCGCGCCGAGGTCGTCGAAGGGGTCGGCCACTATCCGAACCTGGAGAAGCCCGAGGTCTTCAACGCCCTCCTGCTCGACTTCCTCCGGGCCCTCTAACGCCCCGCCAGCCGCGACCTCTTGTACGAGTAGCCGAAGTAGATCACGCAGCCGATCACGAACCAGACGGCGAACCGCACCCAGGTCTCCCACTTCAGGAACGTGATCAGCCAGATCGAGAAGACGACACCCAGCGCCGGCACGAACGGCATCCACGGCGTACGGAAGGTGCGCGGCAGCTCCGGCTGCCGGTAGCGCAGCACGATCACCGCCGCGCACACCACCACGAAGGCCAGCAGGATGCCGATGTTGGTGAGTTCGGCCGCCTCGCCGATCGGCACGAACCCGGCGAGCAGTGCCGAGGCGACCCCCACGATCCAGGTCACCCGGGTCGGGACGTGCCGCGTCGGGTGCGTCTTCGCGAACCACGCGGGCAGCAGCCCGTCCCGCGACATGCTGAACCACACCCGGGTCACACCCAGCATGAATGTGAACATGACCGTCAGGATGCCGATGATCGCGCCCACCGCGATCACGTCCGCGAGACCGCTCAGCCCCACCGACTTGAACGCCGTCGAGAAGCCGCTCTCCGGGTCGATGTCCTTGTAGTTCTGCATGCCCGTCAGGACCAGGCAGGCCGCCACGTACAGCACCATCGAGATCGCCAGCGAGTAGATGATCGCCTTCGGCATGTGCCGCTGGGCGTCCTTCGACTCCTCGGCCGCCGTCGACATCGCGTCGTACCCGAAGACCGCGAAGAACACGGTCGCCGCACCGGTGAACGCGCCGCTGATGCCGAACGGGAAGAAGGGGTGGTAGTTCGCCGAATTGATGTGGAAGACGCCCACGCCGATCACCAGCAGTACCACCAGCACCTTGAGCACCACCACGATCGTCTCGAAGCGGGCCGCGCTGCGGATGCCGAGGTTGAGCAGGTAGGCGATGAGAAGACAGAGCACGGCGGCGAACAGGTCGACCCGGTGGCCGTCGCCGGTGCCGGGTGCGCCCAGCATCCAGTGCGGCAGGTTCGCGCCCATCTCCTCGACCAGGAAGCTGAAGTACCCCGAGATGCCGATCGCGACCACCGCCACGATCGCCGTGTACTCCAGGAGCAGGTCCCAGCCGATGAACCAGCCCGCGAACTCGCCGAGCACCGCGTAGCCGTACGTGTACGCCGACCCCGCCTTCGGGATCAGCCCGGCGAACTCGGCGTACGACAGCGCGGCGCAGGCGCTCGCCACCCCGGCGATGAGGAACGAGACCAGGACGGCGGGACCGGCCGTCTCGTTGGCGACCGTGCCGGCGAGGGTGAAGATGCCCGCGCCGATGATGCCGCCCACACCGATCGCGGTCAGCTGCACCAGCCCGAGCGATCTGTCGAGCCGGGCGCCCTCGGTGACCTCGGTCTCCTCGATGTGTTCGATGGGTTTGCGACGGAGAATTCCTTCACCCATGCGGAGCTTGGCCATGTGCCTCACCTCTTCGCCGATCGCGAACGGCTGACGGCCGATCATGATGGCCCAGGGGCGTCAAGGACGGAAGACGCCACGCACGGTCTCGGCCCAGCCCGGCGTCCAGGTCCGGGCGGCGGTGCGCGGCGGGCGGGACTCGGTGAGATGGGTGCGCAGGGCGGTGAGCGCCGGGTGCGGGTTGGCGGTGGCCCAGAGCAGGGAGTGGGGGTAGAGGGGGGTCGGGCCGAGGAGCGGGATCCGGCGCAGGTCGTGGCCGTCCGGCCAGACCAGCCGGGTCTGCTCGCTGACGAGGGTCGCCAGGGTGCCGGAGCCCGCGAGCGCGTCCTGCAGCGCCCCGGAGAAGTTGGGGCCGGAGGAGTCGATGGCGAGTCCGAACTCGGCGGCGAGGGAGGCGTAGTACGCGGCCCACTCGGTGCCCTCCACGATCCCCGGGATCCAGATCCGGTGCCCGGCGAGCTCCGCGGGCGCGACCGAGGTCCGGCCTGCCAGGGCGTGCCCCGGGCCGGTGAGGAGCTGGACCGGCTCGTCGTACACCCGGGCGGCCTCGACGCCCCTCGGCAGCGGCCGGCCCGGCATGGCGACCGCCCGGAACGACGCGTCGATCGCACCGGAACGCAGGGCGGTCAGTGCCGACTCCACGTCGAAGAGGGTGACGACGTCCAGGGCGAGGTCGGGGTGCGCCTCGTGGAAGCCGCGCAGCAGCGCCGCCGGGGCGAGCCGGGCGCCGACCACGTCGACCCGCAGCGGGCGCCGCCCCCGCCGTACCGAGGCGGCCGCCCGCTCCTCGGCCAGTAGCAGTTCGCGGGCGGGCGGCAGGAAGGCCCGGCCGTCGGCGGTCGGCTCGGCGCCCCGGGCGGTCCGGGTGAACAGCCGCACCCCCAGCTCCTTCTCCAGCGCCGCGATCCGCTTGGACACCGCCTGCTGGGTGACCCCCAGCACGGCCGCGGCCTCCTGGAACTGCCCGGAGTCGGCGACGGTGACAAAGGTGCGCACGGCGGTGAGGTCCACCTCCACACCGTACAACCGATGGTTGTGGCAGCGGGCCCGGAGGTTGTTTGATCCGACGGCCACCTGCACGTTTTCATGTCCCGGGTCAACGGGAGGTTGTGCATGGGGCGGCGGTTCGGGTGGCTGTGGGCCGCGTACTCGGTGAGTGCGCTCGGGACCTGGCTCGCCTTCGACGTGTTCTCGGTGATCGCCGTCATCGCGCTGCACGCGGGGTCCGCGGAGGTGGCGCTGCTCGCGGCGACCGGGCCGGCCGTGGGCGCGATCGCGGCGGTGCCGCTCGGGCCGTGGGTGGAGTTCCGGCGCAAGCGGCCGGTGATGATGGCGATGGACCTCATCAGGTTCGCCGCACTGCTCACCGTCCCGGCCGCCTACGCGCTCGGCGCCCTCGGCGTCGGCCAGCTGCTGCTGGTCTCGGTGGTCGTCGCGGCTGCCGACATCACCTTCGGCGCGGCCTCCGGCGCCTTCCTGAAGTCCCTCGTCCCGGCCGACCGGCTGCTCACCGCGAACGCCCGGTTCGAGTCGACCAACTGGACCGCGCTGGTCCTCGGCCCGCCCCTCGGCGGCGCCGCGATCGGTCTGTTCGGGCCGGTGGCGACCGTCGCGGCGAACGCGGTCAGCTTCCTGCTGTCGGCGCTCGGCATCCGGGCCGTCGGCGGCGGCGAGCCGCGCCCCGCACAGCGGGACGTGCAGCGGCTGCGCGCCGCCGACCTGCTCGACGGCTGGCGGTACATCCTCACCAGCCCGGCCCTGCGGCCCCTCTTCTTCAACAGCCTCGCGGGCAACGCCCTGATCATGGTCGCCGCACCACCGCTGGCCGTCCTCATGCTCGGCCCGCTCGGCTTCGCCCCCTGGCAGTACGGCCTCGCCTTCGCCGTGCCCTGCCTGGGCGGCCTCCTCGGCGCCCGGCTGGCCCGGCCGCTGGTCGCCCGGTACGGGCAGTGGCGGGTGCTGCGCACCGCGAGCGCCCTGCGCGCCGTCTGGCCCCTCGGGCTGGCCTTCGTCGGGCCCGGGCTGCCCGGACTGCTGCTGGTGATGGTCCTGGAGCTCGGGGTGATCACCTGCTCTGCCGTCTACAGCCCGGTGTACGCCACCCGCCGCCTGGAGCACACCCCGGACGACCGGGTCGCCCGCACCCTGTCCGCCTGGTCGGTCACCGGCAAGGCCACCACGGCCGCCATGACCGCCCTGTGGGGCCTGCTGGCGAGCCTCACAGGACCGCGCACCGCGATCGCCCTCGCCGGGATCCTGCTCCTGGCGACCCCGCTGCTGCTCCTGCGGGAGACCGCTACGGTACGACCGTCACCGGCCACCGTCCCGCCTTCACCAGACGGATCGCGACCGAGCCGATGAACCGGTGGCCGGCCTGCTCGGAGGCGCCCACCACGACCGCGTCGGCCTTCAGCTCGTCGGCCGCCTTCACCATTCCGCTGTACGCGTCGCCGCGGAAGGTGTGGAACTCCCAGCGCACCTCGAATATCCCCTTGAGCCGCTCGGCCGCCTCCCGGATCTGCCCGACCAGCTCCTCCGCGATCTCGTCCGTGGTCTCCGCCACCGGTGCCCCGAGCGCCGCGCCGGCCGCCAGCACCGGCTGGACGTACACGATGGCCAGCAGCGCGTGCTGCCGCCGGGCCAGACCGGCGGCGTAGGAGGTCGCGCGCCACGAGGAGTCCGAGCCGTCCATGCCGACCACGATGACCTTGGGGCCGTCCGTGCCCCGCTCGAACTGGTGTTGTTCCGCCACGATCCGAGGCTATCGGAATCCACAGCTCCGGTGGGCGCCCGGGACGGCCGACGCGCGCGCCGGTTCCCGTCGGCTCCTGCCCGCTTCCGGCCGCTCGACGGGCGGGCGGCGGGTCCCCTCGGCTGCGGGCTGCTCGACGGGCGGGCAGGGCGGGCGCTTCCTACAGTCGGAAACATGAGTGCCGCCGTGGAGCCCGCCACGGGCAGGGAGCCGGCGGGCCCGATACGCCCGCCCCGCGGCGGGCGGCTGACCTGGGTGCCGGAGGCGTTCGGGACGTTCTTCGGCGCCCTCGCCCTGCTGTGCGCCCTGCTCTCCTTCATCGCCCCGCTGCGCGTGCTGCTCCGCCCGGTCGTGCACTTCATCGACGCCGTCCTGGTGCCCGTCAGCCCCAACCTGGCGTACGCGGTCTTCCTGTTCCTGCTCGGCGGCGCCACCGCCGCCCGCAAGAAGGTCGCCTGGTGGCTGGTGGTGATCTACCTCGGCCTGCTGGTGCTGGCCGACGTCCTGACCGTCGCCTTCGGCTTCGACTGGTACCCGTTCAGCTCACTGGTGGTCTGCGGACTCGCCCTGGCCCTGCTGATCACGGCCCGCCGGGAGTTCTACGCCGCCTCCCGCAGAGCCGCCGTACGCCGGGCCCTCGCGGTCCTCCTGGTCGGCCTGCTCGTGGCGATCCTGGCCGGCTGGGGCCTGGTCTCGCTCTTCCCCGGCTCGCTCCCGCACGGCCAGCACCTGGCCTGGGCGGCCGACCGGGTCTGCGGCGGCCTGGTCTCCGGCGGCAGCTACGGCGGCCGCCCGCCCCGCTTCGTCGCCTTCCTGCTCGGCCTCTTCGGCGCCCTCGCCCTGCTCAACGCCGCCGCCGCCCTGTTCCGTTCACAGCGCCTGGAAGCGGCCCTGCACGGCGACGAGGAGACCCGCATCCGCGCCCTCCTCAAGGCTTATGGCGACCGGGACTCCCTCGGCTACTTCGCCACCCGCCGCGACAAGGCCGTGGTCTTCTCGCCCAGCGGCAAGGCCGCCGTCACCTACCGGGTCGAGGCCGGCGTCTGCCTGGCCAGCGGCGACCCCGTCGGCGACCCCGAGGCCTGGCCGCACGCCATCGCCGCCTGGCTGGACGTGGCCCGTCGGCACGCCTGGGTGCCCGCGGTGATGGGCGCCTCCGAGGACGGCGCCAGGGCATACGTCCGCGCCGGCCTCGGCGCCCTGCAACTCGGCGACGAGGCGATCCTGCACGTCGCCGGCTTCGACCTGGGCGGCCGCGAGATGCGGGTCACCCGGCAGGCCGTCAACCGGGTCCGGCGCACCGGCGCGAGCTGCCGCATCCACCGCCACGCCGACCTCGCCGAGGCGGAGATGGAGGAGGCCGTCGACAGGGCCGACGCCTGGCGCGACACCGAGACCGAGCGCGGCTTCTCCATGGCCCTGGACCGGCTCGGCGACCCCGCCGACGGCGACTGCCTGCTCGTCGAGGCCATGGCCGAGGACGGCCGGCTGCTCGCCCTGCTCTCCTTCGTGCCCTGGGGCGGCGACGGCATCTCCCTGGACCTGATGCGCCGTGACCGCGCCGCCCCCAACGGAGTCATGGAGTTCATGGTCGCGGACCTGTGCGCGGCCGCCCCCAAACTGGGCGTGCGCCGCATCTCACTGAACTTCGCCGTCTTCCGCTCGGTCTTCGAGGAGGGCGCCCGCATCGGCGCCGGACCGGTGCTGCGGCTGTGGCGCCGGCTGCTGCTGTTCTTCTCCCGCTGGTGGCAGCTGGAGGCCCTGTACCGCTCCAACGCCAAGTACCGCCCCGAGTGGTACCCGCGCTTCCTCTGCTACGGCGACGCCGGCTCCCTCGCCCGGATCGGCCTCGCCTCCGGAATCGCCGAAGGATTCGTCTCCGTACCGTCCCTGCGCAAACTCTGGGGAAAGGGGCACCCGCAGACCGGACCGCGGCCCGTCGCGGCGCCGCAGTCCGCGCCGGTGCCCGGTGTCGACGGAGGGGACGGAACCGGGCCCGGCGCACCGGACACCGGCCTGCCGGACCAGTTCCGGGTCCGGCGCCGCACGCTGGACCGGCTGCGGGCGGCGGGCGTCGACCCCTACCCGGTGGCCGCCGGCGCACCGCCCCGCGCCCTCGCCGACGTGCGCGAGGGGGAGACGGTCACCGTCGCCGGGCGGATCATCCTGGTCCGCGACTTCGGCGGCATCGTCTTCGTGACCCTGCGCGACTGGTCCGGCGACCGCCAACTCGCCCTCACCCGCGACGGGTCGGGCCCCGCCCTCGACCGGTTCACCGCCGACACCGACATCGGCGACCAGATCACCGCCACCGGCCGGATGGGCGTCAGCGACCAGGGCGAACCGACCCTCTTCGGCACCGACTGGCAGCTCACCGCCAAGTGCCTGCGCCCGCTGCCCGACAAACACCGCGGCCTCGCCGACCCCGAGGCCAGGGTCCGCCGCCGCTACCTCGACCTCGCCACCAGCCCCGCCGCCCGTGCCGTGGTCCGCACCCGCTCCGCCGCCGTACAGGCGCTGCGCCAGGGCCTCCTGGACCGTGGCTACCTGGAGGTCGAGACCCCGATGCTCCAGCAGATCCACGGCGGCGCCAACGCCCGCCCCTTCACCACCCACATCAACGCCTACGACCTCGACCTGCATCTGCGCATCGCCCCCGAGCTGTACCTCAAGCGGCTCTGTGTCGGCGGTCTGGAGAAGGTCTTCGAACTCGGCCGGACCTTCCGCAACGAAGGCGTCTCCCACAAGCACAACCCCGAGTTCACGATGCTGGAGGCCTACCAGGCGTACGCCGACTACGACGTGATGCTCGACCTCGCCCGCGCACTGATCCAGGGCGCCGCGACCGCCGCCTTCGGCGCGCCGGTGGTCCGCAGGGACGGACGGGAGTACGACATCTCGGGCACCTGGCCGGTCAGGACCGTGTACGGGTCGATCTCCGAGGTGCTGGGGGAGGAGATCGGCCCCGGCACCGAGCTGCTGCGGCTGCACCGGCACTGCGACCGCGTCGGGGTGCCGTACACCGCCGACGACGGGCCCGGCGACGTGGTCCTGGAGATGTACGAACGCCTGGTGGAGGAGCGGACCCAGCTGCCCACCTTCTACAAGGACTTCCCGACCGACGTCTCCCCGCTCACCCGGCAGCACCGCACCGACCCCCGGCTCGCCGAGCGCTGGGATCTGGTCGCGTTCGGCACCGAACTCGGCACCGCCTACTCCGAACTGACCGACCCCCTCGAACAGCGCCGCCGGCTCACCGCCCAGTCGCTGCTCGCGGCCGGCGGCGACCCCGAGGCGATGGAACTCGACGAGGACTTCCTGGACGCCCTCGAATACGGGATGCCGCCCACCGGCGGGCTGGGCATCGGCGTCGACCGGCTGGTCATGCTCCTCACCGGTCTGACCATCCGCGAGACGCTCCCCTTCCCGCTGGTCCGGCGCCGCTGAAGTTTTTTGGCCTTTTCTTACCTGAGCTGCCCTTTGCTGGTCCGAGCGAGTGCTTTCCCACCGCCGCACCGGTGTTGATGTGCTGCGCCGGAGTCCTGCCGGGCGACTGATGAGTCATGCAGAAGGATCAGTTGTTCACCCGACGCCGGCTGCTGCTCGCCGGCGGCGCCGCTCTGGGAGCCGCGGGCACCGCGGGCATCGTGCTGGCGAGCAGCGCCGAGGAGGCGGCCGGCGGGGCCGCCCCGGCCGCGGGACCGCAGGCCCGCCCGGCGCTCAAGTCCTCCGCCTTCCGGCTCCAGCCGCTCACCGGGTACGGCCCGCCGCCCACCGCCCCGCGCAGGCTCAAGGTCCGCAAGGAACCCATCACGGAGATCTCCCGCAGCGGCAGACGCATGATGCTCACCTTCGACGACGGCCCCAACCCGAACTACACCCCGCACATCCTGGACACCCTCGCCAAGTACGACGTGCGGGCGATGTTCTTCCTGTGCGGGGAGTGCATCGTCGTGAACCGGGAACTGGTCGCGCGGATGGCCGAGGCGGGCCACGTCGTGGGCAACCACACCTGGACACATCCGCTGCTGACCACCCTGAACCGCCGTGAGATCCGCGACGAGATGACGAGCACCAGCGACGCCATCGAGGACACCTACGGCGAACGCCCGCAGTGGTTCCGCGCCCCCTACGGCGCCTGGAACCGCGCGGCCTTCCAACTCGGCGCCGAGATGGACATGGAGCCGATGGCCTGGACCGTCGACAGCACCGACTGGACCGAGCCCGGCACCCGCACCATCGTCGACACGATCGAGAACGGCGCCGCCCCCGGCGTCGTCGTCCTCTCCCACGACGCCGGGGGCGACCGCTCGCAGAGTGTCCAGGCCCTGCGCGAGTACCTGCCCTATCTGCTGGACAACGGCTACCGCCTGACCGTGCCGCGCCGCCGGACGTGAACGGGCCCGCGCCCGCCCGGTGGTGGCCTCAACGGGCCTCGACCAGGCGGGCGAAGACCACGACGTTCCCGTCGTAGCCGTTCTGCTTCGAGAAACCGCCGCCGCAGGTGATGACCCGCAACTCCGGTGTGCCCTTGGAACCGTAGACCCGGTCGCCCGGGAAGCCGGCCTTCGCGAAGACCTCGATTCCGTAGATCTCGAACACGGCCGTCCGGCCGTCCTGGCGGTCGACCTCGATCCGGTTTCCCTTCTTCAGGGAACCGAGCCCGTAGAAAACCGCCGGACCCTTCGTGTTGTCGACATGGCCCACGACGACGGACGTGCCCTTTTCCCCGGGCGAGACGCCCCCGGTGAACCATCCGGCCAGATTCGGGTCGTCCGGCGGCGGCGCCGCGATCCAGCCGTCCGTGTCCAGACCCACCGGCATCACCGGCGCGTCGACCCGGATCGCCGGGATCCGGATCCGGTCCGCCGTGGCGAACGGCAGCGCGGCGGGCGCCGTGGCGAAGGTGCCCGGAACCGTGGTACGGCTGTCCGGGGCGGCGGCCGAGGCCGGCTGCGGCGGACCGACGTCGAACTCTCCCGAACCGTTCCGAATGAGTGCCAGACCGGTCAGCAGAACGAGCGCTATCACGCCCCAGGGGGCACGCTTCCTCCGCCGCTCCTCCTCTTCGGCGAGCTCGGAAAGATCGGACGCAGACATTCGCCATCCCCTCTCGACGCGGCCGCCTTCGGGTCCGTATCGCGCATGGGAAAAAGCTAAGTCCCCCGCGCGCGTGCGGCGACGGGGCGACGGGCGAACGGGTGGCCCACGCGTATTCCGGTGCGCCATCCGAGTTGCCGTTCTCAGGATTTTTCTGACGGTCCGTGACCTGCGGCAATATCCGATTGTGCGCTTTTCGTGCGGCGTGTCCCCTCACCAGGACGGACCATTCTCGAAATGCGGGCGTGTTCTGGGCATCTGAGGGTCTATTCGGGAGGTGCTTTCTCGCCGATCCACCGGGGACCGTTCCCGGGGCGCCTTCCGCGGAGGAAGACATGCGAAACTCACGTGCCTTGGCGGCCGCGTGCACAGTGGTCGCCGTGCTCGGAGCCGCCGCCCCCGTGGCCGTCGCCGACGGCCTGGGCAACCCCGGCGGCCCGCCCAACACCCAGGCCCCGGTCGTCGGCGGAGGGGGTGTCGCCCCCGGGACCGGAGTCGGCGGTATCGGCGGAGTCGGCGGAGTCGGCGGAGTCGGCGGTATCGGCGGTGTCGGCGGCGTCGGCGGCGTCGCGGGTGTCGGAGTGGCTCCCGGGATCGCGGTGCCCGGCGTCGTGGTCCCCGGGTACGGGGTGGGCGGGTTCGGTGACGGGCGTTTCAACAACGGCTTCCGCGGACGGGGCGGCGAGCGATTCGACGACTTCGGCGGCCGGGGGGACGACGGACGCTTCGACGACCGGGGCGACGGCGGGCGTGACATCGACGTCCAGCCCCGGTCGATCGCCACCGGCCAGCGGATCACCGTCACCGTCAACAACTGCCGCAGCGGCACCATGACCTCTCGCGCCTTCCGTACGACATCGCTGTTCCCGTTCGGCGGCGACATGGCGCGCGGTGTCGCCACCATCGACCGGAACGCCAGCCCCGGCCCGTACGACCTGACCGTGCGCTGCGACGGACGCACCCTGGTCCGGCGGGACGCGTTCTTCGTGCTCGGCGGGGTGCGCGGCGGGCTCGGCGGCAGCGTCTCCAGCGGGGCCACCCCGGCGGACATGGCGATCGGCGGCGGCCTGGTGGGCGCGGCCCTGCTCGCCGGCTGCGGGTTCTGGCTGCGCCGCCGAAGCGAGAAGCGGCTCTGATCCGGCGAACCTGTGCCCCGGTCCTGCGGCGGACCGGGACACAGGCCGGGCCGGTCGCACCGTGATCAGGCGCCGTCCTCGCCGTCGTGCCTCCGCGAGCGCCGGTACGCCGCACCGACCGACCCCATGACGAGCGCCGCGCCGAGACCGATCTCCTTGAGGTCGAAACCGTCGATGCTGCCGCCCTCACCGGCCTGGACACCCTGCGCGGGCGGCAGGGGCTGCGGGTTGAGCTCCTCGTGGCTGCCGGAACCACCGCTGTCCGCACGGCTGTCCGTGCGGCCGTCGGTAGCGGCGTCGGCACGACTGTCGCTCTCGCTGTCGCTGCGCGCGTCCGTCGCTTCGTCGGTGCGACCGTCGCCGTGCCCGTCCGTACCGCTGCCGGTGCCCCCGTCCGCATGTCCGGCCGTCCGGCCGCCGGTCTGCTCGTCGGCGCGCCCGTTTCCCGTGCCGGGCTCGTCCGTGTGCCCGTCACCGTGTCCGGCCGACGTGCTGCTCGCGATGGCCAACTGGGTCGACACGCTGGACCCGTCGCAGCTGAACGTCACCCGGTACGACGCCTGCGACTTCGCCGTCCGGTCGACCGTGGCCGTCACCGAGTCCTGCTCCGACGGGATGCGGACCGTGTCGAACGCGCCGGAGGTGACCGTCGCGGCGCCCCGGCAGCCGCTGCCGCGGTCCAGGTGCAGACTCACCCGGCCGCCCGCCGCGACGGTGGTGGGCGTGACCCGGAAGCCGAAGTGCGCGCCGTCGTCCCGGGCCGCGTCGCTGGTGTCCCTGGTGTCCCTGGTGTCGCTCGCGAGGATGATCGGAGCGGAGAGGGCGAGGGCGCCGAGACCCAGCAGTGCGGCCGAAGCAACGCGTATCGCGCGCATGGTGGTTCCTCCGGTCCCCGAGGAGCGGCATGCGGACCTGTTCCGCCGGTGCCGGGAATGCACCTCGATGATGGGAACGCTAGAAACCTCCGCACATGCGCGCGAACGCTGTAGGGCGAACGGGGGAGAGATGTGGGCCGTCCGGGGGACACCGGCGGCGTGGCGCGGTGCGGCGCGATGTCCCCCGGGACGCCACCTAACCCTTGATGTGCGGGAAGAGGTTCAGGAACGGCTGCGCCGTCGCCGTGATGCCCCGGCTGTACGGTTCGTCGAAGTCCCAGATCAGGAACAGCATGAAGGTGATGGTCGCGGAGAACAGACCGGCGAGGATCAGCTCGCGCCGGGTGCGCCTGATCTGCAGCGCGAAGACCATGCCGATGGTGATCGCGGCCCCGGCCAGCAGCCCGATCCACACCACGTTCGGCATGGTCGCCCCGGTCGAGTCGGCCCGGGCGCTGCGCGCCTGGTCGAGCGCGGCCACCTGGTCCACCAGCGGTTGGTAGGCCTGCGCCTGGAAGTCGGTCTTCGGCTCGTAGTCGGTGACGTCCTGACGGATCTGCGCGAGCAGCTCGGCACCGTGCCGGGAGAGCCGGCCGTGGTCGGCCATCTCCTTCCACTCCTTGTCGACGACCTGGGCCGCGTAGGCGTCGACGTCCGCCCGGATCCGGTCACGCGTGTCCGGCGGATACACCCGCACCCGTTCGTAGATCTCGTGCAGCGCCTGCGCCTCCGCCTGCACATGGTCCTGGGCGGCGCTGCGGGCCTCCCACACCCCGGCCACCGCCAGACCGAGGACGATGGCGTAGATGACGCCGATCCACATGGTCATGTACTCGATGACGTCCGGCGTGTCGGAGGGATCCTCGTCCTCCGCCGCCCTCTTGTCGCGGACGAGGGTGATGATGACGACCACGGCAACGGCCGCGAGCATCGCGAGGACGAGAACAAGCCAATCCGGCAACGGAAGCCTCCAGGAATCAGTGGGCCGGCCGTCAGCGCGCGCGGAACGCGGCGACGGCGATGATCGCGGGTACGGCGATGAGCAGGACGTAGGTGACCGGGGAGGTACGGTTCGGGGCCGTCGCACCGGTCGACTGGACGTGGTACGGCGGGTAGGTCACCGGGGTCGGCGAGGGCCGCGGGGTGGGCTTCGGCGACGGGGTGGGGGTCGGCGTCGGCTTCGGCGTCGGCTTCGGCCGCGGCGCCGGTGGCGGGGTGGGGGTGGGCGTGGGTTTCGGGGCCGGCGCCCGCCGGGGTGGTGGCGGTGGAGCCGGACGCGGCGCCGGCGGGGTGGTGCGCGGCGGCTTCGGTGTCGGCGTGGGTTTGGGTTTCGGGGTGGGTTTCGGGGGCGGGGTGGGCGTGGGTGTGGGCGTCGGGGTCGGCGTGGGGCAGGGCGGCGGGGTGGGCGTCGGACACGGCGGGGGAGTGGGCCAGGAGTCCCCGGCGACGGCCACCGCGTGAATACCGTCGGGGCCCGTCGAGGCGGAGGCGCAGGCGTCGGCCGACGCCGTGCCGACCGGGCAGCCCACCAGGGCCCACGTCAGCGTCAGCAGGGCCAACACCCTTGGGACGGGCGCGAGTCTGGTCGCTTCGGGTGCATGCACGACGGAGATCATGGGGCGTCGGGCGCCGTCGCACGCCGGAGTACCGGGTGATTGGCCCGAACGGGGGACATGTGACGTAAACCGGTTTGAATCACACCGCCCCGCGAATGGCTCGAAGCGTACGCCCGTGCGGGACGCGGTCCGCGGCCACGGCGTCCCTAAAGAAATTTGTGCGCCCGTTGAACACTTCGGCCCCCGGCATCCGTACCTGGTGTCGTGCGGCGGCGCAGAGGCGCTGCAATAACCAGGCGATTATGGGGAGTTGACGATGAAGACCTCGTGGAGGAGCGCCTCGCTGGTGGCCACGGCCGCGGGGGTGATGGTGTTCGCGACGGCGTGCGGTCAGGACAACACGACCACTCCGTCCTCGGCGGCCCAGAACGTCGGCGCCACGGCGCCGGCCGGCATCGGCAGCATCACCAACCCCTCCGCCTCCACCGGCGCGGGCAACGGCTACGGCGCCGACGGCAGCCAGGCCTCCAGCTCCCCGGCCGCGGTCGCGCCCGCCGGCAAGCTGACCGTTGCCAGCAACCCCGACCTGGGCAAGGTGCTGACCGACGGCAGCGGCCTCACCCTCTACCGTTTCGACGCGGACACCGCCAATCCCCCCAAGTCGAACTGTGACGGCGACTGCGCCACCACCTGGCCGCCGGTGCCCGCCGACGACGCCACGGCCGGTGAGGGCATAGACAAGTCGCTGCTCGGCGAGGTCACCCGCTCCGACGGCACCAAGCAGCTGACCGTCGCCGGCTGGCCGGTCTACCGCTATGCCAAGGACGTCAACGCCGGTGACGTCAACGGCCAGGGCGTGGGCGGCAAGTGGTTCGCGGCGGCCCCCGACGGCAAGAAGGCCACGCTGGCCGACCTGCCGGGTCTGTCGGTCCGCAAGGACGCCAAGCTCGGCGACATCGTCGTCGACAAGAACGGCATGACGGTCTACCGCTTCATCAAGGACAAGGCGTGGCCCAAGGTCGTCTCGAACTGCACCGGTGACTGCCTCACCAAGTGGCCGGCCGTCGCGGAGGTCGCCTCCAGTGACACCAAGGGCATCGTGAAGAAGGGCCTGATGGGCTTCACCCGGCCCGACAACGGCGCGAAGCAGCAGACGGTCAACTGCTGGCCCATCTACACCTTCTCCGGCGACACCAAGGCCGGAGACACCAACGGCCAGGGCGTCGGCGGCACTTGGTACGCCGTCTCGCCCGAAGGAAAGCTGGTCGGCGCGCCGAGCTAGTAGGGATCACCTCCCCAGGGTTGATCGCCCCGCCCATATCCACATTCGCGCATCGCGGAAGGGAGGGAAGCGGCCAGCGAGAGTCCCGGAAGACGACACAACGGCGCACGACCGCCCGCCCCCTCCACACCGCACGGAGGGGGCGGGCTTCTTGGCGTCCGCGATCTGGAGCGCCCCTTCAGGGGCGCGGGGCTGTACCGATGTGCGGCTCCGCCGCGTGGGCGCGAGCAACCACGAATCACCCGCACCCGACGAACAAACCGAACGCGCCCCAAACCGAACACCGAATTCCCAGGCAGTGACCGGGAACGGACGGTCAATTTCCGTTTCGGCTCGCCCTGTTCGCAGGCGATCAGTAGCCTCAGCTCGAACACCGGATCGCCTCAGCCTTGGAGAGATACATGGAGCGTCCCGCCTGGGCCCCACGGAGCATCGACATCTCGGTGCCGAGCGTTTCGCGTATCTACGACTACTACCTGGGCGGTTCGCACAATTTCGAGGTCGACCGGGAAGCGGCCCGCAAGGCGATGACCCACCTGCCCGGCCTGCCGAAGATCATGCAGGCCAACCGCGCCTTCATGCGCCGCGCCGTCCGCCATGCCGTCGGCACCGGCATCGACCAGTTCCTGGACATCGGTTCCGGCATCCCCACCTTCGGCAACGTCCACGAGGTCGCGCAGGCGGCGCACCCCGGCGCGCGCGTGGTGTACGTCGACCACGACCCGGTGGCCGTGGCGCACAGCAACGCCGTCCTGACGGGCAACGAGGACGCGGACGTGGTCGCCGCCGACCTGCGCAAGCCCCAGGAGATCCTGTCCAGCCCCCAGGTGGAGCGCCTGATCGACCTGAATCGGCCAGTGGCGTTGCTTCTCGTTGCCATACTGCACTTCGTGGAAGACGCGGACGACCCGTACGGGGCAGTGGCACAGCTGCGCGACGCACTCGCGCCCGGCAGCCTGCTTGTTCTCACGCATGCCTCGTACGAGGGAATCCCGTTGCCGGCCGAGCGGGCCGAGGGCGCGGTGGACGTATACAAGGACATTCGCAACCCACTGATCATGCGCTCGCGCGACGAGATCGCGCGGTTCTTCGAGGGGTACGACATGGTGGAACCCGGACTGGTGCCGATGCCGCACTGGCGGCCGGAGTCGGCGCCGGAGGACGAGGATCCGTACGCCTTCGCCGGATTCGCCGGCGTGGGGATCGCGGCGTGACCGCGGAGCCGGGCGGCCCGGAGGACAGACTGCGCAGGTTCGCGACGATCTGGAGCCGGGCGGTGTTCCCGGTCACCTCGACGTCCCTGACCCGCCCGGAGTTCGAGGAGCAGCTGCTGCCGCTGGCCCGTCGGCTGAGCGAGATCCTGCTGGCGCACGGCTTCGACGCCGACGAGGCCCGGCAGGTGGGCGCCGCGCTGATCGACGTGCACTGCACCGACCCGGAGGCGCTGACCCGCTCCCTCGACTGCGTCGACGCGTACCTGGTCCTGTACTGCGGCGAGGACGGCCCCCAGGACGAGCTGCGGATGCGTTCCTCGCGGATCCAGCACGCGATGGCCGCCGGGTTCGCCCAGGCGCTGCGCGAGCGCACGCTGGCCGAGCAGGAGGCCATCGCGCAGGCCGCGTTGCGCGCCCAGGGCGTGGTCGCGCAGGCCCTGCACGCCAGCGAGGCCCGCTTCCGCGCCGTCTTCGAGGGCGCGGCGATAGGGATCGGCATCGCCGACCTCGAAGGCAACGTCCTCCAGGTGAACGGCGCTCTGCTGCGCATGTTCGGCGGCTCCGAGCAGACCCTGCGCGGCCGCAACGTCCTGGAGTGGGCGCATCCCGAGGACGCGCCGCAGACCTGGCGGCTCTACGAGGAGTTGGTGCGCGGCGAACGCGAGCACTACCACGTCGAGAAGGCCTTCAACCGCTCCGACGGAACGGTCCTGTGGACCAACCTGACCGTCTCCCTGCTCCGGGACGCGGACGGCGACCCGCAGTACCAGCTGGCCCTCATGGAGGACACCACCGAGCGCCGCCTGCTCAACCTCCGGCTGCGCTACGAGGCCACCCACGACGCGCTCACCGGCCTGCCCAACCGCACGCTGTTCTTCGAGCGCCTGGAGAAGGCCCTGTCGGCCGGCGAGGGCCAGCGTTTCGGCCTGTGCTACCTCGACCTGGACGGCTTCAAGACCATCAACGACAGCCTCGGCCACTCGGCCGGCGACCGGCTGCTCGTGGAGGTCGCCGACCGGCTGCAGTCCTGCGCGACCGCGCCCGGCGAGATGGTCGCCCGGCTCGGCGGCGACGAGTTCGTGGCCCTGACCACCGGACCGGCCACCCAGCGCGAGGTCGACGACCTGGCCGACCGCATCATGAACGCCCTGGTCACCCCGATCAGCATCGACGGCCGTGAGCTCATGGTCCGCGGCTCCATCGGCATCGTGGAGGGCCCGGCGGGCGAGCGCACCCCGGCCGAGGTGCTGCGCAGCGCCGACATCACGATGTACCGGGCCAAGTCGGCGGGTGGCAACCGCTTCGAACTGGCCGACCCCGAGGCGGACGCCCGCGCGATCACCCGGCACGGCCTGACCACGGCGCTGCCGGCCGCGCTGGACCGGAACGAGTTCTTCATCGAGTACCAGCCGCTGGTCCACCTCGGCGACGGCAGTGTCCGCGGCGCCGAGGCCCTGGTCCGCTGGCTGCACCCGCAGCACGGCGTCCTCGGCCCCGACCGGTTCATCCCGCTCGCCGAACACACGGGTCTCATCGTCCCGTTGGGCCGCTGGGTCCTGGAGGAGTCGATCCGCCAGGCCCGCGAGTGGCGAGAACGCTACGGCGAGCACGACAGCGCCGGCCCGCTGCGGATCAACGTCAACCTCTCCCCGTGCCAGCTCTCCCACCCCGGCCTGGTCCAGGACACGGTGGACATCCTGGAGCGGACCGGGGTGGCCCCCGACGCCCTCTGCCTGGAGGTCACCGAGTCCGCGCTCATCGGCGCCGACGACGACCTCCTCAAGCCCCTGCGGCGCCTCGCCGAGATGGGCGTGGACATCGCCCTGGACGACTTCGGCACCGGCTACTCGAACCTCGCGAACCTGCGCCGCCTGCCGGTGAGCATCCTCAAACTGGACCGCTCCTTCACCCAGAGCATGCAGCAGTTCCCCGCGGACCCGGTCGACCTCAAGATCGTGGAGGGCATCGTCACCCTGGCCCACAGCCTGGACCTGGCGGTCACGGTGGAGGGCGTGGAGACGGGGGCCCAGGCGGAACAGCTCCGGATACTGGGCTGCGACACGGCCCAGGGCTGGTACTACGCCCGCCCGGGCCCGCCGGAGCGCCTGCACGAGCTGGCACTGGTGGACGCGACGGGCTGACCCGGACGCCGCGTCGGCGAGGGCCCTCAGTCGAGGTGGAAGACCTCCTCGGCGGGGGCCCACCGTTCGTCGGGGGCGGCGGTGTCCAGCGGCTGCTGACAGGGGTCGGTGAGAGCCCACCACTCGCGCGTCACCGGGTCGGCGGCGATCCGCGCGGTGTCGGCGGCGTAGTCGCTCCCGGTGTACTCGAGGTAGCTGAACAGCAGACCGTCCCGCAGGAAGATCGAGTAGTTGCCGATGCGGGCACTTCTGAGGGCGGCCAGCACGCCCGGCCAAGCGGCCGCGTGCAGTGCGCGGTACTCGGACTCCTTCTCCGGGCGCAACCGGATGACGGCGGCGAAGCGCTGCACCTTGCTCACCTCTCCCTCCTGGGGGACGAACGGCGAAGAATCAGTTTCATCCGACGGGCAGGACCCTAAGGATCAGATCCTTCCTGCGCAATGGCCCGGAGAGATGTCGCATACGAGCGGTATTCCCCTGCCTCATCAGGTACTTGAAACCAGTTCCGTCCAACATCTTCCCTCCGCGTAACGCGGGTGTCATAGTGACCACCGCTGATGAACCTGATTCATCTGACATCGAGGAGGGGGTGCACCGTGGCGGATCCGTCACCGGTCTCCGACGGTCCCTACCGGCCGGGGTACGAACTGGTCGCCGAACAACTGCTGGAGTACATCGCCGAGCAGAACCTGCGGCCGGGCGACCGGCTCCCCACGGAGGCGGGCCTGGCCGAGATCCTGGGCGCGACCCGCAACGTCACCCGTGAGGCGGTCAAGGTCCTGGCCGCCATCGGCCGGCTGAGCGTGCGGCGGGGCGCCGGCATCTTCGTGGCGGAGGCGTCCGGCGGGCTGGTGGACGACCATCTCTCGCACTTCCGGCCGACGAGCATGGAAGACGTCCTCATGCTCCTCGACTACCGCACGGTGATCGAGTCCGAGACGGCCCGCCGGGCCGCCGGCCTCGCCAACCCCGTCGAGGTCCGCACCATCCGGGAGGGCGCGCAGAGCTCCCTGACCGCGGCCCAGCAGAACGACGGGCACGCCTTCGCCCGGGCCGACGAGGCCTTCCACGACGCGGTCGGCGCGGCCTCGCACAACGTGTTCCTGCGGTCGAGCGTCGCCGGTGTGCGGCGCCTCGCGTCCCAGTCCGACGTGCTGCTCTTCCACGGCGACGCCCCCGGCTCGCTGGAGGTCGCGGCACGGCAGCATCTCGCCATCGCAGAGGCGGTCGCCGCGGGGGAGGCCGATCTCGCGAGCGAGCTGATGGTGGAGCACATCGCCACCACGCAGAGCCAGTTCGAGCGGAAGATCCGCGACCGGCTGTTCAACCTCGGCGACCGCGCAGCCCCCGGGGCACCCGCGCGGCCGGCGGCGGACAGCGGTCCCGGAGACTCCGGCCTTCCGCCGCAGACATCGGTGTCGTAGGCCGGTCGACGCGGCGCGGCCCGTGGGTGGTTGCTCGCGCAGTTCCCCGCGCCCCTGAAAGGGCGCCAGGTACAGGCCCCTGAAAGGGGCGCGGGGCTGTATCAATATGCGGCTCCGCCGCGTAGGCGCGACCAGCCCCCACAAGCCCGCACCCGTACGACGAAGGCCCGCACCCCGGGAACCGGGCGGACGACCCGGTTCCGATGTTCCATCTCACCAGGCGATTGGATCTCCGTGTCTCTTCTGTCTGTGCGCAGGGGCAGAGCCGTGCCTCTGCCGAGAACCCTCATAGCGGCCCTGCCCCTCGCCCTGGCGGTGGCCCCGCTGGCCGTCGCCCCGGCCCAGGCGGCCCCGAAGGCGTCCGGTCTCACCGTCTACGTCTCCCCGACCGGCAAGGACACCGGCCGGGGCACCGCGGACCACCCCTTCAAGACCCTGGAACACGCACGGGACTACGTGCGCGACGCCAAGAGCAAGGTCGAGGGCGACGTCCATGTCCGGCTGCTGTCCGGCACCTACCGGCTCAGCCGCACCTTCGCCCTCACCGCACGGGACTCCGGCAAGGACGGGCAGCAGATCGTCTACGAGGCCGCACCCGGCGCGCACCCGGTGATCAGCGGCGGCAAGCAGGTCACCGGCTGGACCAAGGCCGACGCCGACGGCAAGGTCTACAAGGCGAAGCTGACAGGTCTCGACACCCGGCAGCTCTATGTGAACGGTGAGCTGAGGACCCGCGCCCGCAGCGGGAAGAACCCCTCCGGCTTCAGCAAGACGGCCACCGGCTACACCTTCACCGACAGCAGCATCAGCCACTACGCGCACCCGTCGGACCTCGAAGTGGCCAGCTCCTGGGGCTGGAAGCTCATGCGCTGCCCCGTCGAGTCGATCTCCGGCAACGCGATGACGATGCAGCAGCCGTGCTGGCACAACGCCAACCTCCAGGGGGGCCAGGAGATCCAGAACCCGACCTGGCTGGAGAACGCCCGCGAGCTGCTGGACAGTCCGGGGGAGTGGTACCTCGACAAGAGTGCCGGCGAGGTCTACTACATGCCCGAGCAGGGCGAGGACATGCGGACCGCGGACGTGACGGTGCCCGTGGTCCAGGACCTGGTCGATCTGAACGGCACCCGTGACCACCCCGTCAAGGACGTGGCTTTCAAGGGCATCACCTTCTCCTACTCGACCTGGCTCGAGCCGAGTTCGTCCGACGGACTCATCGAGGGCCAGGCCGGCTTCCGGATGGTCGGCGACAACAACCCGACCTTCGACTCCACACGCCTGAACTGGAAGAAGACACCCGGGGCCGTCAACGTCAGCCACGGCCAGGGCGTCGAGTTCACCGGCAACACCTTCACCCACCTCGGTGCGGTCGGCCTGAACCTGAACACCGGCTCCCAGCACACCACGATCACCGGCAACGTCTTCCGGCAGATCGCCGCGACCGGCATCCAGATCGGCGGAGTCACCTGGGGCGACGCCCACCCCGACGACCCCCGGGACATCACCAAGGACACCCTGGTGAACGACAACGTCGTCACCAAGGTCGCCGACCAGTACAACGGCTCGCTGGGCATCCTGGCCGGTTACACCGACTCCACGGTGATCACCCACAACAAGGTGTACGACCTGCCCTACAGCGGCATCTCCGTCGGCTGGGGCTGGGGTCTGACCGACAAGGGCGGCGACACCAACTACCCCGGCAACTCCGGCGTACCGATCTCGGACACCGACACCATCAGCCGGGACAACAAGGTCACCGACAACGACATCTCCGACATCATGAAGTCGCAGGCCGACGGCGGGGCCATCTACACCCTCAGCACCAACCCCGGCGGTGTCGTCTCCGGCAACTACATCCACGGCGTTCCGGCGCCGGCCTACGGTGCCGTCTACCACGACGAGGGCAGCCGCTACTGGCAGAACACCGGCAACGCCTTCTGCGACGTGGCGTACCAGTGGCTGCTGATGAATCACGGCATGGACATCACCGCCACCGGCAACTTCACCACCCAGCCCGCGTTCTCCACCCAGGCCAACAGCACGGGCAACAACGTGAGCGGCAACGTCACGGTCGGCGCCTGCGACCAGCTGCCCGCCACGATCGTGAACAACGCCGGCCTCGAAGCGCCCTACCGGCACCTCGACCCGGGCACCGCGGTCACCGACCACCAGGCACCCACCGCACCCGGCGACCTGACCTCGGTCACCGACTTCCCGACCGTGGCCGACCTCGGCTGGAGCGCCGCCACGGACGACACCGGGGTCACCGGCTACTCGGTCTTCCGGGACGGCAAGCTGGTCAGCGCCTCCGGCAAGCCCTCGGTCCGCCTCTCCGGCCTGACGGCGGGACAGACGTACACCTTCACCGTCAGCGCCCGTGACGCGGCCGGCAACGAGTCCGCGCCGAGCGGGTCGCTGAAGGTCACGATGCCCGACGGCTCGGACCTGGCGCTGAAGAAGCCGGTCACCGCGTCCTCCGACTCCGAGGGCAACGTCCCGGCCAAGGTGGTCGACGGCGACCTGTCGACGCGCTGGGCACAGGGCCTCGGCCTGCCCGACCCGTCCTGGATCCAGGTCGACCTCGGCGCGTCGTACGACGTGACCGGCGCGATCACCACCTTCGAGAAGAGCAGCGGCTACAAGTACCGCATCGAGGTCTCGCCCGACGAGGTCCACTGGCAGACCCTCGCGGACCACACCGCCGACAGCACCACCGCGCAGACCGACTACGCCGACGCCGGCACCCCGGTCACCGGCCGCTTCGTACGGCTCACCGTCACCGGCTCCAGCGGCAACGGCGGCAGCATCTACGACTTCCAGGTCTACGGCACCGCCCGCGCCCCCGGTTCCGACCACACCGCCCCCACGGCACCCGGACAGCCCGCCGCCAAGGCGCTGCTGCCCAGCCTGGTGGACGTCAGCTGGCCGGCCGCCACCGACGACACCGGCGTGACCAGTTACGTCGTCTACCAGGACGGCACGCGGATCGGTGTCACCGGTGACACGACCTACCGGGTCTCCGGTCTGAAGCCCGGTACGAAGTACTCCTTCACCGTCGTCGCCCGCGACGCCGAGCTCAACGCCTCCGACCCCAGTACGGCGGCGGAGGTCATCACCCCGCCCGACGACGACCTGGCCCTGAACAAGACGGCGACGGCCTCCTCCGACTCGGAAGGAAACGTTCCTGCCAAGGCCTTCGACGGTGACCTGTCGACCCGCTGGGCGCAGGGCCTCGGGCTGCCCGACCCGTCCTGGCTCCAGGTGGACCTCGGCAAGGACACCAGCGTCTCCGCCGTCGTCACCACCTTCGAGAAGTCGAGCGGCTACCAGTACCGCCTGGAGTACTCCACCGACGGCGCGAACTGGTCGACCTTCGAGGACCACACCGCGGCCAACACCGTCGCGCAGACCAACTACTCCTTCGCCGACGAGCCCGTCACCGCCCGCTATCTGCGCCTGACCGTCACCGGCTCCAGCTGGAACGGCGGCAGCGTCTACGAACTCCAGGCGTACGGCGGCTTCTGAGCCGACCGCTCCCGGTCGTCGCCGTCACCTCACCCACAGAAACGAAAGCCAGGATGAAGATCACCCATGTCGAAGTACACCGGATCGACGTTCCGGCGGCCAGCCCGCCCTTCCGCTGGCGGGAGGGTCTGAGCGGCAGCGCTCCGGTCGGCGACGGCGCGGTCCTGCGCATCGGCACGGATGAGGGGGCCGAAGGGGTGGCCCTGTTCGCCCGCCCGGGAGCCTTCACCACGCTCACCGAGCTGGTGGACCGGGTCTTCCGCGAGGAACTGGTCGGGGCCGACCCGTTCCAGCGGGAGTGGCTGTGGCACCGGGTGTGGGAGCTGGACCGTATCCACGAACTCCCGCTCCCCACCCTGGGCCTGATCGACATCGCCCTGTGGGACCTGGCCGGCCGTTACCACGGCCAGCCGGTCTGGCGGCTGCTCGGCGGCTTCCGGGACGCCATCCCGGCGTACGCCTCCACGTCGACGTTCGCCACCACCGAGGAGTTCCTCGACGTCGCCGACCAGTGCCTGGACCTCGGCTACCGGGGCATCAAGCTGCACGCCTGGGGCGACGCCCGCCGCGACGCCGACCTCTGCCTCGCCCTGCGCGAGCACGTCGGCCCCGACGTGCCCCTGATGTACGACGGCTCGGCCGGCTTCGACCTGCCGGACGCGATCCGCCTCGGGCGGGCCCTCTCCGAGGCGGACTACCTCTGGTACGAGGAGCCGATGCGCGAGTTCAGCGTCTCCGCGTACCAGCAGCTCGCCGCGGCCGTGGACGTCCCGCTGCTGGTCGCCGAGACCTCCGACGGCGTCCACATGAACTCCGCCGACTTCATCCGGGCCGGCGCCGCCACCTTCGGCGTCCGGGCCGGCACCACCCTCCGTGGCGGCATCACCGGCGCCATGCGCACCGCCCACCTCGCCGACGCCTACCGGCTCCGCGCCGAGGTGCACGGTTCGGACATCCCCAACCACCACCTGTGCATGGCCATCTCCAACACCACCTACTACGAGTCCCTGGTCACCGCCACGACGGTCGTGCGCGAACGCCACGTGGACGCCCAGGGCCTGGTCCACGCCCCCACGGGACCCGGCATCGCCCTTCCCCTCGACTTCGGCTACGGCAGCGAACTCCTGCCGTTCGTCGAACAGCCGCGCTGACCGGCAAGAACAGAAAGGCAAGACGATGAGGTCTTCCGAGTCCCCGAGACAGGGCCGACACCGTACCGCTCTGCGTACCGCGGCCGCCGCGCTCGCCCTGTCCACCGCGGCGCTGCTGGCCGGCTGCGCCAGCGCCGACACCACCGCCCAGTCCTCCTCCGACCAGTCGACGTTCAAGCCGGCCACGCAGAAGGACGGCTCGCAGATCACGGTGTGGACGGACTCCACCCGCCTGCCGTCGGTGCAGAAGTACCAGAAGGCCCACCCGGACGTGAAGATGGACATCGTCACGTACGACGGCGGGGCCGACGGCTCGACCTACCTCCAGTCCAAGGTGCAGCTCTTCGACCGGACCGGCAGTGGCTGGCCGGACGTGGTCTTCGGCTCGCCCACCGACGTCACCTGGGCCTCCGAGCCCACCAAGCCCGGCGTGCAGCCGTTCGCCGCCCCGCTGGACGACAAGCTCGTCCCGCAGGACACCCTGGACGGCTTCGCCAAGGGCTCCCTGACACCCTGTCAGTTCAACGGCCACACCTACTGCCTGCGCAACGACATCGCCCAGGTCGTCCTCTGGTACAACAAGTCCCTCATGGACAAGTGGGGTTACAAAGTTCCCACCACCTGGGAGGAGTACGAGGCCCTCGGCAAGCAGGTCGCCAAGGAGCACCCCGGTTACCTGGTCGGCTCGGTCGGCGACACCAACTCCCACGAGTCGTACTTCTGGTCCGGCCAGTGCCCGGCGTTCGACCTGGTGAAGCCGGACACCCTGCGCACCGACCTCCAGGACCCGAACTGCACCCGCACGGCGAAGCTCCTGGACGGCCTGATCGACGCCAAGGCCGTCACCACCAAGGGCTTCTTCAGCCAGGGCTTCGCCAAGGACAGCGGCAGCAAGGTCCTGATGGCGTACGGCCCGTCCTGGTACGGCCAGTACCTCTTCAAGGCCGCCTTCAAGACCCCGGCCAAGCAGATCGCCGCGGCACCCCCGCTCACCTGGCAGGGCGAGACGAAGGCGGCCACCGGCAACGTCGGCGGCGGGGTCTGGATGGTGTCCTCGCACAGCGCCAACCTCAAGGCCTCCACGGACCTGGTCACCTGGCTGACCACGTCCGACGAGAACCAGGCGTCCGCGCCCACCTACCCCGCCTACACGAAGGCAGCGCAGGCCTGGCTGAAGAACCCGGCCAACAACGACTACTTCGCCGGCGACGTCAGCGGCGCGTTCGAGCAGGCCGCCGACGAGGTGTGGACCGGCTGGTCCAACACCAAGTTCTCCGACGCCACCGCCTGGTCCAGCGTCGTCCTGCCCGCCCTGACCGCCGGGAAGAGCCTGACCGACACGCTGCCGGCCTGGCAGCAGGAGATCGGCAACGAGGCGAAGGCACACGGATACAAGGTGGAGAACCAGTGACCCTGCTGGAGACCGAGCACGTCGCCGTCTCCTCCCCGCGCCGCGGCACCCCGCCGCGGCGCGGGACCCGCGGCCGTGCGGGCTACTACTTCGTCGCCGCCTACACGCTGCTCCTGCTCGCGTTCGGCATCGTGCCGACCGCCTACTCCTTCTACCTGGCGTTCACCAACGACCAGGGGCAGTTCACCGGCCTGAACCAGTTCGTCAAGGTGGTCCAGGACTACCGCTTCGGGCCCGCCTTCACCCACATGCTGATCTACCTGCTGATGTGGCTGGCCGCCCTGGTCGTCCTGGTGGTCCTGGTCGCGGTGATCCTGCGCAGCCGGGTCCGCCCCGGCACCTCCGCCCTCTTCCGCTTCCTCTACTACATCCCCGGCGCCCTCGCCGGCGTGGCTAGCGTCCTGGTCTGGCTGTTCATGCTGGATCCCGACGTCAGCCCGGTGTCCTGGCTGCTGAAGAGCATGGGCATGCAGACCTTCGCGGCCGTCCTCGCCCCCTCCAACCTCCCGCTGATCCTCATGCTCATCGCCTTCTGGACCGGCGCGGGCGGCTGGATGGTGGTGATGTACGGGGCGCTGAACAACATCCCCGACGAGGTCCTCGAAGCAGCCCGGATGGACGGCGCGGGCCCTTGGCGGACCGCCTGGCACATCCAGATCCCGATGATCCGGCAGTGGATCGTCTACATGACCATCATGGCGTTCGCGACCGGCACCCAGTTGTTCGTCGAGCCCCAGCTGCTCCAGACGGCCAGCCTCGGCCGGGTCAGCCCCACCTGGTCGCCCAACCAGCTCGCCTACGTGTACGCCTTCCAGCAGGGCGACTTCAACGGTGCCGCCGCCATCTCCGTCGTCCTGCTCGCCGTGGGACTCCTGGCCGCGGGCCTGCTGGTCGCCCGCTCGAACCTGTTCAAGTTGGGTGAGTCATGACGCCATCAACTCTCTCCCCGGCAGCGGCGGTCCGGCGCGTCCGGCCGTCCCGGGCCCTCTCCTTCCTGATCGTGGCCGTTCTGCTGGCCTTCCTCCTGGTCTTCTTCGTCCTGCCGGTGGTCTGGCTGCTGCTCGCCCCGTCCAAGACGGCCGGCGAGGTGGTCCGCGACAACCCGCTGTCCTTCGGCTCGTTCCACCAGATCGGCGCGGCCTGGCGCCACCTCTTCGCGTTCCAGGACGGCGCGATGCTCACCTGGCTGAAGAACTCGGCGATCTACTCGGGCGGTTCGCTGGTCCTCACCCTCGCCGTCAGCGTCCCGGCCGGCTACGCCCTGGCCCTGACGAAGTTCAAGGGCCGCAAGACGCTCCTCGTGATCACCCTGGTCACCATGATCATGCCGCAGGCCACCCTGGTGCTCCCGGTCTTCCTGGAACTGAACCGCTTCCACCTGATCGGCACGGTCTGGTCCGTGATCCTGCCCTTCTCGTTCTACCCGTTCGGCGTGTACCTGGTGTACATCTACTTCGGCAGCAGCCTCCCCAGAGACCTGCTGTCGGCCGCACGCATCGACGGCTGCACCGAGTGGCAGCTCTTCTCCCGCATCGCCCTGCCCCTGGCGAAGCCGGTGATCGGCCTGGTCGCCTTCTTCAGCTTCGTAGGCAACTGGAACAACTTCTTCCTCCCCTACCTGGTCCTCCCGAACAGCAACGAGTTCCCGGTCCAGGTAGGCCTCAACCAACTCCTCACCTCCACCCCGTCGTTCAACCCGGTGGCCGGCGCAGGCCTGAACATCACCATCCCCGAACTGGCCCTGGCGATCATCATCGCGATCCTGCCGGTCCTGGTCCTGTTCCTCTTCTCGCAGCGCACGCTGGTGTCCGGAATGCTCGCGGGAGCCACCAAGGAATGAACGGTGCCCGGAAAGGCACGCCGCCTGCAGCGCCCCTTCTTTTAGGGGCGCGGGGAACTGCGCGACCAGCCCCCGCCGGCCCGCACTCAACCACGCTCCGTCACCTCTCCAACAACATCCTCTGCAACTCCCTGGCGGCCCGAGGCGGCGCCACGTCACTCCGGTGCGCCAAAGCGATCGTCCGATGCAACCCCGGCCGAGCCAACGGAGTGACCCGCAGCCCCCGCCCCGACCGAGCGGCAACCATCCGCGGCACCACGGCCACCCCCAACCCGGCCCGCACAAACCCCAGCACCGCGTCCATCTCACCCCCCTCCACAGCAAAACTCGGCTCGAACCCAGCGGAGCGACACGCGGCCACGGTCAGCTCCCGCAGGTCGTACCCGTGCCGGAACATCACCAGCCGCTCCCCCTCCAGATCCGAGATCTTCACCCCGCCCCGCCCCCGCCCGGGCACCGTCGCCTCGGGCGAGGACACCACCACCAGGTCCTCCCGCAGCAGCTCCACGGTCGTCAGCGCGGGCGACGCCGGCGGCAGCGGCAGCACGATCAGCGCCAGGTCCAGCGCCCCGCGCGCCAGCTCCCGTACCAGGTCATGGGAGCCGCTCTCCTCGATCAGCAGCTGGATCCCCGGATACCGGTCGTGGAACGCCCGCAGCACGTCCGGCAGCAACCCGGTGCACAGGCTGGGCGTCGCCCCCAGCCGCACCCGGCCGCTCCGCAGCTGCACCAGCTCCTGCACCTCGTGCCGGGCGGTGTCCGCGTCCGCGAGGATCCGCCGGGCCAGCGGCAGCAGCGCCTCGCCCGCGTCGGTCAGCGTGATGTTCCCGCGCGCCCGCAGGAACAGATCCGCCCCCAGCTCCCGCTCCAGCGCCCTGATCTGCTGGGACAGCGAGGGCTGGGCGACATGGACCAGCTCGGCGGCCCGGGTGAAGTGCCGGGTCTCGGCCACGGCGACGAAGTACTGAAGCTGCTGGAACTGCATGGTGACACGATAGCTTCCGGCTATGGAATCCAGCCGGACCATGTCTTGGACCGATCGGGTGGTCCGGCCCTAGCGTCGTCCCCATGGCTCTGGCAACGCGGACGGACCGACGGCCGTCCATGGCGCGCACGATGTGGGACAGCTCCGTCGGCAAGAAGACCGTGATGGCCGTCAGCGGCCTGATCATGCTGCTCTACCTGGTCGTCCACATGATCGGGAACCTGAAGATCTACTTCGGGGCGGGCGAGTTCAACCACTACGCCCACTGGCTGCGCACCATCGGCGAACCGTTCATGCACTACGAGTGGACGCTCTGGCTCATCCGGATCGTCCTGGTCGTCGCCGTGGTCGCCCACGCCACGTCCGCCTACCAGCTCAGCCGCCGCGACATCAAGGCACGCCCGAGCAAGTACGTGCACAAGAAGCCGCGGGCTTCCTACGCCACGCGCACCATGCGCTGGGGCGGGATCATCCTCGGCCTGTTCATCGTCTGGCACATCCTGGACCTGACCACCGGCACCGTGCACTCCGGCGGCTTCCAGGAGGGCCACCCGTACCAGAACGTCGTGGACACCTTCTCCACCTGGTACGGCGACGTCATCTACATCGTCGCGATGCTCGCGCTCGGCCTGCACGTGCGGCACGGCTTCTGGAGCGCCGCCCAGACCCTCGGCGTCGGCAGCCGCACCCGCGACCGCGCCCTCAAGATCACGGCCGACGTCCTCGCGCTGCTGCTCACGGCCGGCTTCATCGCCGTACCCGTGGGCGTCATGACCGGAGTGGTGAGCTGACATGACCGACTACGTGAACTACCCGACCGGCGCACCCGTCTCCGACGGCAAGGCTCCCGACGGTCCGATCAGCGAGCGCTGGGACAAGCGCCGTTTCGAGGCCAAGCTGGTCAACCCCGCCAACCGGCGCAAGCACACGGTGATCGTCGTCGGTACCGGTCTGGCCGGCGGTTCCGCCGGGGCCACCCTCGCCGAACAGGGCTACCACGTCGTCCAGTTCTGCTACCAGGACTCCCCGCGCCGCGCCCACTCGATCGCCGCGCAGGGCGGGATCAACGCGGCGAAGAACTACCGCAACGACGGCGACTCCATCCACCGGCTGTTCTACGACACCGTCAAGGGCGGCGACTTCCGGGCCCGTGAGTCGAACGTCCACCGCCTCGCCCAGATCTCCGTCGAGATCATCGACCAGTGCGTGGCACAGGGCGTCCCGTTCGCCCGCGAGTACGGCGGACTGCTCGACACCCGGTCCTTCGGCGGCGTCCAGGTGTCCCGGACCTTCTACGCCCGCGGCCAGACGGGCCAGCAGCTGCTCCTCGGCGCCTACCAGGCGCTGAGCAGGCAGATCGCCGCCGGGAACGTGGAGATGCACCCGCGTACCGAGATGCTCGACGTGATCGTGGTCGACGGACGGGCGCGCGGGATCGTGGCCCGGGACCTGATCACGGGCAAGATCGACACGTACTTCGCGGATGCCGTCGTCCTCGCCAGCGGCGGCTACGGCAACGTCTTCTACCTGTCGACGAACGCCATGAACTCCAACGCCACCGCGATCTGGCGGGCGCACCGGCGCGGCGCCTACTTCGCCAACCCCTGTTTCACGCAGATCCACCCCACCTGCATCCCGCGCACCGGCGACCACCAGTCCAAGCTCACCCTGATGAGCGAGTCGCTCCGCAACGACGGGCGGATCTGGGTGCCCAAGGCCAAGGGCGACACCCGGCCCGCGAACCGGATCCCCGAGGACGAGCGCGACTACTACCTGGAGCGCATCTACCCGTCCTTCGGCAACCTGGTCCCGCGCGACATCGCCTCCCGCGCCGCAAAGAACGTCTGCGACGAGGGGCGAGGTGTCGGCCCCGGCGGGCAGGGGGTCTATCTGGACTTCGCCGACGCCATCAAGCGGATGGGTCGGAAGGCCGTCGAGGCGAAGTACGGCAACCTCTTCGACATGTACCAGCGGATCACGGACGAGGATCCGTACGAGGTGCCGATGCGGATCTATCCCGCCGTGCACTACACGATGGGCGGGCTGTGGGTCGACTACGACCTCCAGACCACCGTCCCCGGCCTGTTCGCGGTCGGCGAGGCCAACTTCTCCGACCACGGCGCGAACCGGCTGGGCGCGAGTGCGCTGATGCAGGGCCTGGCCGACGGCTACTTCGTCCTCCCGGCCACCATCAACGACTACCTCGCCCGCCACCCGCACCAGGAGGCGGTGACCGACGAACACCCCGTCGTCCAGGAGGTGCTGGCCGAGACCGAGGACCGGCTGAACCTGCTGCTGTCCGTCGACGGCGACCGCACCCCGGACTCCTTCCACCGCGAACTCGGCGAGCTGATGTGGGAGTTCTGCGGCATGGCCCGCACGGACGCCGGGCTGCGCAAGGCACTTGAGCGGATCCCGCAGATCCGTGAGGAGTTCTGGCGGCGGATCAAGGTGCCGGGGACCGGCGAGGAGTTCAACCAGTCCCTGGAGAAGGCCAACCGCATCGTCGACTACCTGGAGCTGGCCGAGCTGATGTGCCTCGACGCGCTGCACCGCGCCGAGTCCTGCGGCGGTCACTTCCGGGAGGAGTCCCAGACGCCGGACGGCGAGGCCGCCCGCAAGGACGACGAGTTCGCGTACGCGGCCGCCTGGGAGTTCACCGGCACCGGGGACGCCCCGGTGCTGCACAAGGAAGACCTGGTCTTCGAGTACGTCCACCCCACCCAGCGGAGCTACGCATGAAGCTCACCCTGCGCGTCTGGCGGCAGCAGAACGCCGACGCCGACGGCGCGATGTCCACGTACGAGGTGGACGGCATCTCCTCCGACATGTCCTTCCTGGAGATGCTCGACACCCTCAACGAGGAGCTCATCCTCAAGGGCGAGGACCCGGTCGCCTTCGACCACGACTGCCGCGAGGGCATCTGCGGCGCGTGCTCCCTCGTGATCAACGGGGACGCGCACGGGCCGGAGCGCACCACCACCTGCCAGCTGCACATGCGGTCCTTCCAGGACGGCGACACGATCGACATCGAGCCGTGGCGGGCGTCCGCGTTCCCGGTGATCAAGGACCTGGTGGTGGACCGGTCGGCGTTCGACCGGATCATCCAGGCCGGCGGGTACGTCACCGCGCCGACCGGGTCCGCGCCGGAGGCCCACGCCACGGCGGTGCCGAAGGCCGACGCCGACTTCGCGTTCGAGCACGCGGAGTGCATCGGGTGCGGGGCGTGTGTCGCCGCGTGCCCGAACGGGGCGGCGATGCTGTTCACGTCCGCCAAGGTGAATCACCTGAACGTCCTGCCGCAGGGGGCGCCCGAGCGGGAGACGCGGGTGCTGGACATGGTGGCGCAGATGGACGCGGAGGGGTTCGGGGGGTGCACGCTGACGGGGGAGTGCGCGACGGCTTGCCCGAAGGGGATTCCGCTGGTGTCCATTACGAGCATGAACAAGGAGTGGCTGCGGGCCACCCGGAAGGCCGGGAAGCGGTAGCGCCGTTGCGGGGTGCGGCGCCGTCGTGGCTGGTCGCGCAGTTCCCCGCGCCCCTATCGGGGCGCTTCAGTGAACGTTCGCCGAAAGGTGCGGACGGGCGGGGTCGGGGAGTGGTGCTCACCGGCCCCGTCTCGCGTTCTTTACGGCCGTTTGATCACGGTAGGGTTACCCTCAGGCGTCCGTGAGTGACCGGAGAGGCTCCGACCCCCGGCATTCAGCAGTCGCACATCCACGGGTCCCGCGCACGTCACGCCGAGTCCAGCCTGCCACGGAAGAAAGCAGGTGCAGATTTCCTCAGCTTCCGCTCGGCGCAGGAGACCTCCATGACCGCCATGCCCGCCTCACCCCCCGCTCTCGCCGCCCCGCCCGGGGACTCCGGCTACCTGGTGCAGCTCGCCCGTGACGAGGACGACGTCCGGGCCGCACAGCGGCTGCGCTACCAGGTGTTCGCCGGAGAGATGGGCGCCCGGCTCGACGGGCCGGAGCCGGGACTGGACGTGGACGCCTTCGACGCGTACTGCGACCACCTCCTCATCCGCGAGGCCCTCACCGGCGAGGTCGTCGGCACCTACCGGCTGCTGCCGCCGGAGCGTGCCGCGGTCGCCGGCCGCCTCTACTCCGAGGGCGAGTTCGACCTGAGCACGCTCGCCCCCATCCGCTCCGGCCTGGTCGAGGTCGGCCGGTCCTGCGTGCACCCCGCCCACCGCGACGGTGCCGTCATCGGCCTGATCTGGGCCGGCATAGCCCGGTACATGGTCGACCGCGGCCACGAGTGGCTGGCCGGCTGCTGCTCCGTTCCGCTCGCCGACGGCGGCGCGCTCGCCGCCGCCACCTGGGACAGGGTCCAGGCCAAGCACCTCGCACCGGAGGAGTTCCGGGTACGGCCCCTGAACCCCTGGGTCCCCAGCGTGCCGGCCCCCGAGGGCCGTACCGAGCTGCCCGCCCTGCTGCGCGGTTACATCCGCCTCGGCGCCTGGGTGTGCGGCGAGCCCGCGCACGACCCGGAATTCGGGGTCGCCGACATGTACGTGCTGCTGTCGATGCGCCGCGTCAACGCGCGCTATCTGCGGCACTTCCTCTCGCTCGTCCCGGCCTGATGAGCGTCTGGCTGCCCAGCGCGCCCTGCACCCCGGGCGCCTGCGTGGAGCGCGCGGGGTCCCTCACGACCCTGCCCCGGGCCGTGCTGCGGTTCGCCGCGGTCGTGGCCCTGATGCTCGTCGCCATCGCGCTGCTGCCGCTCGGCGGGCGGATCCCGACCGAATGGGTGCGGCGGTTCTCCCGCACGCTCGTCCGGGCCGCCGGGGTCCAGGTCCGGATCACCGGCAGGGCGCCGGACAGCGGCGGGGTGCTCCTTGTCGCCAACCACATCTCCTGGATGGACATCCCGCTGCTGGCCGCCGTCCGGCCGGCGCGGATGCTCGCCAAGAAGGAGATCCGCGAGTGGCCGGTGGCCGGCGCGCTGGTGGCCGGGGCCGGGGCCCTGTTCATCGACCGGGACCGGCTGCGCGCGCTGCCCGACACGGTCGGCCGGATAGCGGGGGCGCTGCGGGAGGGCGCCGCGGTGGTCGCCTTCCCGGAGGGCAGCACCTGGTGCGGCCGGGCCCAGGGGCGGTTCCGGCGGGCCGTGTTCCAGGCCGCGCTGGACGCCGGCGCGCCCGTGCAGCCGGTGCGGCTGTACTACCGGCTGGAAGCGGGAGCGGCCAGCACCGTGCCCGCCTATGTCGGCGCGGACACGCTGCTGGCCTCCCTCTGGCGAGTGGTGTCGACCCGCGGCCTGGTGGCCGAGGTGGACATACGGCCGCTGATAGCGGCCGGCAGCCACCCGGACCGTCGTACCCTCGCCCGCGCCGCCCAGCCGGTGACCCACGAGCCGGCCTGGACGCACGCGGCTCTGGTGAGCCCCGAGCGGGCTTCTCAGTGGTCGGTCTCCAAGTGGAGCTTGAGCAAGTCGACACCGTAGTCGCCGCCGTTGGGCGTGCGGATGATGGTGTGGATGTGCTGCTGGGTGGGCGTGCCGTTCGGGCCGCCCATGCCACTGCCGCCGCCCGGCCCGCCGGAGGGCATACCGCCGGTGGGCTGCCCGGTCATCTGGCCGGTGGGCTGTCCTGAGGGCCGGCCGCCGGTGCCGGTCTTCGTCCCGTAGGCGAGCGGGGACTGGGCGTCGTACTCGATGAGCACGACCGGGCTGTGCACCCGGTAGTAGAAGGCCGAGGTGTCCTTGGTCTCGCCCAGCCAGTAGAAGTAGGTCTTGTCCAGGTACTTCTCGACCTCCTTCATCTTCACCCCGGCGTGCCCGTCGTCCATGTAGCCGACGTACACCCGGACCAGGTCGAGGAGTTTGTCCCGCTGGGCCGCGGTGAGCTCGGAGCCGGGCAGGCCCTGGTAGGCGAGCTTGAGGTTGTCGGAGCCGGCGCCCGCCTTCATGTCGGTGCCGGACTTGCTCACCTTGGCGTCGATCACCTTGGCGCGCTGGGCCGAGGTCAGGGAGCGCAGCAGCGCCAGACCGGCCTCGGTCTCCGGCTTGAAGAGGGTGATCTTCTCGCCCTTGTAGGTGGCCGAGGTCGGCTCGGAGCCCATGAAGGTCGGCGTCATCACGACCTGGTCGCCGAGGACGAAGTAGTTGATGGCGACATGGTGGCCCTCGTACTGGAAGCCCCACGGCTTGCTGGTCGACGGGGTGCCCATGAAGGTGAAGAAGTAGGCGCCCTCGGTGAGGGTCTCCCGGTTGCCGCCGTTGTAGTCGCCCAGGAACTGGTTGAGCTTCATGATGTTGCGGGTCTGGGTGAGACCCTTCGCGGACAGCGCGGCAC
The DNA here is from genome assembly GCF_040296885.1 of Streptomyces sp. NPDC001980. Lineage (NCBI taxonomy): Bacteria > Bacillati > Actinomycetota > Actinomycetes > Kitasatosporales > Streptomycetaceae > Streptomyces > Streptomyces sp. NPDC001980. The sequence continues at coordinate 16,644 of NZ_JBEOYD010000029.1, read as the reverse complement.
CGAGCAGCGCGTAGCCCGACTCCCGCTTCCTGTCCGTGATGTCGCCCATCCGGACGCCCTTGCGCTCGTAGCCGTCGACGTTGCTCCAGGCCAGCCACTCGTCGTCGGCCACGTCGAAGGTGCAGGACTTGCGCTCCTTCGCGCCGAGGCCGTCGAGGAACGCCTGCGCGGCCTTGACGACCTTGTCCGTGGAGACGCCGGTGGAGTGGATCGAGTACAGGTCGTCGACGACCTTGCCGTCCGTGGTGAGGCCCGTGAAGTCCTTGTACTTGACCTCGGTCTGGCCGGGGCCCATGCCGCCGGGGCCGCCCGAGGGCATGCCGCCGTTCGGGGCCCCGGAGGGCGAACTCGACGCGTTCGACGAGCCGTCGGAGCAGCCGGTCATGGTCGCCAGCGCGGCGACACCGCCGGCGAGCAGCGCCTTGTTCATGAACCAGCGACGGCTGCGCTCGGCTTCGGGGGTGCGGGGGTGGTGTCCGTGCATGCGCCCAAGGTTCCGGGGCAACCTGAAGCGTTCCTGAAGACCGTCAGCGGAGGGAACGGGACAGATAGGGTGCGGTGACGCTGCCCCCGGCCCCGGCGACCGCGGCCGGCGGGCCCGCCGCGACGATCTGTCCGCCCCGGTCCCCGCCGCCCGGCCCCAGGTCGATCACCCAGTCGGCGTCCGCCACGACCGTCATGTCGTGTTCGACCACCACGACCGTGTGCCCGGCGTCGACCAGCCCGTGCAACTGCCTCATCAGCACCTCGACATCGGCCGGATGCAGCCCCGTCGTCGGCTCGTCGAGGAGGTAGAGGCTGTGGCCGCGCCGGCCGCGCTGCAACTCGCCCGCCAGCTTGATGCGCTGGGCCTCGCCGCCGGACAACTCCGTGGCGGGCTGCCCGAGTCGCAGATAGCCGAGGCCCACGTCGAGGAGCGTGGCCAGGCTGCGCGCGACGGCCGGGGTGTCCGCGAAGAACTCCGCCGCGCTCTCCACGGTCAGGTCCAGCACCTCGGCGATGCTGCGTCCCCGGTACGTCACGTCGAGCGTCTCCGGGTTGTAGCGCGCCCCGCCGCAGTCCGGGCACGGCGCGTAGGTGCTCGGCAGGAACAGCAGCTCCACGCTGACGAACCCCTCGCCCTGGCAGGTCTCGCAGCGACCCCCGGCCACGTTGAAGGAGAACCGTCCGACGCCGTAACCGCGCTCCCGCGCCCGCTCGGTACCTGCGAAGACCTTCCGTACGACGTCGAACAGGCCGGTGTAGGTGGCCAGGTTGGACCGCGGGGTGCGGCCGATCGGCTTCTGGTCGACGGAGACCAGGCGCCCGACCTCGGCCCGTTCCCCGGTGATCTCGCCGATCAGCGTCGACTTGCCGGAACCGGAGACCCCGGTGACGGCGGTCAGGACGCCGAGCGGGAACTCGGCCGTGACCGCGCGGAGGTTGTGCCGGGTCACCGGGCCGACCGTCAACCAGCCTCTGGCGGGGCGCAGTTCACGCGCGGGGGCGGAATCCGGCGCGAACAGACAGCGGGCGGTGGCCGACTCCGCGACGCCGGCCAGCTCCGCCACCGGCCCGCTGTACAGCACCTCGCCGCCGTGCTCGCCGGCCCGTGGACCCACGTCCACCAGCCAGTCGGCGCCGCGCACCACGTCCAGGTGGTGCTCCACCACGAACACCGAGTTCCCGGCCGCCTTCAGCCGCGCCAGAACCGTCAGCAGCGCCTCGGTGTCCGCCGGGTGCAGCCCGGCCGACGGCTCGTCCAGGACGTAGACGACACCGAAGAGCCCGGAGCGCAACTGGGTGGCCAGGCGCAGGCGTTGGAGCTCGCCCGCGGAGAGGGTGGGTGCGGCCCGGTCGAGGCTGAGATAGCCGAGGCCCAGCTCGACGACGGGGGCGATCCGGGAGGTGAGGTCCGCGGTGAGGACCCGCACGGTCTCCGACTCGTTCCGGTCGGCGGCGTCGCCCAGGAGTCCGGCCAGCTCGGTCAACGGCAGCGCGACGAGCTCGGCGATCGTACGGCCGGCGAACATCACGGCGAGGGCCTCCGGCCGCAGCCTGCTGCCGCCGCACACCGGACAGGGCGCACTGGTCAGGAACCGCTCCGCCCTCGCCCGCAGCGTCGGGCTCTTGGAATCCGAGAAGGTCTTCAGCACGTACCGGCGGGCGCTCATGTACGTGCCCTGATAAGGCCGTTGGATGCGGTCGGCGTCCCGGACCGGATGCACGGTGACCACCGGCTGCTCGTCCGTGAAGAGGATCCACTCGCGCTGCTCGGCGGGCAGGTCGCGCCACGGCCGGTCCACGTCGTAGCCGAGTGCGTCCAGGACGTCCCGCAGGTTCTTGCCCTGCCAGGCGCCCGGCCAGGCGGCGATGGCGCCCTCGCGGATGGACAGCGACGGGTCGGGGACCAGCGACTCCTCGGTCGTGCCGTGCACCCGGCCCAGGCCGTGGCACCCGGGGCAGGCGCCCGCCGCCGTGTTGGGGGAGAACGCGTCGGAATCGAGCCGCTCGGCGCCGGGCGGGTAGTCCCCGGCGCGCGAGAACAGCATGCGCAGGGAGTTGGAGAGGTTGGTGACCGTGCCGACGGAGGAACGGGAGGTGGGGGCCGAGCGACGCTGCTGCAGCGAGACCGCCGGCGGCAGCCCGCTGATCTCCGCGACCTTCGGCGCCCCGACCTGGTGGATCAGCCGGCGCGCGTACGGTGCGACCGACTCGAAGTAGCGCCGCTGGGCCTCGGCGTAGATCGTGCCGAACGCCAGGGACGACTTCCCCGAGCCGGACACACCGGTGAAGACGGCCAGCACGTCCCGGGGGATGTCCACGTCGACGCCCTTGAGGTTGTGCTCACGGGCGCCACGCACGCGGACGTACGGGTCGTGGGGGCTGTGCATCGGACGGACACTCCGTGACGGGCGGCTCGCGGGGCAGGGACAAACCCCGCGATCCTAGACCCTGTCGTTTGGATCATCCCGGCGTCGAAAAGTGCCGCACCTCATAGCCAGGCTGATCCAAACGACAGGGCCTGGCCCGGGGCAGCCCTCTACTGCGGAGGGTCGCCCTGCCTCCGCTCCCGTTCGATGTAGTCGTCGGCCTGCTTCTGGGCCGTGTCGACCTGGGACTGGTACTTGTTTCCGGTCCGCTGGTCGATCATGTCGCCGCCCTTTTGGACGCCCTGTTTGGCCTGGTCCTCGTGGCCCTTGAGCATCCCCTTGAGCTTGTCCAGCATGGACATGGCAGCCCTCCTCGCTGGTTGCGGCTTCCACCCCCAGCGTCACCGGCCGGGGCGCCGTCCGCATCTCGGCGGCCGTCCCCGTGCGGGCCCGGCGCGCCTGTGCGAGCTTGGAAGACGCGGACTTCCGCCGATCGCGAAGCCCTCCGGAGAGGCTCTCGCACAGCCGCCCCGCGGAGCCGCCCCGCACAGCTGTCCGCAGAAAGGCCCGGCCCCATGAGCACTTCCGGTTTCGGATTCGGACGCAGTCCCTTCGAGGAGTTCGACGAGCTGATGTCCCGCTTCTTCGGCGGCCCGGGGGCGGGTGCCCAGCCCCGCCGCCCGCAGCGCGTCGACATCGGCAGCCTGCTGTCCGAGCGGGCCCGGGAGCTGGTCGCCGAGGCCCGCGACCTCGCCGCCGTCGAGGGCAGCGAGGAACTGGACGCCCGGCATCTGCTGGCCGCCGCCACCACACTCGACTCCACCCGGCGGCTGCTCACCGAGGCGGGCGCCGAACCCGACCACCTCCGCGAGCGGCTCACCGCCGGCCACGGCGGCGGCGAGAAGTCCGAGCCCACCGCTCTCACCCCGGCCGCGAAACGCGCCCTCCTCGATGCTTACCAGATCTCCCGGGCCGAGGGGGCCTCCTACATCGGCCCCGAGCACCTGCTGCGCGCGCTCGCCGCGAACCCGGAGTCGGCGGCCGGGCGGGCACTCGGCGACAGCGGCTGGGAGCCGACCAGGATGCCGGCCGAGGGCGCGGCGGAGCGCAGGAAGCCCAGCACCACGCCGACCGTCGACGAGTACGGCCGTGACCTCACCGAGGACGCCCGGGCCGGGCGACTGGACCCGGTGATCGGGCGGGACGAGGAGGTCGAGCAGACCATCGAGGTGCTCTCCCGCCGCAGCAAGAACAACCCGGTGCTGATCGGTGACCCCGGGGTCGGCAAGACCGCCATCGTGGAGGGCATCGCGCAGCGGATCGTCGCCGGGGACGTGCCCAAGACCCTCGAAGGCAAGCGGCTGGTCTCCCTGGACCTGGCCGGGATGGTGGCCGGCACCAAGTACCGGGGCGAGTTCGAAGAACGGCTGAAGAAGCTGCTCGACGAGGTCCGCGAGCACGGCGACGAACTCGTCCTGTTCCTGGACGAGTTGCACACCGTGGTGGGCGCAGGGGGCGGCGGCGACGGGTCCCTCGACGCGGGCAACATCCTCAAACCCGCCCTCGCGCGCGGCGAGTTGCACCTCATCGGCGCGACCACCGTCGACGAGTACCGCAAGCACATCGAGAAGGACGCGGCCCTGGAGCGCCGGTTCGCGCCCATCCTGGTCGGCGAGCCCACCGTCGACGACACCATCGAGATCCTGCGCGGCCTGCGCGACCGCTACGAGGCCCACCACCAGGTCCGCATCACCGACGAGGCGGTGGTCGCGGCGGCCGAGCTGTCCGACCGGTACATCACCTCCCGGTTCCTGCCCGACAAGGCGATCGACCTGATGGACCAGGCCGCGGCCCGGGTCCGGCTGCGCTCGAAGACCCCGCCCACCGACACCCGGGACATCGAGGACCGGGTCGCCGCCCTGAACCGGGAGAAGGACCAGGCCGTCGCCGACGAGGAGTACGAGCGCGCCAAGGAACTCCGCGACCGCATCAGGGCGACCGAGGCCGAGCTGGAACAGGCCGGCACCGCCGAGGAACACGCGCCCAAGGTCACCGCCGAGGACATCGCCCAGGTCGTCTCCCGCACCACCGGCATCCCGGTCGCCGAGCTCACCGAGGAGGAGCGGGAGCGGCTGATGAAGCTGGAGGAGCACCTGCACGAGCGGGTCGTCGGCCAGGACGAGGCGATCACCGCCGTCGCCCGCGCGGTCCGCCGGGCCCGAGCCGGCATGAGCGACCCGAACCGGCCCGTCGGCAGCTTCCTCTTCCTCGGCCCGACCGGCGTCGGCAAGACCGAACTGGCCCGCGCCCTGGCCGCCGCCCTCTTCGGCGACGAGACCCGCATGATCCGCCTCGACATGAGCGAGTTCCAGGAGCGCCACACGGTCTCCCGGCTGGTCGGCGCCCCGCCCGGATACGTCGGCCACGAGGAGGCCGGCCAGCTCACCGAGGCGGTGCGCAGGCAGCCGTACGCCGTGCTCCTCCTCGACGAGGTGGAGAAGGCGCACCCGGACGTCTTCAACACCCTGCTCCAGCTCCTGGACGACGGCCGCCTCACCGACGCCCAGGGCCGTACCGTCGACTTCAAGAACACCGTCGTCATCATGACGTCGAACATCGGCGCCGACCGCATCCTGGCCGCGGGCACGGAGGACTACACCAAGGTCCGTGAGGCCGTGATGCCGGCCCTCCAGCAGCACTTCCGGCCGGAGTTCCTCAACCGCATCGACGAGATCATCGTCTTCCGCGGTCTGGACCGCACCCAACTGCGCGAGATCGTCGACCTGTTGCTGGAGCACACCCGGCGCCGGCTGAACGCCCAGGACGTCAGCCTCGAAGTCACCGACGCGGCCGCCGAGTTGCTCGCCAACCTCGGCCACCAGCCGGACTTCGGCGCCCGTCCGCTGCGCCGCACCATCCAGCGCGAGGTCGACGACCGCCTCGCCGACCTGCTGCTGTCCGGCCAGCTGGTGGCGGGCGAGCGGGCGGTGGTGGACGCGGCGAACGGCGAGATCGTGATCCGCTCCGACAAGCCGGCCACGGTCTGACCGGTGTGATCCTGATCGGCCTGATCAGGAGGCCACGATGCCGGCCAGCCGCCGGTACGAGTCCAGCAGCGCCGCGCGGTCGTACGTGCTCGTGGTGACCAGCACCTCGTCGGCGCCGGTCTCCTTCAGGACCGTCTCCAGCTCGTGCGCGACCTGGTCCTCGGTGCCGGCGATGTGCCCGGCGAGCCCGGACTCGTAGAAGCCGCGTTCCCGCGCGGTCATCGTCCGGGCTTCGACGGCCTCGGCCGGGGGCAGCGGTGGAAACGTGCCGTGGGTGCGGGAGTACGCCATCGACCAGGCCTCCGGGGCGAGCAGCCGGCGCGCCGCCTCGGGGGTGCCGGCGACCGCGACCGTCCCGGAGATCACCACGTACGGCTCGGCGGCCCAGGACGAGGGGCGGAAGCGGTCGCGGTAGTGGTCGATGCCGCGCCGCATCTTCTCGCGGCCGCGGAGATCGCCGATGACCATGGGCAGCCCGGCCCGGGCCGCGATGTCCGCGCCCTCGCCCATCGCCAGCACGAACGGCGGCACGCGCAGCCCCTCCGCCGGGCGGGCCCGCACCCCGGTCGGCGAGCTCCCCTCGAACCAGCCGAGCAGCTCGCCGAGCTGGGCCGAGAAGTCCTCGGCGTCGCCCTTGTCGCGTCCCAGCGCCCGGCGCACGCCGTCGGTGAAGCCGACCGACCGGCCGAGCCCCATGTCGATCCGCCCCGGATACAGCGACTCCAGCACGCCGAACTGCTCGGCCACGACCAGCGGACGGTGGTTGGGCAGCATGACCCCGCCGGTCCCGACCCGGATGGTCCGGGTCGCGGCGGCCACGGCCGCGCCCAGGACGGTCGGCGCCGAACCGGCGACCCCGGGCACCCCGTGGTGCTCCGACACCCAGAAGCGGTGATAGCCGAGCGCCTCCACCTCCCGCGCCAGTGCCACGGTGTCCCGCAGCGCCTCACCGGGCGCGTGCCCCTCCCGGGTGCGGGAGCGGTCGAGGACGGAGAACCGGGTCCGGGCGATGGTTGCGTTCACACAGGGTTCAACAGCCGCGCGGCCACGGGATTCCCGGCGGGCCGGTCCGCCGTGGGTACCGTGCGGCCGCCGTCGGCCGAACCGCCGGGGGCCGTCGCGTTCTAGGGTTGCCGCGTGACAGAGAGCAGCAAGCGTCCGATCGCGGTGTTCGACATCGACAACACCCTCGCCGACACCGCGCACCGGCAGCGGTTCCTGGAGCGCAAGCCCCGGGACTGGGACGCGTTCTTCGCGGCCGCGCCGCACGATCCGCCGATCGCCGAGGGGATCGCGCTGGCCGTGGCGAGCGCCGAGGAGTGCGACATCGTCTACCTCACGGGGCGCCCCGAGCGCTACCGGCGCGACACGCTCGACTGGCTCGCCGCCCACGGGCTGCCCGAGGGGCGCGTGCACATGCGGCGCAACGCCGACCGCAGGCCCGCCCGGCAGACCAAGCTGGAGATCCTGCGTCGGCTCGCGGAAGGGCGTTCGGTCCGCTTCCTGGTCGATGACGACGAGCTGGTGTGCGACGCCGCCGAACGGGCCGGGTTCACCGTCGTACGGGCCCGCTGGGCCGACCGCTCGGCCGCGCTGGAGCAGGCCCAGGAGGGGGAGGGACGGACCTGACGGTACGGCGTCAGTCCTCTTCGTCGATGCGGAAGCCCACCTTCAGGCCCACCTGGTAGTGCTCGATCTGCCCGTTCTCGATCTGGCCCCTGACCTGCGTGACCTCGAACCAGTCCAGGTTGCGCAGAGTCTGGTTGGCGCGTGCGACACCGTTGCGGATGGCCTGGTCGATGCCCTCGTGCGAGGTGCCGACGATCTCGGTGACCCGGTAGGTGTGGTTCGTCATCGGGAAGCTCCTCTCGTCGTCACTCCACGGTGCCGCATCCGGAAGCGGAGCGCGAGGCGTCGGTTCCGAAACGCCTGCAGCCCTTGACCCTCCGTATTGGTCCATACCAAAATCCCGTACACCCGTACGAGCCCGGTGCTCGTTCCCCCACGTCGGGCCCCTTCGCCTGTCCGCCAGACAGAACAGGAACCCTCGTGAGACATCGCCGCCCACTCGCCCTCGTCTGCGTGTCCGCCGCCCTGCTGAGCGCCTGTGGAGTCCTGCCGGGCGGAGGGGGCGGTCGGCACACGGTCACGGTGTGGCTGATGCGGAACAGCGCCTCGGCGGGCTTCCTGCACCGCTTCACCGCGGACTTCGAGCGCACCCACAAGGACATCCGCCTGGACATCCGCATCCAGGACTGGACCGGCATCGTGGACAAGGTGCAGACGGCCCTGAAGAGCGACTCCGCCGACGCGCCCGACGTCATCGAGGTCGGCAACACCCAGGTCCCGCAGTACGTCGAGGACGGCCGGCTCACCGACCTCACCCTGGAGTCGATGCGCGACTGGGGCAAGGAGCACTGGCTGCCCGGCCTCGCCGAGCCGGGCCGGGACGACTCCCGCCAGTACGGCATCCCCTGGTACGCCGCCAACCGGGTGGTCATCTACCGCAGGGACCTGTTCGAGAAGGCCGGGATCACCTCCCCGCCGAAGACCCGCGAGGAGTGGCTGGCCGACACCGAGAAGCTCAACTCCGGTGGGAACCAAGGGATCTACCTCGCCGGACAGGACTGGTACACCCTCTCCGGGTTCATCTGGGACGAGGGCGGAGACCTCGCCCGGGAGACGGACGCCGAGTGGAAGGGCACCCTCGACAGCCCGGCCGCGCTGCGCGGGATGGACTTCTACCGGCGACTCCAGGCCCTCGGCAAGGGACCCGTCGACGCCGACGAGGAACACCCGCCCCAGGCCCAGGTGTTCGCGGGCGGGCAGGTGGCGCAGATCGTCGCGGTGCCCGGCCTCGCCCAGTCGATCGTGCAGGAGAACCCAGAACTGAAGGACGAGATCGGGTACTTCCCGGTGCCGGGGCTCACCGCGGACCACCCCGGTGCCGTCTTCACCGGCGGCTCCGACCTGGTCGTACCGCAGAACACCGACCGGCCCTACGACGCGACCGCCGTCGTCGGCGCGCTGACCGGCGCCAAGTGGGACACCGACCTGGCCCGCACCATGAACTACGTGCCCAACAAGACCACGCTGGCGGGCGCGGTGGCCGGGGAGGAGGGGGTCGCCGCCATGGCGGCGGGTGCCGCGCGAGGGCGGGCGACCCCCCACAGCCCGGACTGGCCGGCGGTGGAGGCCGACAACCCGATCAAGGGCTACATGACCAAGGTGCTCGGCGGAGCGGACCCCGCGACCGAGGCCCGCCGCGCCTCCCGGCGGATCACCGAACTGCTCGCGCCGGACTTCGGGTGACCCGACGGATCACCACTCAGCGGATTACTCCGTGGATCACTCAGCGGGCGACGCTCAGGGAGAGCGCGAAGCGGCCCTGCGCGTCGGTCCACCAGTTGGTCAGCTCCAGCCCCGCGGCGGCCAGTTCGGCGGTCACCCCGTCCCGCCGGAACTTCGCCGACACCTCGGTGCGCAGCTCCTCACCCGCCGCGAAGTCCACGGCCAGATCGAGCGCGGGCACCTTCACGGTCTGCGCCACCCGGGAGCGCAGCCGCATCTCGATCCACTCGTTGTCCGCGTCCCACAGGGCGACGTGGTCGAAGGCGTCCGGGTCGAAGTCGGCGTCCAGCTCCCGGTCCACGACGGCGAGGACGTTCTTGTTGAACTCGGCCGTCACCCCGGCCGCGTCGTCGTACGCCCGGACCAGCACCCCCTCGTCCTTGACCAGGTCGGTGCCGAGCAGCAGCGCGTCGCCGGACGCGAGCCGCCGGCGTACCGAGGCCAGGAACTCCGCCCGCTCGGCGGGCAGCAGGTTGCCGATCGTGCCGCCGAGGAACACCAGCAGCCGGGGCCCCGGCGTCTCGGGCAGCTCCAGCCGGCCGGTGAAGTCGGCGATCAGGGCGTGCACGGACAGCCCCGGCCGCTCCGCGACGAGCGCCTCGCCGGCCTGGGTCAGCGCGCTCTCGCTGACGTCGACCGGGACGTACACCTCAAGGGCGGTGAGCGCGTCGATGAGCAGGCGGGTCTTCTCGGAGGAGCCGGAGCCCAGCTCCACCAGGGTGCGGGCACCGCTGGCGGCGGCGATCTCGCCGGACCGGGCGAGCAGGATCTCCCGCTCGGCCCGGGTCGGGTAGTACTCGGGCAGCTCGGTGATCTGCTCGAACAGCTCGCTGCCCCGGGCGTCGTAGAACCACTTCGGCGGCAGCGTCTTGGGCGTGGCGGTGAGACCGGTCAGGACATCGGCGCGCAGCGCGGCGTCCGTCGCGTCCTCGGGAAGGGTGCGGGTGACACGGAAGGGACTCACGTACAGGGCTCCTTTGGTGGTACCGATGCCAGGTCCTCGACCGGGGCGAGTACGACGCCCGCGCGGCTCGCGGTGAGCAGCGTGCGGTCGGGGACCTCCTGCCAGCGCGGGTCGTCGTCGTACGGCTCGGAGGCGACGACGGTGCGCAGGCCGGGTTCCGCGAGGTAGTGGAGGCTGTCGCCCCACGCGGTGGCGGTGATGGTCTCGCCGTCGGTGAGGAGGAGGTTGAGCCGGGCCGCGGGCGCCGCCTCGGCCACCTGCTGAACCGTTTCGGCGAGGGCCGGGCCCGGCTCCGTACCGGACCGCAGCCGGTGCAGGGCCAGCGCCCAGACGAACGCCGAGTCGGTGCGGGCCTCCATCGACAGCAGGTCGGCCGGGGGCAGCAGCGGGACCAGGGGCGCCATGGACCCCGGCCAGCCCGGGATCGCCCCGTTGTGGCTGAACAGCCAGCGGCCCGCGGCGAACGGCGCCGCCGCGGCCTCCCCGTCCGCGCCCGCCAGGGTCGCGTCCCGGACGGCGGCCAGCAGCGCGCCGGTGCGCACGACCCGGGCCAGGTCGGCGAAGGACTGGTCGGCCCAGATCGGCCCGGCCCGCCGGTAGCGGGCCGGCTGCGGATCCGCCGGGGCGTACCAGCCCACCCCGAAGCCGTCCGCGTTGACCGTCCCGTACCGCTGGAGCCGGGGTGCCCACGACTGCCGGTAGAGGGAGTGCTCGGGCTCCACGAGGAGCCGGCCGAGCGGCTCCTCGGGTCCCAGACAGGCCAGGTGACGGCACATCAGGCGGTCTCCGCCGAGCGTGCGGTGCGGAAACCGGAGAAGATCTGCCGCCGGATCGGGTAGTCCCAGTTGCGGAACGTCCCCCGGCACGCCACCTGGTCCACGGCGAACGAACCGCCGCGCAGCACCTTGTGCTCGGGGCCGAAGAACACCTCCGAGTACTCCTTGTACGGGAAGGCGGTGAAGCCGGGGTAGGGCAGGAAGTCGCTGGACGTCCACTCCCACACGTCACCGATCAACTGACGTACGCCGAGCGGTGATTCACCCTCCGGGTAGCTGCCGGCCGGGGCCGGGCGCAGGTGCCGCTGGCCCAGGTTGGCGTGGTTCGGCGCCGGGTCGGCGTCGCCCCACGGGTAGCGCCGGGACCGGTTCTCGCCGGGGTGGTGCCGGGCGGCCTTCTCCCACTCGGCCTCGGTGGGCAGCCGGCGCCCGGCCCAGCGGGCGTAGGCGTCCGCCTCGTACCAGCAGACGTGCAGCACCGGCTCCTCGGGCGGCACGACCTCCGTGACCCCGAACCGGCGGCGCAGCCACTGGCCGCCCTCCCGGTGCCAGAAGTGCGGCGCGGTGATGGAGTGCTGCCGGATGTGCGCCCAGCCCTCCGGGGTCCACCAGCGTTCGTTCTCGTAACCGCCGTCCTCGATGAACTCAAGGTACTGGCCGTTGGTCACCGGAGTGGTGTCGATCCAGTAGGGCGCCACCTCCCGCCGGTGCGCGGGGCGTTCGTTGTCCAGCGCCCAGGGCTCGGTGGAGGTGCCCATGGTGAACGGGCCGCCGGGGACCAGGACTTCGGCCGGGCCGGTGAACGGCGGCGCCGGAGCCGGGTCCGGGGCGGTCAGGGCCTGGGGGCCCTTGCGGAGCTGATGGGTGATCAGCATCGTCTCGTCGTGCTGCTGTTCGTGCTGCGCGATCATTCCGAAGGCGAAGCCCGCCTCGGTCAGCCGGGTGCCGCTGAACGCCGCGCCCTCCAGCAGGTCCAGGGCCCGGCCGCGCACCTCCGCCGCGTACTGCCGGGCCTCGGCGGGCGGCAGCAGCGGCAGCGAGGGCCGCTCGGAGCGCGGATGCTCGAAGGCGTCGTAGAGGCTGTCGATCTCGGGGCGCATCGCCTCCCGGCCGCCGACGTTGCGCAGCAGCCAGAGTTCCTCCTGGTTGCCGATGTGCGCGAGGTCCCAGACCAGCGGGGACATCAGCGGGGAGTGCTGGGCGGTGAGGTCGGGGCCCTCCACGCAGCTGGTCAGCAGCGTGGTGCGGTCGCGGGCCGTGGTCAGGGACTGCAGCGCCCGGTCCCGCAGGGTCTCGATATCGATGTCGACGTCGGTCTCGGTCATGCGCTGATGTCCTTCCCATGGGCGCGAGCGGCCGTGCCGCGGAGTCGGTCCAGCAGGTCGTCGGCCGGGCAGCGGCCCCGCAGCACGTACCGGTCCCGGTACGTGGCCACGGCGTCGACGACCTCGGGGGTCGCGCCGATCCTCGGCAGGGCCTCCAGCGCCGCCGTGAAACAGGCGACGGCGGCCTCGTGCAGCTCCGGGTCGCGGAGCCCGGTGCGGGCCGCGTCGATCCACAGCGGGTTGTTCGGGGCGGGCTGCTGCCCCGCCCGCTCGGCCAGCGGTTTCACCGTCCGGTACGCGGTCTCGGCGGCCTCCGGGTCGTCGAACAGCGCCGCCGTCACCGCCAGCGGCACGATCCAGCCGTCGTCGCCGGGCTGTGCGTCGATCATCCGCAGCTCCAGATGACCGCGCGGCCTGACCGGCGGGAACAGCGTGGTGAGGTGGTAGGCGAGATCCGCGCCGGTGGGCGCCCCCGACCGGGTCCAGGCCCGGAACGTCAGGCCCTCGGGTACATCCCAGGGGCCGCCGTCCCGCCGTACGCACATCACCGGTGCGTCGAGCACATGCCGGGCCCAGGCGGTGCGCGGGTCGCCGTCCAGCGGGGGAGCGCCCGCGCGGCCCGCGCCGATCTCCATCCACAGCAGCTGCCGGGTGGAGACCCAGCCGGTGGGCCGGTGCCCGACCAGCGGGGAGTTCGCGAACGCGGCCACCAGCACCGGGCCCAGCTGATGGGCGAGCCACCAGCGCCGGACGTACCCGAGCGGGCCGGGCTCCTCGTGGCCGGCGTCCAGGCAGACCTGGACGGACGCCGAGGAGCACATCATGTGCCGGCCCGCCGTGCCGGTACGGTCCAGGCAGCTCTCCATCGCGTCGTAGCGCGGCTCGCGCAGGAAGCGGCGGGGGGTGTGCCAGGGATCGTGACCGACGCCCACGAGTCCGAGGTCCTGTTCGGCGAGGACCTTGCGGACGGCGTCCAGGTCGGCGGAGACGGTGCGTATGCACTCCGTGAGGGAGGCGGCGGGCGGCGAGCTGAGCTCCAGCTGGCCGCCGGGTTCGACGGTGAGCGCCGACCCCAGGGGCACCGTGCGCAGTGCGGCGTAGGCCGCTTCGAGTCGTTCGGGTGTCACCGGGAGCTGCGGCCTGCGCAGCTCGTGGACCAGCCATTCCACTTCCACCCCGAGCGTGCGGGGCGGGCCGGTCTTGAAGCAGATGCCCTTGACCAGGGCCTCCACCTCGGCTTCGGTGACAGCCGTGCGGTCGTCCGAGAAGTCGGTTCTCACCGACCCGTCGGTACAGTCGCCGCTGTCGGATATAGAGTCGGACATGTCGGGATCCTCCTGAAGATTCCACCATGCCGCCGCCCCGGTCGTGGTTGTGTCCGGGACGGCATCGTCCGTTCCACCCAAGACCGTCGCGTCCATTCGCACAAGGGCACCTATCGGGACGTTCTAGATCGGTAACCTCTGCTTCCTTGTTGCTTCGCTGCTGCTTTGTTGCGCGTTTCCGGCCGTTTCGGGCCAGGGAAACTCCGTTGCACGGCACCACCAGCATCGCCCAGGATGCGTGCATGAGCACGACGGGGGAGGCCGCGCGGGCCGCGGCCATGGCGTCCACGGGGGTGGCGCCATGAGCGCGCGCCTGCGCGGCATCGCACGGCAGACCGAAGAGATCGTGGCGGCGGGGAGCTACCGCGCGCCCGACGGCCGGGAGGTCCTCCTGGCCGCGGACATCGCGGCCGCACGGGCGGGGACGCGGCTGTACGGCCCGGAAGCGGTGCCGGTGCCGCCGGCCCCGGACCTGGACGCCGTGTTCGAGGTCACCGGCGAGAGCAGCCTGGAGGCCGCCCGCCGCCTCGCCGACGCCCCGGTGGCCGTACTCAACTTCGCCTCGGCCCGCAATCCGGGCGGCGGCTACCTGAACGGCGCCCAGGCGCAGGAGGAGGCCCTGTGCCGGGCCTCCGCGCTGTACACGTGCGTGCGCGAGGCCGCCGCCTACTACGACCGCCACCGCGCGCACCGTGACCCCTTCTACACGGACCGCGTGATCCACTCCCCGGCCGTCCCGGTCTTCCGCGACGACCGCGGCGCGCTGCTCGCCGAGCCCTACCGCGCGGGCTTCCTCACGGCCGCCGCGCCCAACGCCGGCGTGATCCGCCGTACGGCTCCGGAGCGGACCGGTGAACTGCCTCAGGCCCTCGCCGTACGGGCCGAACGGGTGCTGGAGGTGGCCGCCGCGCACGGCTACCGGCGGCTGGTTCTCGGCGCCTGGGGCTGCGGGGTGTTCCAGAACGACCCCGCACAGGTCGCGGGCGCCTTCCGGGGGCTGCTGGGCCCCGGCGGACGGTTCGCGGGGACCTTCGAACACGTGGTGTTCGGGGTCCTGGACCGCACGCCGGGATCCGTGGTCCGGGGCGCCTTCGCCGAGGCTTTCCGGACTGCCGGCGCCGACGCCCAGTGGCTCAGTTCCAGCCGTAGCGCTCGTGCAGCCGGTGGCGTACGAGGTTGAAGCGGCCCCGGTCCAGGGCGCAGGCCTCGCGGCGCATGCCGTCCTCGTGCAGCCGCAGGACGCGGTCCACGTCCACCCAGGAGTCGCGCCCGGTGCGGTCCCACGGCCCGCTGCCGATGGCCACCCACTCGCGGTCGTTGTCGTGCCGCTTGCTGGACAGCTGGACGGCGAGCAGGGTGCCGGCCGCCTCCCGGGCGACGACCAGGACCGGCCGGTCCTTGCCCCGCCCGTCGTTCTCCTCGAAGGGCACCCAGGTCCACACGATCTCACCGGGGTCGGGGTCGCCGTCGTGGGCGGGGGAGTACTCGGTGCGCACCTTGCCGACCTCGTGCGGGTCGGCCTCGGTGGTCGCGGTCGGGCCGTACCGGCCGGGGATGTTCTCGTCGTCGATAAACGCAGTCACGAGGGCACCCTAAGGGGCCTCAGCCAGCGAGAACAGGCGGGGTGCCGGTGCGGTGCAGCTCCGCCTCGATCAACTCGACGGTCATCTCCGGGCGTTCGAGGTGCGGAAGGTGGCCGGCCTCGGGGATCGGCTCGAACCGGCCCTGCGGGAAGGCCTTCGCGTAGGCGGCGCCGTACGCGGGCGTGACGATACGGTCGCTCTCGCCCCAGATCACCAGCGCGGGCTGCCGAACCCGCCCCAGCCGGGGGAGCAGCTTGGGGTCGGTCATCCGGCCGCCGTCCGTGAGCAGCCGCATGGTCGCCATGTTGGCCTGGCGGCGGGCGAGTTCGGCGGCGGGGAGGGTGGCCGGGTCGACGTAGAAGCGGTCCGGGTCGTGCCAGGAGTGCTCGGCCTGGGCGCGCGGGTCCAGCGCGAAGAAGTCGGTGACCTGTTCGCCCTCGATGTCCGCGCCGACCGCGTTGATGAGGACCAGGCCGGTGATCAGCCCGGCCGTGTCACGTATGGCCATCTCGACGGCGAGTTGGCCGCCCAGCGAGGAGCCGATGACCAGGACGTCGTTCAACTCCGCGTCCTGGAGCAGGTGGAGGTACGCGACGGCGAGGTCGTCGACGTCGGTCAGCCAGTCGGGGCGGGGGGTGCCGTCCCAGCCGGGGTGGACCGGGGCGAGGGTGCGGGCCGACCCGGCGAGGCGGGCGGCGAGGCCGGCGACCGTGGCGGGGCCGCCGCCTCCGTGGAGCACGAGCACCGGACGGCCGGAACCGGCCTCGGTCAGGGAGATGGGGAGGTCGGGGTACACCTGGGCGTTGCGGTTCGTCGTCATGCCGCTCACTCTAACTAAGGATGTTTATATAAACAAGCTTAGTCATCGGCTACAGTGGAGCCATGCACGATGACCTGCAAGTTCTCGGAAGAGCGGTGAAA
This sequence comes from Streptomyces sp. NPDC001980, assembly GCF_040296885.1. Taxonomy (NCBI): domain Bacteria; kingdom Bacillati; phylum Actinomycetota; class Actinomycetes; order Kitasatosporales; family Streptomycetaceae; genus Streptomyces; species Streptomyces sp. NPDC001980. The sequence continues at coordinate 500 of NZ_JBEOYD010000029.1, read as the reverse complement.
CAGGCCCAGTACCGGCAGCACCGGGCGATGGACAGCGCGCTCTCGGCCGTCGGCACCACCCTCGCGCAGTGGGACGCGCTGCGCGCCATCGACCGGTCGCCGGGTGCCTCGGCGCGCGAGCTGGCCGCGGCCACCTTCCAGAGCGAGCAGGCCTTCGGCACGCTGGTGGGGCGGCTGGTCGCGCAGGGGCTGGTGGAGCGGCGACCGGGCCACGGGCGGCGGATCCGGCACCACCTCACCCCCGACGGGGAGCGGACGCTGGCGGCCGGGCACGGGGTGGCCGGCGAGGTGCTCGCGGACTGCTTCGCCGGGCTGTCGGCGGCGGAGCGGGCGACGCTGCTGGAGCTGCTGCAGCGGCTCAACGCGCAGGAATGAGCACAGGGTGCCCCCGGCCGCGGCCGGGGGCACCCGGTGCTTCGGTTGTACTTCGGCTGTTAATCGCCGCCCCACCTCCACCAGCACCATCTGCGACGTCGGGGCCGTGACCCCGTTGAGGACCG
>NZ_JBEOYD010000028.1:131224-144862 GCF_040296885.1 Streptomyces sp. NPDC001980 | reverse complement strand
TCAACGCCCACAAGGCCGGCACCGTCAAGGGCCTCGCCGCCGAGGTCGGCGCCTCCCTCACCTCCGGCGCCGTGATCTGCGAGATCAAGGACTGACGCCACCCCGCACCGCACCGCCCGGCGAACGTCACCCGTTCGCCGGGCACCCGACTTTCCGGACGACTTCCGGACGACTTTCTGGACCATGGAACGCCCATGCGCGCCGACGCCCGCCGCAACCACGACCGGCTGCTCGCCGAGGCCCGCACCGTCTTCGCCGAGCACGGCACGGACGCCTCGCTGGAGGACGTGGCCCGCCGGGCGGGCGTGGGCATCGGCACCCTCTACCGCCACTTCCCGAACCGACACGCCCTGATGAGCGCCGTCTTCGAGGACGCGGTGCGTGAACTCCTGGCCAGGGCCCACGCCTTGCGGACCGCCCCCGACCCGTGCCAGGCCCTGCTGACCTGGCTCCACGAGGTGGTCGTCCACGCGGCGGCGTACCGGGGCCTGTCGAGGGCCCTGATGTCGGCGTCGTCCACCGATCCGGCCTCGGCTCTGGCCCGCTGTGGCACCCCGATGAGGGAGGCGGGCGAGGCCCTGCTGACCCGAGCTCAGAACGCGGGCACAGTAAGGGCGGACGTACGCATCGGCGACCTCCTCCAACTCACCCACGCCATCGCCCTGGCAGCGGAGGAGTCACCGGGAGACCCGGATCTTGCAGACAGATTGCTGGAACTGACGTTGCGCGGACTTACCTGAGGGGCGCTGGGGGCACCCCCGGCCGAAGGCTGGGGGAGGAACGGCGCGAGCAACCACACACAGCCCGCACCCGCCCATCCACATGCACCCCTACGGCGACCAGGCACAGTCACCGCCGCCGCATATCAGCAACCCGCCCCCGCTCGACCCCCGTCGGCTGCTCTCCCTGCAGCATCGACGCCGACCGCAACCCCGACCCCGGCGCCTGACTCCGGCGCGGCCCCGGCAGGGCGACGTCCCGACGCTGTTGATGCTGCTGCTGTCGCGTCGGGACCTGATCACCCCCCGGGTTTCCCGACGCCCCGGCCACGGCGATCTGCACCCCCTGATCGGCAAGGGCCTGCAGTTCGGTGACGGCACGGTCGTCGTGGGGCGGCGGCTCGTCCGTGACCAGCCGGGTGATGACGTCGGTCGGCACGGTCTGGAACATCGTGTCCGTGCCGAGCTTGGTGTGGTCGGCGAGGATGACGACCTCCGCGGCGGCCTGCACCAGCGCCCGGTCGACGGACGCCGACAGCATGTTGGACGTGGACAGCCCCCGCTCGGCCGTCAGGCCGCTCCCGGACAGGAAGGCCTTCGACACGCGCAGCCCCTGCAGGGACTGCTCCGCACCGGAGCCGACGAGCGCGTAGTTGGAGCCGCGCAGGGTGCCGCCGGTCATCACGACCTCGACCCGGTTGGCATGGGCCAACGCCTGCGCCACCAGCAACGAGTTGGTGACGACGGTCAGGCCGGGCACTCTCGCCAGCCGGCGGGCGAGCTCCTGCGTGGTGGTACCCGCACCGACCACGATGGCCTCGCCCTCTTCGACGAGGCTCGCGGCGAGATCGGCGATGGCCGTCTTCTCGGCGGTCGCGAGATGAGATTTCTGCGGAAAGCCGGACTCCCGCGTGAACCCGCCCGGCAGTACCGCACCGCCGTGCCGGCGGTCGAGGAGTCCTTCTGCCTCCAGTGCGCGCACGTCCCGCCGTACGGTCACTTCGGAGGTCTGGACGACGCGGGCGAGCTCACGGAGCGACACGGCCCCGTTCGCTCGCACCATTTCGAGGATCAATTGGCGACGTTCTGCAGCGAACACGAAACTGACAGTAACCCCAACGACCGTCTGCTTTCAGCAGTTTGCGCCGAATAGCAGAAGTTGTTCGCACAGCAGGGTCAGGAGTGGTATAGGGCCTACCCCGCCCGACTATGCCGTACGCATGTCCGACAACTCCCCGTGACCAGCGGGGAGTCGGTTCCGGCCGTCAGAGTTCGCTGCCGGTCTTCCGGGTGTGCAGCTGTCGCGCCACTTCCGCGATCGACCCCGAAAGGGAGGGGTACACGGTGAACGCGTTCGCGATCTGTTCGACCGTCAGATTGTTGTCGACGGCGATCGAGATCGGATGGATCAGCTCCGAGGCCCGCGGCGAGACGACCACACCGCCCACCACGATCCCCGTCCCCGGCCGGCAGAACAGCTTCACGAAGCCGTCCCGGATGCCCTGCATCTTCGCGCGCGGGTTGCGCAGCAGCGGCAGCTTCACCACCCGGGCGTCGATCTTGCCCGCATCCACATCGGCCTGCGTGTACCCCACCGTCGCGATCTCAGGATCGGTGAAGACATTCGACGAGACGGTCTTCAGATTCAGCGGGGCCACCGCGTCACCCAGGAAGTGGTACATCGCGATCCGCCCCTGCATGGCGGCCACCGACGCCAGCGCGAACACGCCCGTCACGTCACCGGCGGCGTACACACCGGGCGCGCTCGTCCGCGACACCTTGTCGGTCCAGATGTGCCCGGAGTCGCGCAGTTTGACGCCGGCCTCCTCCAGCCCCAGCCCCGCACTGTTCGGAATGGCACCGACAGCCATCAGGCAGTGCGAACCGCTGATGACCCGGCCGTCCGCGAGCGTGACCTCGACCCGGTCGCCGACCCGCTTGGCGGCGGCGGCCCGCGACCGCGCCATGACGTTCATGCCACGGCGCCGGAAGACGTCCTCCAGAACGGCGGCCGCGTCCGGGTCCTCGCCCGGCAGCACCCGGTCCCGCGAGGACACCAGCGTGACCCGCGACCCCAGCGCCTGGTACGCACCGGCGAACTCGGCACCGGTCACACCCGACCCGACCACGATCAGCTCTTCGGGCAGCTCGGTGAGGTCGTAGACCTGGGTCCAGTTCAGGATGCGCTCGCCATCCGGCTGCGCATCGGGCAGCTCACGGGGATGACCACCCGTGGCGATCAGCACGGCATCGGCGACGAGCGTCTCCTCGCTCCCGTCCGCGGCCGCGACGACGACCTTCCGCGACCCGTCCAGGGCCTGCATGCCCTCCAGCCGCCCACGCCCCCGCATGACCCGCGCACCCGCACGCGTCACCGAAGCGGTGATGTCGTGCGACTGGGCCAGCGCCAGCCGCTTCACACGCCGGTTGACCTTCCCCAGATCAACCCCGACCACCCGGGCGGCCTGCTCCAGGGGCGGGGTGTCATCGGCGACGATGATCCCCAGCTCCTCGTACGACGAATCGAAGGTCGTCATGACCTCGGCCGTAGCGATAAGGGTCTTCGACGGCACGCAGTCGGTCAGCACCGACGCTCCGCCCAGACCGTCGCAGTCGACGACGGTCACCTCCGCGCCGAGCTGCGCGGCCACCAGCGCCGCTTCATAGCCGCCGGGTCCGCCACCGATGATCACGATCCGAGTCACGTACTCCATTGTCCCGCACGCTTCAAGGTGCTATTGCCCGGGGGCGGCGCCCGGCGCCACCGGGGACAGGAGTGACGCACGGGACGGCTGTCGTACCCTCTCCCCATGTCGTCGCTCTACGCCGCGTACGCCGCCAATCTCGACGCGCGGCTGATGTCCCGCCGCGCCCCGCACTCGCCCCTGCGCGCCACCGGCTGGCTGAACGGCTGGCGGCTGACCTTCGGCGGCGAGCAGATGGGCTGGGAGGGCGCCCTGGCGACGATCGTCGAGGACCCCGTCTCCCAGGTCTTCGTCGGCCTGTACGACATCGCCCCGATGGACGAGGAGTCCATGGACCGCTGGGAGGGCGTCGGCCTGGGCATCTACCGCCGCGCCAAGGTCCGCGTGCACACCCTGGAGGGCGAGGAGACCGCCTGGCTCTACGTCCTCGACGGCTACGAGGGCGGCCTGCCCTCGGCCCGCTACCTCGGCGAGATCGCCGATGCGGCGGAGTCCGCGGGCGCACCACACGATTACGTGATGGAGCTGCGCAAGCGTCCCTGCTGAAGGACGCCCGCACCTAGACTTGACAGGATCCGACAGAGGAACTGGAGGCCGCCATGACCGGCAGGAATGCCTACACCGTGTACTACACCGAGCAGGCGGCGGCAGCCAGGGACCGGCTCGACGAATCACAGCGCGCCGCGTTCGACAAGGGCATCATGATGCTCGCCCAGGACCCGTTCCCCGAACTGTCCCGGCCCATAAGCTCCACAGGAGACGACCGGACCATCCGGCTGACGCAGAGCATCCTCATCGAGTACACCGTGAGCGTGGGCCGGCTGTTGATCTTCATCGTCGAGGTCTTCAACGACAAGGACATCTTCGTCACCGGCGTCTGACCGCCCCACAAGTCGCACAGACCACCCACAGCCAGTACAAAAGTTGCCTGCGTCACACCGTTCATCGGAAACGACAAGACAACGATCGCAATCCCATGAGCTCCGTCATCTACGCGCGTAGGCCCAGACCGGCTACTCTCATCCGCGTGAACGCATCTCTTCTTCCGGACGACATCCAGGGCGACCCCCACGCCGCCGCCGACGCGGCCGCCGCCCGCCTGCGCGAGCTCACGGGCGCCGACACCCACGACGTCGCCCTCGTGATGGGCTCCGGCTGGGCGCCGGCCGTCGACGCCCTGGGCGCTCCCGACGCCGAGTTCCAGGTCACCGAGCTGCCCGGCTTCCCGCCGCCGGCCGTAGCGGGACACGGCGGCACGATCCGCTCGTACTCCTCCGGTGACAAGCGCGCGCTGGTCTTCCTGGGCCGCACGCACTACTACGAGGGCCGGGGCGTCGCCGCCGTCGCCCACGGCGTCCGCACCGCCGTGGCCGCGGGCTGCAAGACGATCATCCTCACCAACGGCTGCGGCGGCCTGCGCGAGGGCATGCGTCCCGGCCAGCCGGTCCTCATCAGCGACCACATCAACCTGACGGCGACCTCCCCCATCGTCGGCGCCAACTTCGTCGACCTCACCGACCTCTACTCCCCCCGCCTGCGCGCCCTGTGCAAGGAGATCGACCCCAGCCTCGAAGAGGGCGTCTACGCGCAGTTCCCCGGCCCGCACTACGAGACCCCGGCCGAGATCCGCATGGCCCGCGTGATCGGAGCGGACCTGGTGGGCATGTCGACGGTCCTCGAAGCGATCGCCGCGCGCGAGGCGGGCGCCGAGGTGCTGGGCATCTCCCTGGTGACGAACCTCGCCGCGGGCATGACGGGCGAGCCCCTCAACCACGAGGAGGTCCTCCAGGCGGGCCGCGACTCGGCGGCACGCATGGGCGAACTGCTGGCGCAGGTACTGGGCAGGCTCTGAAGCGCCATCCGGGTTGCCGGTTGCGGGTCCGACGGCGTCTGCGGACCCGTCGTGGCCGGTCGCGCAGTTCCCCGCGCCCCTTACGGGGCGCTGCAGTCACCCTCGCCGAAAAGGGGACGGGATTCTGAAACCGCCCACGGCGGGAAGGGGACGGGGCGGGGAGTTTCCGCCCGCAGCGGCCGGCGTTCGTCACCCTGTACGGCACGAGATGCACCACCGCCGGTCCGAGGACGGAGACTCCGCGCCCCGGCCCCGACTCACCCACCGACCGCAGGCGCTACGCGCACCCCCACCGAAGCCGCGGATGCGCCGCAGGCACACCACGAGAGGTTGGACGACGACCGTGCACGACGATCTCATCGCCCGGGCCCGAGCCTGGCAGACCGAGGACCCCGACCCGGAGACCCGCGACGAGCTCGCCAAGCTCATCGACGCAGGTGACCTCACCGAACTGTCGGCCCGCTTCAGCGGCACCCTCCAGTTCGGCACCGCGGGCCTCCGCGGCGAGCTCGGCGCCGGCCCGATGCGCATGAACCGCTCCGTCGTCATCCGGGCCGCCGCCGGCCTCGCCGCGTACCTGAAGAACCACGGCCAGGCCACCGGCACCGTCGTCATCGGCTACGACGCCCGCCACAAGTCCGCCGACTTCGCCCGCGACACCGCCGCGGTCATGACCGGCGCCGGCCTCCACGCCGTCGTACTCCCCCGCCCCCTCCCCACCCCCGTCCTCGCGTTCGCCATACGGCACCTCGGCGCGGTCGCCGGCGTGGAGGTCACCGCCAGCCACAACCCGCCCCGCGACAACGGCTACAAGGTCTACCTGGGCGACGGCTCCCAGATCGTCCCGCCCGCAGACGCGGAGATCGCCGCCGAAATCCAGGCAATCACCACCCTCCACGAAGTCCCCCGCCCCGACACCGGCTGGAAAACCCTCGACGACACGGTCCTGGAGGCCTACCTGGCCCGTACGGACGCCGTCCTGTCCCCCACCTCCCCCCGCACCGCCCGCACCGTCTACACGGCCATGCACGGCGTCGGCAAGGACACCCTCCTCGCCGCCTTCGCCCGCGCCGGCTTCCCCGCCCCCGCTCTCGTCGCCGAGCAGGCCGACCCGGACCCGGACTTCCCGACGGTCGCCTTCCCCAACCCGGAAGAGCCCGGCGCGATGGACCTCGCCTTCGCGAAGGCCCGCGAGACCGACCCCGACCTGATCATCGCCAACGACCCCGACGCCGACCGCTGCGCCGCCGCCGTCAAGGACGACGGCGCGTGGCGCATGCTCCGCGGCGACGAGGTCGGCTCCCTCCTCGCCGCCCACCTGGTCCGCCGCGGCGCCACCGGCGTCTTCGCCGAGTCGATCGTCTCCTCCTCCCTCCTCGGCCGTATCGCCGAGAAGGCGAACCTCCCCTACGAGGAGACCCTCACCGGCTTCAAGTGGATCGCCCGCGTCGACGGCCTGCGCTACGGCTACGAGGAGGCCCTCGGCTACTGCGTCGACCCGGACGGCGTCCGCGACAAGGACGGCATCACCGCGGCCCTCCTGATCACCGAGCTGGCCTCGGTCCTCAAGGAGGAGGGTCGCACCCTCGTCGACCTCCTCGACGACCTCGCGGTGGAGCACGGCCTGCACGCCACCGACCAGCTCTCGGTCCGCGTCGAGGACCTCTCCGTCATCGCACAGGCCATGCAGACACTCCGTGAGCACCCCCCGACCGAACTCGCGGGCCTCCCCGTCACCAAGGCCGAGGACCTCACCCGGGGCACGGACACGCTGCCCCCCACCGACGGCCTCCGCTACACCCTCACCGGCGCCCGGGTCGTCGTCCGCCCCAGCGGCACCGAGCCCAAGCTGAAGTGCTACCTGGAGGCAGTGGTCCCGGTGGCCGCGCGCACCGACCTCCCGTCGGCCCGCGCACAGGCCACCCGGACCCTGGCCGCGATCAAGCGGGATCTCTCCGCGGCGGCCGGCATCTGACGCCGACGGGGGTGCCTCTCCGCCAGGGGGCACCCCTACGGGTGATTTCGCGACGGCGACCGACCCACCCACCGCGCCCCGCCCCGGCTCCCGGGGAACGGTGATCCGGTACCGCCCGCCGCAGCCGTCGTACTGGAGCCGCCGCCGTGTCCTCGACCGCCCCCGACACCGCCCCCCACGGGCACATCCCGGGCACCCGACGACCCCACCTCCCCACCCCGGCCGTCCCCCGCCACGCCCTGCGCCGGGCGGCTCCCGCCCTCATCGCGTACCTCGCCGTTCGCCTCACCGGCCTGGTGGTCCTCACCGTCTGGGCGCACCGGCGCCACCACGGCGTGTGGCCGATGCTGGCGACGCAGTGGGACTCCCGCTGGTACCTCGGCATCGCGGACCACGGGTACACCCACGCACTCGGCACCGCGTACGACCACAACAACCTGGCGTTCTTCCCGCTGTATCCGCTCCTGGTGAAGGCCGTCGCGGTGGTGACCCCCGGCACCCGGGCCAGCACCGGACTGGCCCTCGCGTGGCTGGCCTCGCTCTTCGCGGCCTGGGGCGTGTTCGCGGTGGGCGACCGACTGGCCGGCCGCCGGGTCGGCCTCCTCCTCACCGTGCTGTGGGCGGCGTACCCGGTCGGACTGGTCCAGTGGATGGGCTACACCGAATCCCTCTTCACGGCCTTCGCCGCGTGGACGCTGTACGCGGTGCTGACCGAGCGCTGGCTGTACGCGGCGGCCGGCTCGGTACTCGCCGGCCTGACCCGCCCGACGGGCATCGCCGTGGCCGCCGCCGTCACCGTCACGGCCCTGCTCTCCCTCCGCACCCGCTTCTCGCCCCGCGCCCTGACGGCGGCCCTGCTGGCCCCCCTCGGCTGGTGCGCGTACGTCGGCTGGGTGGGCGTCAGACTCCACCGCTGGGACGGCTACTTCGCCGTACAGCGGATGTGGCACAACGAGCTGGACGGCGGCGCGGAGACCCTGCGCTGGCTGCGGCATCTGTTCGGGCAGGTCTCGCGCCCGGAGCTGTTCCTGGTCGTGGTGAGCCTGACGATGCTGGCCTCCGTCGTCCTGTTCGGACTGGCCGCGGGGGACCGGCAACCGCTCCCGCTGCTCGTCTTCAGCGCGGTCCTGCTGCTGATCGTGGTCGCCAGCGGCGGCGTCTACTTCCCCCGCGCCCGCTTCCTCCTCCCCGGCTTCCCACTGCTGCTGCCGGTGGCGGGGTACCTCGCCCGCGCCTCGGCACGCGTACGCGTACTCGCCCTGACGGCGGCTGTCGCGGGCTCGGCGTACTGCGGGGCGTACATGCTCCTGGTGTGGCCGAGCGCCCCGTGAGCGGTCAGTCCCGCACGAGGTAGCTGAACCCCGTGTCCGGCCCCACGCACGACTGGAGGGTGAGGTCGCCCCAGTAGAGCCCGGCGGCCGGGGCGCCGCGGCCCGGGGCGACGTAGTTGGCGTACACGGTGTACGTCCAGGTGCCGCGCGGGGTGCCGATGGTGACCTTGGTGCCGACGCGGAGGGTGGCGAACAGGTCGAACCCGCAGTAGTCGTGACCGACGATCACGACGGTCCGCATCTCGTAGCCGTCCTCGGTGCCGATGTTGGGGCCCGCCCACTGCACGGCGTCCTGGCAGGCGTCCACCTCGTCCTGCCCGCCGCGGATCACCCCCGCGGACCAGGTGCCGATCCGGATGGTGGTGCCGGCCGCCCGCCCGGTCGCGCCCGCGGTGGCCCTCGGCGTGGCGGCCGCGGTGGCGGAGGCGCTCGGACGGCGGGACGACGTGACCGGCACCCGACGGGACAGGTCCGGCCCGGGCACCCGGCCGCCGTCCGCGCTCGCGGAGGGGCTGGGCGTACCGGGCCGCGGGGTACGAGGCACGGGCGGCGCGAGGGAGGCCGGTGCGGAAGCGGACGCCGGGGGAGCCGACGACGGCGGAGTCACCGCCACCGGAGCCGAGTCCGCGGACATCCGGTCCGCGGTGTCCGGGACCCGCGCCCCCGCCCCTGCCCTCTCCCCGGGGCCGCATCCGGCGACCAGCACCGCCGCCACGACCGCCACCGGCACCCCGGCGACCCGGCCGGCACCCGGCTGCCGCCACCCCGTCACCCGAAACGTCCGTTCACGTAGTCCGAAGTCCTCTCGTCCTGGGGTGAGTTGAACATCGCGTGGGTGTCGCCGTGCTCGACGATCACGCCGGGTGTGCCGTGCGAGGCGAGGAAGAAGGCGCAGTTGTCGGAGACGCGGGCGGCCTGCTGCATGTTGTGGGTGACGATGACGATCGTCACCTCGTCCTTGAGGTCGTGGATGGTCTCCTCGATACGGCGGGTGGACGTCGGGTCGAGCGCCGAGCACGGCTCGTCCATCAGCAGCACGCGGGGCCGTACGGCGAGCGACCGGGCGATGCACAGCCGCTGCTGCTGGCCGCCCGAGAGCGCGCCGCCGGGCTGCCGGAGCCGGTCCCGGACCTCCTTCCACAGGCCCGCCTTGGTGAGGCACTCCTCGACCATGTCGTCCTTGCCGCCGCGGCCGACCTTGATGGCGTTGAGCTTGAGGCCCGCGACGACGTTGTCGTAGATCGACATCGCCGGGAAGGGGTTGGGCTTCTGGAAGACCATGCCGATCTCGCGGCGGGCGTGGGTGATGCGCCGGCCGCGGTCGTAGATGTCGACCTCGTCGAGGAGCACGCGGCCGGCCAGCGACGCGGAGCCGATCAGCTCGTGCATCCGGTTGAGGATGCGCAGGAAGGTCGACTTGCCGCAGCCGGACGGGCCGATGAGCGCGGTGACCTGGCGGGCGGGCATGGTGAGCGAGACCCGGTCGAGGACCTTGTGGTCGCCGAACCAGGCGGAGACGCCGTCGGCGCGCAGGGTGGCGGGGCCGTCGCCGAAGCGAGGGCCGCCGTCCCGGCCGCTCTCGACGGGCGGCTGGACGACGGTGTCGACAAGATCGGTGTTCTCGGACATGCGGTGGGTCAACTTCCGTGCGAAGGCCGGTGGTTCAGAGCAGGTTCGGCAGCAGTGCCGTGAGGGACTGGGAGTCGGCGAGGCCGAGCGCGAGCAGCAGCGGGCCCGCGCAGATCCAGGTCTGCCAGCGGCCCCAGACGCGGAAGGAGACCACCGCGAGCAGCGCGGCGAGCAGCAGGCCCTGGGTCCACAGGAAGACGCCGAGCCAGGCGCCGGAGTCGGTGCCGAGGGCCTGTTCGGAGTCGGCGATCCAGCCCGCCCGCAGGTCACGCGGCGGGTTCGGCTGCACGGCCGTGACCAGCTTGGCGTCGACCCGGAGCACCCCGCTCGGGGTGTACGGCGCGCCGGTCGCGGTGATGAGGGTGAGCCGGCCCTGCCCCTCGGCGACCGGTGCGGGCAGTGCGTCGCCGGCCTGGCGGATGCCGGTGACCTCGTAGACGACCTTGCCCTGACCGGTGGTGATCTCGATACGGCTGCCGACGGGCAGCTGGTGCAGGTCGTGGAACGGGCTGCCGTATCCCCACTGACGGCCCATGATCACCGCGGTGCCGGCCTGACCGGGCAGCGGGGTGTCCCTCCGGTGCCCGGGCCCCGCCATCAGCACCTCGGAGGTGGTCCCCTCGGCGACGACCTCCTTGAGACCGAGGGCGGGGATCCGCAGCAGGGCGACGGGCGCGCCCGCCTTCAGCAGCTTGCCCTCGTAGTCCCGCTGGCCCACGGGGGCGGTGCCCAGGGCGAGTTCCTTGCGCAGTTCGTCGTAGGCGGTCTGCTGGTCGCGGGCGTGCTGGAGGTGGCCGACGATGGTGAGGTTCGCGGCGAAGCCGAGGAGCACGGCGGCGAGAACGCACAGGGCCGCCCCGGCGAGTGCGAGCCCGGGGCGGGCGGGGGGCCGCGGGGTCTCCTGGCGCGGCTCGGTGGTCGGCGGGGGCGGTGGCGGGTCGGGCGGTCCGTCGGCGGGCGCCGACGCGCCGGCCGGGGGCGGGGCGAGGGTGGTCACGGGCTGCGCTCCTCGAAGCGGAGGGTGTTCTACGGCTTGCTGTGGGGGCGGGGCGGGCCCGGAGGCGCGTCGGCGTGCGCCCCCGGGCCGTCCCGTCGGCCGGGTCGGCCGGGCCGGCCGCCCGGTCGGTCAGTGGTGCTGCGGGGTGTCACCGCCGAAGGTCAGCATTCCCTTGCGGCGCATGTGGAGCACGAGCGCGCCACCGGCGGACAGGAACGCGAGGGAGGCCAGGCCGATCGCGCCGATCTGGGCGCCGGTCGAGGCCATGGAGCCGCCGCCGCTGCCGGAGCCGCCGGTGTCCCCACCGGTGGAACCGCCGGTGTCCGAACCGCCGCTGCCGGTTCCGCCCGTGTCCGTGCCGCTGGAGTCCGAGGCGGACGCACTGGGCTCGGGGGACTCGCTGGAGTCGTCGGAGCCGGTCGTGAAGGCGAAGTCGACGCTGTGCCCGTCGGTCTTGTCCTCGGCGAGGGTGAGCGTGTGGTCGCCGTCCGCGATGTCCTTCGGGACCGTGAACGCGTAGTTCTCCACGGTGCCGTCGGCGTTCGCCTTGGCGTCGTCGAACGTCGCGTCGCTGTCGGCGAGGGTGACCTTGACCGCGGCGCTCGCGGTGTAGCCACGGGCGGTGATCTTCACCTTCTGCCCGGCTTCGAGGTTGGGGTTGGTGTCGAGGGTGTTGCCGTCCTCGTCGGTGACGGTGAGGTCGGGGTTCTCGGTGGGGCTGGGGCTGGAGGTGGCCTCGTCGGTGCTGACGAAGGCGAATTCCGCGCGCGAGCCGGAAACCGTGAAGAAGAGGCTGTGCCCGTCATTGCTCAACGCGTTGGGCACGGTGAACGAGTAGTCCGCGATGGTGCCGTCGGTGTTCGCGGTCACGTCGGCGAAGGTCGCGTTGGAGCCGGAGACGCTGACCTGCGCCGTGGCCCCCGCTGCGAAGCCCTTGGCCGTCACCTTCACGGTCTGGCCCAGGTGCAGGGTGGGCTTGTCGGCGAGGGCGTTTCCGTCGGCGTCCTTGGCGGAGACGACGTAGGCGATGGTCGTGGGCGCGGTGGCCTCGGACGCGGCATAGGCGTCGGCGTCGGTCGGGGTGAACACGGCGCCGTAGGTCGTGGTGCCGGCGATCGCGGGTGCCTTGACCGTGAGTTGGGCCGAGCCGTTCGTGACCTCCGCCGTGCCGAGCGAGGTGTCGCCGTTCTTGAACTCCACAGAGCCGGCCGCGGCGGGGGTCACCGTAGCCGTCAGCTTGAGGTCGCCGCCCACGGCAACGCCCGAGTCCGCGGTCAGGGCGAGCGACGTGGGCTGCTGTTCGAGCAGGGACCAGGTAGTGCCCGAGACCCGGATCTTGGCAAGGAAACGGTCGGCGGTGGTGCTGGTGCCGCACGTCAGAATCACCGTGTACGTGCCGTCGTAGGGAGCGGAGACACCCGCCGAGGTCAGCGCCGACTGCAGACTCGGCTTGGTCGCTGTCGCCTGCAGGGCCACGGTGAACGGGTCCGCGCCGACGCCGGTCTTCGTCGAGGACTGGGCGAGGGGCAGGGACGTCGTCGGTGACGTCGGGTTCACCAGCCTGAGCACGACCGTCTGCGCGGTGGTCGCGTTACAGCCGGAACTCGTGGTGACGGACGTGGTCATGGGGATGTCGGTGATGCTTCCCGAGGCCGGGCTGACCGTGAGCTTGCCGAGGTCGGTGGTCGCGCTGGCCCGGCCCGAGAAGGCGAGGACCCCGGCCAGGGCGGCGAACAGCAGCGCGCAGCAGGTCAACAGCGCCACCGGTGACCTGAGTTGTGCGAGACGGAGATTCATGTGGTGGTCCCCCCGCGGGGTCTGGGTCGTGGATGAATACGCCGACAGGGCCGGACACCCAGGGGGTGCCCGGCCGTTGCGCGGCTACTGGATGGTGATCAGCTCTCGCCCTTGACGGTCGTGCTGCCGCAGTCACTGCCGAGGGTGCCGAAGCCGTAGGTGGTGATGATGGAGGTGTTCGTGCACACCGCCGAGCCGGTGCCCACGAAGGTGGCCGCGATCAGGGAGTCCGACAGCTTGGCGGTCGGGACGACGTTGTAGACGTTCCGCAGGTAGGGGAAGGACAGGTTCAGCGTGAGGTCCGAGTTGCGCGCGGCCTGGCCGCCCACCGAGCCGAGCACGGCTTCACCGCGACGGTCGTCCACGACGAAGGACTCCTGGGCGGTGTACTGGGCCACGGAGTACGGGAAGATGTCACCCGCGCTGTCGACGATCGAGCCGTCGTTCTCCTGGATGGAGGAGTCCGAGGTGACGCAGGAACCGGGGGTCGTCACGCCGATGGAGCTGAGGAAGAAGGCGCGGGTACCCGAGGCCGACTGCGGCAGGATCGGGGTGAGCGTGACACCGTTGAGCGAGGTCAGGGTGCACTCGTAGATCGCCTTGAGCTGGGCGGTCGTCAGGTCGTCGGGCAGG
>NZ_JBEOYD010000028.1:0-131128 GCF_040296885.1 Streptomyces sp. NPDC001980 | reverse complement strand
AGGGCGCTGCCGTCCTGCTTCACCCAGGACACGGCGTCCTTGGCGTACGGGATGAAGGTCAGGTCCGTGGTGGTGGTGTTGTTCGGGCCACGCGAGGAACGGGCGAAGTCCACACAGCCGGTGTTGCCGTCCAGAGCCGTGTTCAGCGCGGTGATGCCGGCGCCGGAGCCGTCGGGGCGGGTGATCGTGCAGCTGCCGGTCGACTTGGTCGTGATCGGGCTGGTGCCCGTGGCGTTCCAGGAGGCGATGACCTTGCCGTTGCTGTTCGTGATCGCGTTGCCCAGGGCGTTCATGACGTCCTGGGTCGTGTCGGAACCGACACCGGCCAGCTGACGGTAGTCGGTGGCCGAGTCGGGGTCGGCGTAGGCAGCGGGGGCGGCCAGGGCACCCAGGCCCAGGGCAACCGCACCGACAGCGGCACCGATACGCACACGGGACTTGACGTTCACTTGAGTTCCCCTCCCTGGATATGAGTCGAGGCCGCCCTGCGCGCCGAGAACCGCAGCATGATCGGACCCGCGAGGGCCGCCACCCCGCCCGCGACGAGGACACCGAGCAGTACCCAGCGGATCAGTCCGAGCACCTCCGACGGGGTGTAGCCGCCGGACTGGGCGACGTTCTGCTTGGCCGGGTCGGTCTCGCTCGGGGCGGTGGAGGGCTGGGCGGTGTCCGACGCGTCGGCGCCGGTCGCAGCGCCCGACGTCCCGGCGGAGCCGCCGCCGGTGCCGCCGGCCCCGCTTCCGCCCGCCGCGCCGCCACTGCCGGTGCCGCTCAGGTCGTCGCCGCCTCCGGACGTGCCGGTGGACGACTCGTCGGCGTCCGGCGCGCCCTTCTCCAGCTTGTCGGCAGCCTGCTCCGCCTGCGTGCGCATGGCATCGGGCAACGGGGCGTAGCCGTAGGGCAGCTCACCCTTCGCGGTGCCCTGGGTCTGGCCCGGCCCGGCCGCGTACCGCATCACCTTGGCGTAGTCCTGCCGGGCGTCCTTGGCCTGGTCGAGCGAGGCGGCGGCGTAGACCACGGCGGTCAGCGGATAGGCGCCGTCCTTCATCTTCCCGGGGTCGGGCGCCTTGACGCCGGCCACGTCCGAGTCGGGCATTTCGGCGACGGCCTTGAGCAGGGAGGCGCTGGTCGGCGTGACGTAATCGCCGTCGGCGTTCGCCAAGGCGGCGGCGCCCAGTTGGTAACGCACCGCGGACGCGTTGTCGACAATGCCGTACTGACGCTGCCTCGTCGGAATCGGACGGCCCAGCGGCGTCAATTTCGCTATGTTGTCGACGACGACGCAGTCATATGCGGTGCCGATGTCACCACGGCGTACCTTCAGTGCCCCATCGTGCATATCGTTGACATAAGGAACCACGTCCAGACCGTTGTACGTGGTGGTGACGGAACTGCCGCCCCCGCAGTCCGGCGTTCTGGGCGCGATGTCCGCCTTGGGGAAGAAGTCCAGGGAATCCGAGACCACTCCGTCCTCGTAAGAGGGGTTGACCTTCATTCCCCAGGGATCGGCTTTCCCCTCGATGAACTCTCTCGCGTCGGTGTTCGCCAGAATGTATTTCCACACCATGTTGGCGGAGTCGGTGTTGGCCAGAGTCACGGCCAGGCCCAACGGGGCGTTGCCGGCCGCCTGACCCGCGAGATCGGGATTGAGCTGAAGGAATTCAGGATCCTTGACGAGGGAATCCGGGTTGCCGGAGAGGTAATCGGGCACCTTGTTGGCCGGCTTGACCACGCTGAAGGGGTAGGACTGCGTGAGCACCTTGGCCAGCAGTCTCTGGTTGAGCTTGAGCTTCGTCAGCGGTCGAGTGCCGCCCGCCGCGTCGTACATCCAGACAAAACCGATCGTCAGCCCGGTGACCGCAACAGGCGCGTGTACCACCTGGGCCACCCCAGCGACCGGTTCGACGGGATCCACCGTCATGGCGAGCCCCGCCAGCGCGTCACCCGAGGTCACGGCGTCCCGAGCCTGCTGCTCACCGGACTGGGTGAAGTTGAACCGGTAGGTCCCGGTCTTGCACAGCGCGCTCTGCCATGACGTGATGGCGTCGGTGGCCAGTTCGGAACCCATGATCCCGCGCTCGGGCTTGTCCGCGTCGCAGTTGTCCGTGACCGGCGCGAAGCCGAGCCGGAACACGATGCGCTGGTCCCAGTTCGACTGGCTGATCGAGGAAGTGACCTGGGCGCCCCCGGTGTGTGTCTGCCCGTTGGGGTCGTGGGTACCGCGGGGCACCACCACCAGCCAGCACGGCTGGATCTCGCCGGCCGAAGTGGTGCGGGCGCCGCAGCCCAGTGCCGGTTGTTCCACGGCCGACTTCAGCTCGAACGAGATGTCACCGCCGCCGTCCCCGTCGTTCGGCATGAACGGGTCGGCGTTGGTGTCCCCGTCGGTGAAGTACGTGGTGTCGGTGGGGCCCGTGGTGGGGTCCCCCTGCCCCCCGACCGGCCGGAACGGCACGTAGTGGGTGCCGTTCTTGTCGACCGAGGTCGAGGAATCGGATTCCAGCGGGTCATGGCCCGAGGTGTCGCCCTGGTACACGGCCCGGCCGTCCCCGTTCTGCCCACCTGCCGCCAGCCCGAACTCGCACTGCGTTCGGTCCGGTCCGGACTCCGCGTCCCCCCAGCACTGCATGATCGACAGGAAGTTCGTCTCGACATTGCTGGACGGCTCCCCGCCCGTCCACGTCACCTGCACCGCCTGGCCGGACAGGTTCTCCGTCTGATGCACCGTGACCTTGAGACCGGAGAAGTCGTCGCCGTACACCCCCTTCGCCCCGCTCTTGGTCACCGCGGAACTCTCCGTGGTGGCCGCCTGCGCCTGATCCGCCCCCCTGGGCAGCGGCAGCACCGCCAGCACCAGCGCGGACAGCAGGCAGCCCACTCCCGCGGTCACCCGGCGGCGGCCGGGAGACATCCGTAGCGTCAGCCGGCTTCTCATCACAGCTCCCCCTTACGACGGCGCGAACGTCCGGCGAGCAGCCGCGCGGTGAGTGGTGGCCCGACGACCACCGCGACGAGCAGGACGGCGGAGAGGGCCATCAGGGCGCCGCGCATCCCGAGGCTGTTGTCGGAGGCGAGGGCGACGGGGTTGGCGGCCACGTTCGTGTCGCCGGTGTTCGCTCCGTCGCCGCTGACCGCCTCGCCGGTGTCGGGGTCGATGCTGGCCCCCGAGGTACCGCCGGCGGCGGCGCCGGCGGTGGAGTCGGGCGTTCCGTCACCGTTGGTGTCCGTACCACCGGTACCGCTGCCTCCCGTGGCGGAGGAACCGCCGGTCGACGAGCCGCCGGTCGACGAGCCGGAACCGCCCGAGGAGCTACCGCCGGTCGCGCCCTGCTTCACCGGGGTGTCGGTGCCCGCGGCACCCGCCGTGCCGGTGGTGCACTGCGTCGGCCCCTTCTTGTCGCAGGACTTGGGGTACGGGGCGTTCTTGATCAGGGTGTTGACCCCGCCGGAGAAGGTGGGGTTGCGGCAGGTGTTGATGTTGATGCTGCTGGTGGGTGCGCCGGGGACCTTGCGGAGTTGGTCGAAGCCCGCCTGGACGAGGTTCTTCGGCAGCGGCGAGTAACCCAGGTCGTCCGCCTGCTGCTGGCCGTCGCACAGGAAGTAACGGCCGAACGTGCCCAGCGAGTTGCCCTTGGCCGTCGTGAAGCCGGACTCCACCTTCGTCGGCAGGATCATGTAGCTGTAGCTGGACAGCGGGTAGGTGCGGGCGTCGGCGTTCGTGTAGACGCCGTCGAGGATCTGGGTGAGGTAGTTGACCGACGCCTTGTTCTCGTTGATCTGGGCCTTGGTCAGCGCCACCGCGACGCTCGCGGCGGTCGGCTCGACGTAGTAGCCGTCCTTGTTGAGCACCTTGGCCACCGGGAAGCCGGTGTTCTTGGCGTAGGAGTACTCGACGTAGGTGATGGCGCCCTCGCCGGAGGGCTGGCGGACATGGCCGGAGACGCCGAGCGAGCCGGACTTGGCGATCATCGTGGAGCCGCTGAGCAGCGGGTAGTTGGAGGTCATGCCGCAGTTGCCGCTGCCGCGGCCGGTGCGGGAGCAGTAGTCGGCCCACAGGGAGCCGTACTGCTTCGACATCCACATCGTGAACTGGGCGCTGGTGCCGGAGCCGTCGGAGCGGACGACCGGGACGATCGCGCGGGCCGGCATGTTCAAGCCGGGGTTGTCCGCGGCGATCGCGGGGTCGTTCCAGCGGGTGATCTTCCCGGTGAAGATCTTGGTGACGACGTCCCCGGACAGCCGGAGGTTGGTCACCATCTTGCCGTTGATCTTGAGGTTGTACATGAACGCCGTACCGCCGGCCACGATCGGCATGTAGGCGTAGCCGCGGCTCGGCGGCGTGTCCGTGACGCCCTGTTCCTTGAGGCCGTAGGGGATCTCCGAGACCGCGAAGTCGACGGTGTTGTTCTTGAACTGCTCACGGCCCTGGGAGGAGCCGTTGGCCGTGAAGTTGACCGTCATGCCGTAGTTGGCCTTGACGTTGCGGACCCACTGCTGGACGGCGTTGGAGCTCCAGGTCGAACCGGAGCCGGTGATCTTGGCGTAGGAGGCGGCTGCGGCGGGGGGCGTCTGGACAGCCAGCAAGGCACACAGCAGTGACAGCACGGTGGCCGCCAGACGGAAACGAGTGGCGGGTTTCACGACGAACTCCCGTTTTCGGTACGGACGGTGGAGTGCGGGGCGGAGTCATGGGCCGGGGCCTCGGCCGGGACAGGTACCGGGGCCTGGGCCTGGGCCTGGGCCGGGGAACGCTCGGCGAATCGACGCGCGTCACGCCGGGACGCGAGGACGCGCCGGTGTTCCTGGCGGCGCGTGAGGTGGCCGGGGCCGCGGCCGCCGAGGATGCGGGCGGCGACGAACAGCATCAGCACCAGCGCCATGAGCAGGGCCGCCGTACCGAAACCGCGCGAGATCATGTTCGGCTCGGGCGACTTGACGAACTCGAAGGTGACCAGCGGCAGGGAGACCATCGGGTCGTGGAACGGGTTGAGGTTGAGTTCGTTGGTGAAGCCGGCGGTCAGCAGGACCGGGGAGGTCTCGCCGATGCCGCGCGCGGTGCCGAGGATCACGGCGGTCGTCAGACCCGAGCGGCAGGTCGGCAGGACCACGTGCCAGACCGTGCGCCAGCGGCTCGTCCCCATCGCGTAGCTGGCCTCGCGCAGGGTGCCGGGGACCAGCCGGATGACGACGTCGGCGGCCCTGATGATGATCGGCAGCATCATCACCGAGAGGGCGAGACCGGCGGCGAGACCGGACTGGTCGAGGCCGAGGCCGAGGATCACGGTCGCGTAGATGAACAGACCGGCGACGACCGACGGCAACGCTGTCATCGCCTCGACGATGGTGCGCACGAACCGGGCGTAGGCGCCGGGCACCTCGTTGAGGAACACCGCGCAGACCAGCCCGGCCGGCACGGTGATCAGCAGCGCGATGGTGATCATGATCAGGGTGCCGGCCGCCGCGTGCAGGGCGCCGCCCACGCTGAGCGGCTGCAGCGGGCCGGCCAGCTCCATGCTCTGCGTGAAGAAGTTCAGGTGCACGAGCGCCTTGCGGCCCTGGATGAGCGCGTAGCAGACGACGAACGCGAGGATCACCACGAGCAGCAGACCCATCGACCGGACGATCGCCGCCGCGATCCGGTCGACGATCGCCGGCCCGTCCTCGTCGAAGGAGACCAGCAGGGCGTACATCAGCAGGAAGAGGACGTACGCGATGACGACGAAGCCGACGACGCCGTTGAACGGCAGCAGCCAGTGGAACAGCAGCCAGGTGATCGACAGCGCGGCGGTGGCGGCACCGACCATGGCGTACACGTCGGTGGCGTGCAGCTGCGTCAGGGCGCGGCGGCGCTCACCGGCCGGGTCGGCACCGCGGGCCGGGCCCGGCAGCGTGGTGCCCGGGCGTCCGGTCGCCCGACGCGCGCCGGGCGCTTCAGGGGCAACGGTCATGGTCGCTCATTCCTGTGTGGCGTAAGGGACTGCGGGCGCCGTGGGGGGTTGGCGATACCGGGAAGGAAGGGCTCATCACGCGTCGCTGGTCGCGCCCGAGCGGGAGCGGGCGACGATGGACGAGGCGGCGAAGTTGACGATCAGCGTCATGACGAACAGCGAGAAACCGGCCGCCATCAGCGCGGACATGCTGAACTCGCTGGCCTCGCCGTACCGCAGGGCGATCAGCGAGGAGACCGAGCTGGTACCGGACTGCAGGATGTGCCACTGGACCTGGAAGGTCACCGAGATGATCATGAAGACGGCGATCGTCTCGCCCAGCGCGCGGCCGAGCCCGAGCATCGTGCCGCCGATCATCCCGCCGCGCCCGAAGGGCAGCACCACGCTGCGGATCATGCCCCAGCGGGTGGCGCCGAGCGCGTAGGCGCCCTCGCGCTCGCCGGCGGGCGCCTGCGAGAAGACCTCGCGCATGATCGAGCAGATGATGGGCGCGATCATCATGCCGACGACGAGACCCGCGATGAACGTCGAGGAGGTGTAGATGCTCTCGGGCGCGAGCGGGTCGCTGGGGTCGGCGCCCTGCACGTCGAAGACGGGGATCCAGCCGAAGTAGGTGGAGATCCAGCGGGCGATCGGCAGGACCTTGTCCTGGAGGAAGAAGACGCCCCACAGGCCGTAGACCACGGACGGCACGGCGGCCATCAGGTCGACGACGCTGATCAGCGTCCGGCGCAGCCGCGGCGAGGCGTACTCGGAGATGTACAGCGCGGCGCCGGTGGCCAGCGGCACGGCCACGGACACCGCGACGGTCGCGATCAGGATGGTCCCGACGATGACGGCGGCGATGCCGAACTTCCCGCTGCCGGGCTCCCATTCGGCGGTGGTCAGGAACGACCAGCCGGCCTTGTCCAGCGCCAGCCAGGCCCGGTAGAGCAGGAAGCCGCCGACGAGCAGCATCACGGCCAGCACGAGACCGCCGCCGGAGCGCAGCACCGCGCGGAACACCCGGTCGGGCAGCCCGGGATCGGCGTACAGGCGTCTCCGTACGTCGGGGTCTCCGGCGTCGGTGGAGCCGACGCCCGCGATCACGGGCTGCGGCTGTCTGGTTCTTCTCAGCGAAGGCACGGTCCCGACACTCCGTGTCATCGGTTGACATGCACATCCTGAGGTGTGAACTACGGGTTCCCTAAGGGCAACATCGGTCCCCGCCGCACAGGCATGCCTCACCCCCAACCAGGGCCTCTTCAGACCCGGTTGACGTGCGGATCAGCCCTGGCTCACTCGCCCCATAACTCGGGCCCGGCATATACCAGTTCGGCGATCGTCGCGCGGAACCTGTCGTAGGAGGCCCGGCAGGTCGCATGCCGCTCGTACGTCCGCGCCGAGCCGGCCAGATGGCGGCCGGAGTCGTCCCAGACCACCCACACCCAGCCGCCGCCGTCGGAGCCGTGCTGCACCCCTCCCCCGGTACGGGAGTGCAGCGCGCACATGCGGTGGAACGCGGCACGACATCGGGCATGCGTGTCGTGCGAGGTGAGCGACACCGCCACCGATCTCCCGTTCGGCGCCACCAGACGCCAGCCGAACCTGCCCTGCCCGTCGATGTCCACCTGGCATCTCATGCCCGCTGCCCCGGCGGCAGGTCTTGCCGCCCTATCGGACCGCTCCATGTCCCCACCCCCGCCGCCCAATAGGTAAGTAAAATCCGCAGGTACGGCACTCTGGGGCGGCAGCAGCAATCTACTGAGACACGGGTGACGGCGCCCGGACAAAACTGACTGCCGAGGCCACGCTTCATGTAGAGGTATCCCCTAGGTAACCCGTAGGCAAGACACGGAGAAAGCGCTACCACCCGGACCGGGACAACGTTGCCAATTGGGGTGGCCGTCGACGCCCGGCGGCACAACGGGCGTCCGCTTGCGGGCACTTCGGCTCCGAGCTCCCCCGCACGGGCCGGAAGTCGGCCCACGGCGTGCGAGGTCGGTCCGGCTCCCCTCAGCCCGCGACCCGCAACAGGAGCTTGCCCGTGCTCGTCCGGCCGCCCATCAGGCGGTGCGCCTCCGACGCCTCCTCCAGGGCGAACTCGGCCGTGACCGGGAGGGTCACCGTGCCGTCCGCCGCCTTCGCGAAGGCCCGGGCGGACAGCTCGCGCAGCACGTCCGGCGCCGTCTGGGCCAGCGTCAGGATGGAGAAACCGGCGACCGACAGGCCCCGCGGATACAGCTCCGGCTGGCCCGCCGTCCAGGCCGGTTCGCCGCTCGCGTTGCCGTAGGAGACCAGGCGGCCGAAGTGGGCCAGGGACGACAGGCTCGCGCGCAGCGTCCTGCCGCCGACGGGGTCGAGGGCCAGGTCGACGCCCCGGCCGCCGGTGGCCTCCCGGACCGGCTCCTCGAAGTCGCCGACGAAGACCTCGTCGTAGCCGTGGTCCCGCGCGTACGCCGCCTTCGCCGCGCTCGACACCACGCCGTACACCGCGGCCGCGCCCGCCGCCTTCGCCAGTTGCCCGGCCGCCGTGCCGACCCCGCCCGCCGCGCCCTGCACGAGGACGGTCTCGCCGGGCTGGAGGCGGCCGACGGAGTGGACGAGGGCGTACGCCGTCGGCAGGACGGACGGGAGCGAGGCGCCGGTGCGCAGGTCCGCCCCCGCCGGCAGCGGGAAGACGGTCGCCGCCTCCGTCACGACCACGTCCGCGTAGGCGCCGCCCTGCGTCAGCGCGGCCACCTCCTGGCCGACGGCCAGGTCCGTGACGCCGGCACCGAGGGCCCTGACCCGGCCGGAGACCTCCAGTCCCGGACGGAACGGCAGGCCCGGCACGCGGTAGCCCTCCGAACGTGCCTTGAGGTCGACGAAGTTCACGCCCGCGTACGCCACGTCGATGCTCACCTCACCGGGGCCCGGCTCGGGGACCGCCACCTCGACGGCCTTCAGGACCTCCGGACCGCCGCATTCCTGGAACTCGACCGCACGCACGGCACACACCCCTCGACAAGTGTTCAACACGAATCGAACACTCGGGAGTGTATGGTTTCCATCGAACACTCGGCAAGTGGAACACGGCGACGAGGAGGACGGCATGGCCGGCACGAGCCACCGGGCCGCCCCCGAGCACACCCACCCCGACGAGGTGCCGGTCCTCACCGCGCTCGCCGCCCTCGCCGACCCCGTACGCCTCACGCTCGTCAGGGAGCTGGCAGCCAGCGCCGACTGGTCCCGCAGCTGCGGCAGCTTCGACGTACCCGTCGGCAAGGCCGCCCTCAGCCACCACTTCTCCGTACTCCGGGCGGCCGGTCTCGTCGAACAGCGGGACGAGGGTCCGCGCCGCGTCAACCGCCTGCGGCGACCGGAGTTCGAGACCCGCTTCCCGGGACTGCTCGACCTGGCCCTGCGGCCGTAGCCGCGCCTCCTGGGCGGACTTCGTCGCGCACGCGGCGGAGACAGGGCACTGAGCGCGGGCTCCGTTCCCGAGTGATCCGCCTGCTCGTCATGGCCCTGGCGGCGGCACAGGCCTGGCCCGCCAGGCGGGTCGACCAGCCATCACGTAGTCGCGGTACTCGTCCTGGGCCACACCGGCGTTGACCCACCTTTCGCGTACGGCTCCGGTGGCACCTTCGGCGGCCGCGAGGACGGCGAGAGGGTCGCCGCGAGTCGCGACGACGAGAATCTCGCTCAGCAAGCCCGCGAGAACACCTACCGCGCCTGGATCACCTTGCGCGCCGAGGCCGTGAACCGGGCCTGCGGACGGACCCTTCTGGCATGGTCTACCGCTGATCGAACCGGCGTCGGGTCTCGTCGTCGGCCGGCAGGAATGTCTCCAGATGCAGCCCTTCCAAGGCGGCATCGGTGGCGGTGCTGAGGGTGGCGGAGGTGCTGAAGAATCGGAGCGGTTTGCCGTCGACGTCGATTTCGAGGGTGATCACCGGCCCCGTGAGGGTGGTGGAGACATCGGGTTCACCGAGGTATCCGGCGATCTCCGCGGCAAGCTCGTGGTGGCGCTGATCATGGGTGCGCTCGGCACGGTGACTCACCTGCTGCAGCAGATGGCCGCCCCACTCCGGGAGATTGCCGATCCGGCGGACCAGCCCGTCCGGATGGAGGCAGACCCGGACCACATTGATCGGCGGCTCCAGCAACTCCGGCGCGCAACCGGTCAGCAGCTGATCAACGGCGGCGTTGGCGTCGACGATGTCCCAGTGATCGTCCAACAGCAGTGCGGGGTACGGCAGATGGGCGTCGAGGAGTCGGCGCAGACCGTCCATCACTACCGCGATCGATGCGTCGTCCCATCGGTGATCCTGATAACGCGGTGCGTAGCCGGCGGCCAGCAGGAGTCGGTTGCGATCCCGCAGCGGCACATCCAGGTTGTCGGAGAGATGCATGAGCATCTCTGGCGTCGGGTGCGCCTTGCCGGTCTCCACCCGGCTGAGGTGCCGGGTGGAGACCCGGGATCGGTTGGACAACTCCTGCTGGCTGAACCGGCGTCGTTCACGCCAGGTCCGCAACAGCGCACCGACCGGCGGGGCATCTACTGCAACGCTCATGCCCATGAGCCTAGGGGGCCGTATCCGGGTGGCCATGACTTGTGAGGTCATGGATCTGCCGGCCGGGCCCGGGCCAGGATTCTGGCAGCCGATCAAAACGAACGGGAGAAAATGATCATGAAGGCTGTCGTTCAGCAGTACCTGGCCACCTGGAACGCGACCGGCGACGAGCGGGCGACGTTGCTCTCCCAGCACTGGTCGCCCGAGGCGACCTACACCGATCCGCTGGCCGAGGTCTCGGGCCACGACGGGATCACGGCGGTCGTCGACGGCGTCCAGGCGCAGTTTCCCGGGTTCGTGTTCACCCAGGTCGGTGAGGCCGACGCCCACCATCGCCAGGTGCGATTCCGCTGGGGCCTGGGCCCGGAGGGAGCCGAGCCGCTGGTGATCGGATTCGACGTCCTGGTACTGGACGAGTCAGGCCGGATCCAGGACGTACACGGTTTCCTGGACAAGGTGCCGGCATGACGGCGCCTCGCGCGTACGCGATCGCTCACCTGAAGGATGTCGAGACCGGCCCGGAGACCTGTCGCCGGACCACCAGGCGATCCTGCCGCCCCGCACCGAGCGCTCAACCTCGGTGATCGCACTGGTCGAGGGGGTCCCCGACGGCCATCGCGCCATCGACAGGATGCCGCAGCCGTTCCCACATCAGGACGCCCCGGCCAGGTAGGGGGCCAGAGCTCGTGGAGTCTGTGATCGGGCGATCCGCAGGGGAGCCCATGCGCGACTGCTGGTTACTGTGCGTGTCTACCGGGCACGGGCTCGGGGGGGTCTTCTGTGTGGCGGCGTCCGGATCGATGCCTCGGCTCCGTAGCCGCGCGCGGACACGCTCCCACCGCTCAGCGGGAAGCTCCCACCCGATCACAGACTCCGACGACGTACTGGACCCCGTTGAGGTGTCCGCAGTCGGCCCCGGCGGCGTCCATGGAGAGGGTGTTCCACCGGACCACCGCGTTCAGCACCATGCCCAGTGCCCCCGGCTGGTCCTGTCCGAACTTGGCATGCTGACCGCCTGGGGAGGATCGGCGGCCTCCCGGGCGGGTCGCCGGGCCAGCTCTTGCAAGGGTGCCCGATGGTGGACCCGCCGGATCTCAGCGGTCAGCTCAGCAACATGATCCGAACCTCGAACAGGCCCTAGGATCTCCCGATCATGGACGTGATGACGGGGAACGAGATGGTCGCCATCCCACCGGGGCAGGTGACACTGTCGGACCGGCGGACACAACGCAGTTGGTCGGTCGAGCTCGCGCCCTACCAGCTCGCGGCATGCCCGGTCACCCAGGCGTTGTACGCACAGGTCACAGGCCGTCGGCCGAGCACCGCCCAGGGGGACCGGCTGCCCGTCGAGTCCGTCTCCTGGTGGGACGCGGCGCGGTTCTGCAACGCTCTGTCCCAGCGCGACGGATTCACGCCCGCGTACCACCTCCCCACCGACGGCGACGGCGCCGAGTGGGATGTGTCCGCCGACGGGTACCGGCTGCCGACCGAAGCCGAGTGGGAGCACGCCTGCCGTGCCGGTACGGCAGGACCGCGTTACGGGGAGCTCGACGACATCGCCTGGTACCGCGGCAACTCGCACGAGCGCATCCATGACGTGGGCGGGAAACACCCCAACGCGTGGGGGCTGTACGACATGCTCGGCAACGTCTGGGACTGGTGCTGGGACGTCTACGACGCCGAGGTCTACGGCACCTACCGGGTGCTCCGTGGTGGTGGCTGGTTCGATGAGCACTGGAGTTGCCGGGCCTCCGCGCGGCGCCGCAGCCACCCGGCCTTCCAGGTCGACGACGTCGGATTCCGTATCGCGCGCTCCGTCGTGTGACGACCGGTACGCGTCCGCCCTCAGAGGCATGCCCTCGATCGACAGCACCGGGACCGTACCCCTCTCCGCACACCGTGCAGATTTCTGGACTTGCCGGTCCATTTTCCTGGGCGCACAGTGGGCCGCGTCCGACGGGGAAGCGAGTGACACGGAGGGTTGATCATGACCATGCGACTGACCGGCAGGACCGCGCTGGTGACCGGTGCGACCAGCAACATCGGGCGGGCGATCGCGGAGGCGTTCGCCGTCGAGGGGGCGCATGTCATCGTCTCGGGGCGCAGTGGCGCGCGTGGGGCGGAGGTGGTCGAGGGGATCCGGGCCCGGGGCGGTCGTGCCGACTTCGTGCGGGCCGACCTGGACGGCAGCGCCGCCGCTTCGCGGACGCTGGCCGAGGAGGCGACGCGGGTTCTGGGCGGTCGTATCGACGTGCTCGTCAACAACGCGGGCATCTACCCCGGCGACGCGACCACCGCCACCGACGAGAAGACCTTCGACCAGGTCTACGCGGTCAACGTCAAGGCCCCGTTCTTCCTGACCGCGGCCGTCGCACCCGCGATGGCGGAGGCCGGTGGCGGGGCGATCGTCAACCTGGGGTCCTGGATCGCGCGGCTGGGCATCCCCGTCGGCGCGCTGTACAGCTCCACCAAGGGGGCGATGGAGACGCTGACCCGGGCCTGGGCGGCGGAGTTCGGGCCGCGGGGGGTGCGGGTGAACGCGATCTCGCCGGGTGTGGTGCCGGCGGCGGACGCCGGGGACGTCAAGGTCGCCGAGGTCATGATGAAGGGGACGCCGGCGGGCCGGATGGGCACCCCGGAGGAGATCGCGAGCGCGGCGGTCTACCTGGCCGCCGACGAGTCGTCGTTCGTGCACGGGATCGTGCTCGACGTGGACGGCGGCCGCACGACCGCTGCGGTCATCGCGGCCTAGGGGCCGTCTCTTTGGTCAGCGTCGGGTCCGGATGAGGATGCCGGCGAGGTGAAGTGCGGCCTGGTAGGCGATGGCGAGCTTGTCGCGACCGGCCACGTGCTTCTCCACCCCGGGTTCCACCCGTGGGTCCAGGCGTCGCGGGCCCTGTGACAGCAGGCTTGGGGGCATGACAACGACCGAGTGGATCACCGACATCGCTCTCATCCTCGTCGTCTTCCGGCAGTTGCGGGAAGGCCGGCTCGACCTCAAGACCTTCCTGATCCCGCTGGGGATCGTGGCCTACGTGGCCCACACGTACCTGGACTCCGTTCCCACCGGGGGCAACGACCTGATGCTGGTCGGAGCGCTCATGGGCGCGGGCGCCGTCCTCGGCATAGCCGGCGGCGTCTACACCCGGGTCAGGACCGCGGGCGAGCACACCCTGATCAAGGCGGGCGCGGTCTCCGCGATCCTGTGGGTGCTCGGCATGGGTGCCCGGATGGGCTTCCAGCTGTGGACCGAGCACGGCGGCGGCGCCGACGACGTCGCCCGGTTCAGCCTCGCCCACCACATCACCAGCGACCAGGCATGGGTGGCGGCCTTCGTCCTGATGGCGCTCACCGAGGTCGTCACCCGGCTGGCCACGATCTTCGTCCGTAGCCGGATGCTGACCGCTGGGCAGCCCGCCCCCGCCGCGAACCGTGTTGCGGTCCGACCGTGAGTTATGGTCTGGCCGTGCCCACCGCCGAGACCGCCTCCTCCCCCGGAAAGGTCCCGCCCCCATCGGCCGCGCCCCGGCCGATCCCGGGCCGGGACCCCCGGGCGCAGTGGGCCCTGACCGTGGCGGTCATCGTCAGTGGGGCCCTGACGATCCGGCCGATGGGCGTCAGCGGGCGGGGGCTGGTGGTCGCGGTCCTGTTCGTACTGAACTGTGCGGCGCTGCTGGCCCGGGGCCTGCCCCCGGGCAAGGTCCCGCCGCGTGCCGCCGTCGTCTGGCTGTCGCTGGGCATCCTCGCGGCGGCCGCGCTGATCGGCGCCGGCCGCAGCGGAACGGGTTACCTCTTCGCCTTCTTCCTCTCCGGTCACATCGGATACCGGCTGCCGACCAAACCGGCCCTCGTCCTGGCACTGGCCTGCAGCCTGCTCTGCGGCGGCGTCCTGTACTTCGAAGTCGGACCCGGTCACCACCTGCTGCCCTGGGCCGTCGGTCTCACCACCGGCGCACCGGTCCTGATCGGGATACTCAACCGCGTCCAGCACCAGGCCGTGGACGCCGCGCTGTCGGCGGCCGAGAGCGCGGAGCGCGCCGCCCGGGCCGAGGCGCAGGCCGCCGTGCTCACCGAACGCGGCCGGATCGCCCGGGACGTGCACGACGTCCTGGCGCACACGCTGGCCGGGATCAACATGCAGCTGGAACTGGCCGACGCGCTGCTCGACACCGGCGACCTGGAGAAGGTCAGGGCGGTCAACGACAAGGCCCACAGCCTCGTCAAGGAGAGCCTGAAGCAGGCGCAGTGGACCGTCCACGCGCTCCGCGAGGACTCGCTGCCGCTGGTGGAGACCCTCACCGCGATGCTCGAGTCGTCCGGCCACCACGACGCCCTGACCGTCCGCGGCACCCCCGTGGAGGTACCGGCCCGGGTGACCCAGAATCTGCTGCGGATCGCCCAGGAATCCCTGACCAACGCCGCGCGGCACGCCCCGGGCGGTGAGGTGCGGGTGGAGCTGGCCTTCGCGGCTTCCTCGACGGCTCTGACGATCCGCAACGGGCGCGCCACCCGTACGGTGAACGCGGGGGTCGGCAGCGGAATGGGGCTGATCGGAATGCGCGAACGCGTCGCCCTGCTGGGTGGCACCCTCACCGCGGGACCGGTCACCGAGGGACCGGACCAAGGCGGCTGGCAAGTGGAGGCAGTGATCCCGCGATGAGTGAACCCACCGAGAGCTCCCGGCCGTTGCGCGTGGTCGTCGCCGACGACCAGGCCGCCATCCGCGAACCGCTCGCCGCGGTGCTGGGTCTGGCCGAGGACATCGACGTCGTCGCGGCGGCCGCGGACGGCAACGGCGTACTGGACGCGGTCGCCGCCGGTCCGGTGGACGTCGTGCTGATGGACCTGCGCATGCCCGTGCTCGACGGAATCGAGACCACCCGCAGGCTGAGCGACGAACACCCCGAGGTGGCCGTCGTCGTGCTCACCACGTTCGCCGACGACGACTCGATCCTGGCAGCCCTCAGCGCGGGCGCCCGCGGCTATCTGACGAAGAACGCCGGACGCCAGGACATCGTCCGCGCGATCCGCGCCGCCGCCGCGGGCCAGTCCGTCCTGGACCGCGAGGTCCAGGATCGGCTGCTGGCCACCGTCCGCGCCAGGCCGACGGCGTCCGGACAGCAGCTGCCCGCGGATCTCACGCCCCGCGAACGCGAAGTACTCACCCTGATCGGCCAGGGTCTGCCCAACCGCGCGATCGCAGAGAAGCTCTTCGTGAGCGAGGCGACCGTCAAGACGCACATCAACAACCTCTTCGCCAAGGCCGACATCCGGGACCGGGCCGACGCCGTGCGCCGCGCCATCGCGGCCGGCCTGGCCTGACCTCTCGGCCCCGCTGGGCGGCCTCACAGCAAGTGGCGGCCGCAGTCCACGTCGAGCGTCTGGCCGGTGGCGAAACGGCTTCAAGAGTCCGACGGTGGTCGGCCCACCGTCGGCCCCGGACCGGATCGGCCGGCATGAGCGGCTCGATCCGGGCCCACATCGCATCAGTGATCACTAACCGGACAGGCACATCCGATCAACTGACCAACCCATCAAGGAGACACGCTCCAGCCGCCCCGGCGGGCTCCAGGTCGCGTCGCAGGTCCGCGATCCCCTGGTCGAGGGCGGCCCGCAGGTGGGCGGACCGTCCCGTCGACAGGAGGATGGACACACCGCCCTGGATCGCGGCGAGCAGGGCGGCGGCCCGTGCGTCGACGTCCACGTCGGTCTCGGGGCCGCTGTTCGCGCGCACCGCCCGGATCCCCGCCGCCAGG
Organism: Streptomyces sp. NPDC001980; assembly: GCF_040296885.1. Taxonomy (NCBI): domain Bacteria; kingdom Bacillati; phylum Actinomycetota; class Actinomycetes; order Kitasatosporales; family Streptomycetaceae; genus Streptomyces; species Streptomyces sp. NPDC001980. Next base: position 114,886 of record NZ_JBEOYD010000028.1, on the reverse strand, counting down.
CTCTCCTGCCACTGCCGCATCAGCTCGACCACGATCGCCCGCGCGCCCGGCGTCGACCGCCCGACCTGGAGGAACAGCGACCCGAGCGGACAGGTGTCGCCCTGCGCCTCGTAGCGGGCGATCACCACGTCCCGCCACCGCTGCCAGTCCTCCCAGGAGTCGAGGCGGCCGAGGTACGGCTGCTGGTCCTCCAGCACCTGCTCCGCCTCGAACCGCGCGACGGCGAGCAGCAGTTCGTCCTTGCCGTCCGGGAAGTAGTGGAAGAGCTGGCTCTTGCTGGTGCTGGTCCGCGCCATGATGTCGTCCAGCGTCACCGTGCCGACGCCCCGCTCCCGCAGCACCTCGGCGGCCCCCTCGACGATCCGGTGCCGGGTCGCCTTCCCCTTGGCCGTCAGTTCCTTGCGCCGCATCGCCCGACCTCCGCACAGTGGACCGAGCAGTCCATTCTAGGGGCTCAGCCGGCGAAGAGGGCGCTGGCCAGGGCCACGCTGACGACGGTGCCGCCGATGATGCTCAGCAGGGCGTTGCGGCGCCACAGGTGCAGTCCGACGGTGACCGCGAGCGCGGCGAGGGGCGCGGTGACGCGGGACTGGGTCAGCGGCAGGTCGCGCAGGCAGTAGACGAAGAGGATCACCATCACACCGGCGGGCATCCGCGCGCCGAGGTAGCGGACGGTCCTGCTGGCCCGCAGCGAGGCCAGGACGGTGAAGGGCAGCGCGCGCAGCGCCCAGGTGACGGCGGCCGAGACGGCGACGGCCAGCAGCAGGTAACGGGTGTCAGGCACGGGACGGCTCCTCCTTGCGGCTCCGGATCAGCAGCGCGGCGGTGAACAGGGTGAACGCGGCCGGCAGCAGCTGACCGGGGAGAACCAGCCGTGCCACCAGGGCGCTGAGCAGCGCCAGGACCGGGGTGGGCAGGTCGTCGCGGCGCTCCCGGACGGCGTCCAGGGCGAGTACGGCGAACAGGGCGGTCATCGCGAAGTCCAGCCCGGCGACGGCGTCGGGCACCACCGAGCCGAGCAGGGCGCCGACGGTGGCGCCGCCGACCCAGTACGACTGCATGAAGAGCTGCAGCCACAGGATGCGGGCGCCGGACCAGGACCGGGCCCGCTCACCGGCGGTCAGCGCGTACGCCTCGTCGGTCAGCGCGAACGTGCTGTACGCCTTGCCGAGCCGCCCCCGCACGCGGTCGAGCGGGAAGGACAGCGCGTAGAACACGTGCCGGACGTTGACCAGGAGGGCGGTCAGCGCGACCGTCGCCAGGGGGGTGACCGCGACGGCCAGGCCCACCAGCAGGAACTCGAACGAGCCGGCGTAGATGACGGCGGTGAACAGGCTCGCGCACCACCAGGGCAGGCCCGCGTGGGTGATGAGCACCCCGAAGGCGAGGCCCAGCGGGAGCAGACCGAGGCCCACGGAGGCGGAGTCCTTCAGGGCGGCGAGGGCATCCGGCCGGGGACCGGTGGCCGCCGGGGGCGGAGACGGGGAGGTGGCGGGGACGGGGCGGGGAGGATCGCCCGCGGCGACCGTAACCGTACGCATGCTGAAATTTTAGGAGGATTGTCGCCACATATGGTTTCCAATAATTCCCCTAGGATGACGGTGTGAGCAATGAAATAAACCTGGATGCCATCGACCGGGAAATTTTGTTTCACCTCCGCCAGGACGGGCGCCTGAGCAACGTCGAGCTGGCCAAGCGGGTCGGCCTCACCCCGCCGCCGTGCCTGCGCCGGCTGAAGCGGCTGGAGGACGCCGGGGTCATCGCCGGCTACCGCGCCGTCATCAATCCGGAGGCCCTCGGCCGGGGCCTGGAAGTCATGATCGACATCGAGGTCTCCGCGAACGACCTGAAGACCATCGAGACCCTGGAGGAGACGCTCTCCTCGTACGACGAGGTCATCGAGTTCCGCCGGATGTACGGCCGCCCCGACTACTTCCTCCGCGTGGCCGTCGCCGACGACGCCGCGTACAACACCTTCCTCACCGGCAAACTCACCGGCCTCCCCGGCATCCTGCGCGTCGAGTCCCACCTGACCATGAAGAAGATCAAGACCGAGGACTGACGGCGGACCCGCACGACAGCCCGCCGGGGGCGCGGGATCTTCTCGGCATGCGGCACCGGCACCCCAGGGGGCGCTGGGGGTACCCCCGGCCGAAGGCTGGGGGAGGGACCGCCTACCCCACCGCCAGCAGGATCACCAGCAGCACCGCCCCCGCCACCGCCGGCGCAGCCACCTCGTACGCCCAGCGCACCGTGACCTCGCCCTGCGCCGACTCCGCCGGCCCCCTGTTCTCCAGCATCTCCCGCAGATCGTCCATGACCTTGTCGGTCTCCGCCCGCATCGGCCCGGCCTCGTGCTCGGGCCCGCCGCGCCCCCCGGCACCCCCGAACCCGCCGAACCCGTCAAAGCCACCGAGCCCGCGCCCCCCGAGTCCGGCCCCCGAGCCCGACCCCGTCCGCCCGCGCCGCACGTCCGCCGCCGCCTTCGCCTGCCGCCGCGCCGCCTTCTTGCGGCCCCGCAGGGACACCGGGATCGCCCACAGTTGGTACTTCGCGCCGGACTTGACGACCACCTCGTTCGAGAAACCGGACCGCAGGGAGGCGATCTCCCCCCACGGCAGTGTGATCACCCGGAACGGGTTCCGTACGCGCAGCCGGTCCTCGCCCGCGAACACCGCGGGGCGCAGGGTGAAGGCCACGACCAGCGGCACGATGAGGATGAGCGCGGCGAGGGCCAGCCAGGGGGTGTGGCCCTGCCCCCGGAACAGCGCGTCGATGCCGAGCCAGCCGACGATGACGAGGAGCAGTACGCCGGCGAGCAGCGCCTGGGGCGATCGGTAGATGCGGTCCTTGACGAGGGGCGTGGTCATGTCGCCGATTCTGCCTCAGCCTGTCGGCGGCGCACCCGTCGCCTCCTCGCCGTAGGGAATCGGTGGGTGCGCGGGTGCGGGCGGTCTGTGGCCGGTCGCGCAGTTCCTCCCCCAGCCTGCGGCCGGGGGTACCCCCAGCGCCCTTTCAGGTGGGTCTACTCCCCCACCGGAAGAAGAACCGTTCCCTCGGGGTGTACAGCCGCTACGCGCGTAGATATACTCGGCTGGTGACCATGCCCACCACCGCACCCCACGCACTTGCTGACGTCACCGCGTCCGACAGCACGCTGCGCCGCTTCCTCCACGGGCTGCCCGGCGTCGACGCGGTCGGCCTGGAGGCGCGTGCCGCCTCCCTCGGCACCCGTTCCATCAAGACCACCGCGAAGGCGTACGCCATCGACCTCGCCATCTCGATGGTCGACCTGACGACGCTGGAAGGCGCGGACACCCCGGGCAAGGTCCGGGCGCTCGGCGCCAAGGCGGTCCACCCGGACCCGACGGACCGTACGACCCCCGCCACGGCAGCCGTCTGCGTCTACCCCGACATGGTGGCCACCGCGAAGGAGGCCGTCGCCGGCTCGTCCGTCAAGGTCGCCTCCGTCGCCACCGCCTTCCCGGCCGGCCGCGCCGCGCTCGACGTCAAGCTCGCCGACGTGCGCGACGCCGTGAGCGCCGGCGCCGACGAGATCGACATGGTCATCGACCGGGGCGCGTTCCTCGCGGGGAACTACATGAAGGTGTACGACGAGATCACCGCCGTACGCGAGGCCTGCGGAACGGCGGCCCGGCTCAAGGTCATCTTCGAGACCGGCGAGCTGTCGACGTACGACAACATCCGCCGGGCGTCCTGGCTGGGCATGCTCGCGGGCGCCGACTTCATCAAGACGTCGACCGGCAAGGTCGCCGTCAACGCCACGCCGGCGAACACCCTCCTCATGCTGGAGGCCGTGCGCGACTTCCGGGCGCAGACCGGCGTCCAGGTCGGGGTCAAGCCCGCCGGCGGGATCCGGACCAGCAAGGACGCGATCAAGTTCCTCGTTCTCGTCAACGAGACCGCCGGTGCGGACTGGCTGGACAACCACTGGTTCCGCTTCGGCGCCTCCTCGCTCCTGAACGACCTGCTGATGCAGCGTCAGAAGCTGGCCACCGGCCGCTACTCCGGCCCCGACTACGTGACGGTGGACTGATCACCATGGCCAAGGAAAAGATGACCACCGCATTCGAGTACGCACCGGCGCCCGAGTCCCGCTCCGTCGTCGACATCGCGCCCTCCTACGGCCTCTTCATCGACGGCGAGTTCACGGACGCGGCCGACGGCAAGGTCTTCAAGACGGTCAGCCCGTCGACCGAGGAGGTCCTCTCCGAGGTCGCCCGGGCCGGCGCCGAGGACGTCGACCGGGCCGTGAAGGCCGCCCGCAAGGCCTTCGAGAAGTGGTCCGCGCTGCCGGGCTCCGAGCGCGCCAAGTACCTCTTCCGCATCGCCCGCATCATCCAGGAGCGCAGCCGTGAGCTGGCCGTCCTGGAGACGCTGGACAACGGCAAGCCGATCAAGGAGACGCGCGACGCCGACCTCCCCCTGGTCGCCGCGCACTTCTTCTACTACGCGGGCTGGGCCGACAAGCTCGACCACGCGGGCTACGGCGCCGACCCGCGCCCCCTGGGCGTCGCCGGCCAGGTCATCCCGTGGAACTTCCCGCTCCTGATGCTGGCCTGGAAGATCGCCCCGGCGCTCGCCACCGGCAACACGGTGGTCCTCAAGCCCGCCGAGACGACCCCGCTCTCCGCCCTCTTCTTCGCGGACATCTGCCGCCAGGCGGGCCTCCCCAAGGGCGTCGTCAACATCCTCCCCGGCTACGGCGACGCGGGCGCCGCGCTCGTCGCCCACCCGGACGTGAACAAGGTCGCCTTCACCGGCTCCACCGCCGTCGGCAAGGAGATCGCGCGCACGGTCGCGGGCACCCGCAAGAAGCTCACGCTGGAGCTGGGCGGCAAGGGCGCCAACATCGTCTTCGACGACGCCCCCATCGACCAGGCCGTCGAAGGCATCGTCACCGGGATCTTCTTCAACCAGGGGCAGGTCTGCTGCGCGGGCTCCCGCCTCCTCGTCCAGGAGTCGATCCACGACGAGCTGCTCGACTCCCTCAAGCGCCGCCTGTCCACGCTCCGCCTCGGCGACCCGCTGGACAAGAACACCGACATCGGCGCGATCAACTCCGCCGAGCAGCTGGCCCGCATCACCACCCTCGCCGACCAGGGCGAGGCGGAGGGCGCCGAGCGCTGGTCCCCGGCCTGCGAACTCCCCTCCGCCGGCTACTGGTTCGCCCCGACGCTCTTCACGAACGTCACCCAGGCGCACACGATCGCGCGGGACGAGATCTTCGGTCCGGTCCTGTCCGTCCTCACCTTCCGCACTCCGGACGAGGCCGTCGCCAAGGCCAACAACACCCAGTACGGCCTCTCGGCGGGCATCTGGACCGAGAAGGGCTCCCGCATCCTCGCCGTGGCGGGCAAGCTGCGCGCGGGTGTCGTCTGGTCCAACACGTTCAACAAGTTCGACCCGACCTCGCCGTTCGGCGGGTACAAGGAGTCGGGCTTCGGCCGCGAGGGCGGTCGCCACGGCCTGGAGGCATACCTCGATGTCTGATCGCCTGTCTGTCTTCAAGACCTACAAGCTGTACGTCGGCGGGAAGTTCCCGCGTTCCGAGAGCGGCCGGGTGTACGAGGTGACGGACTCCAAGGGCAACTGGCTGGCCAACGCACCGCAGTCCAGCCGCAAGGACGCCCGGGACGCGGTCGTCGCCGCGCGCAAGGCGTTCGGCGGCTGGTCCGGGGCCACGGCCTACAACCGGGGCCAGGTCCTCTACCGCGTCGCGGAGATGCTGGAGGGCCGCCGCGACCAGTTCGTGCGCGAGGTCGCCGACGCGGAGGGCCTCGGCAAGTCCAAGGCGGCCGCGGTCGTGGACGCGACCGTCGACCGCTGGGTCTGGTACGCCGGCTGGACCGACAAGATCGCCCAGGTGGTCGGCGGCGGCAACCCGGTCGCCGGCCCCTTCTTCAACCTCTCGACGCCGGAGCCGACGGGCGTGGTGGCGGTCCTCGCCCCCCAGGAGTCGTCGTTCCTGGGCCTGGTGTCGGTGGTCGCCCCGGTGATCGCCACCGGCAACACGGCCGTCGTGGTGGCGAGCGAGAAGGCGCCGCTCCCGGCCCTCTCCCTCGCCGAGGTGCTCGCCACCTCCGATGTCCCCGGCGGAGTCGTCAACGTCCTCTCCGGCCGTACGACGGAGATCGCCACCCCTCTCGCCGCCCACCAGGACGTCAACGCGATCGACCTCGCGGGCGCCGACGAGGTGCTGGCCAAGGAGCTGGAGATCGCGGCGGCCGACAACCTCAAGCGCGTCCTGCGTCCACAGCCTGTGGACGACTGGACGGCGACGCCCGGGACCGACCGCCTGACGGCGTTCCTGGAGACGAAGACGGTGTGGCATCCGACGGGGGCGCTGGGCGCGTCCGGTTCTTCGTACTGATGCGCCCCTCCGGGTGGGGAACTGCGGGCCGCATGCGGCTGGTCGCGCAGTTCCTCCCCCAGGCTTCGGCTGGGGGACCCCCAGCGCCCCTCAACGGGGCGCTCAGCCCCTCAGAGCCCGCCCCACCACCGGAACCGCCCCGATCGACGGCGCCTGCGCCACCGGCCCCGTCACCATCTTCGACGTCAGCGGCTTGAAGTCGGCCAGCTGCGTGCCCACCCCGTTGTCCAGCGGGTCGACTCCCGTGCCCGCGAGCGGGTTGGGCTTGAGCCCCGCCACCGGGCCGGTGACGTACGGCAGCATGGCGCCCAGCACCTGCAGGCCCGCCTGCGGGTCGATGTGGCCGAGCGAGGTGGGGCGGGTCCGGACCACGTCCACCGCGGGCTGGGTGTCCGCGGCGGCCGTCGCGGCGCCCGCGCCGAGCGCCACACCTGCCGTGGCGAGGGCGGTCAGGGCGCGCCGGGCGGTCGGGGTCGGGGAGGACGCGTGTCGGGGCATCGCTGGGGCCACCTTCTGGTACTCAGGGTAATCGTGTCGGGACACAGGGTAGTTGAGGTGTGACTCACGCTCCAAAGCCGACCCGCGGGGTCGGCAGGAGGCCCCCCATGCGTCAAACTGGTGTTCCGTGAGCATTCATCCTCCGCCCCCCGCCCGCGTCGTGCTGCTGTGCGGCCCCTCCGGCTCGGGCAAGTCACTGGTCGCCGCCCGTTCCGGGCTTCCCGTCCTGCGCCTCGACGACTTCTACAAGGAGGGCGACGACCCGACTCTGCCGTTGGTGGCGGGGAGTTCGGACATCGACTGGGACCACCCGGAGTCCTGGGACGCGGAGGTCGCGGTCGAGGCGATCGGCCGGCTGTGTGCCACGGGGGCCGCGCCCGTACCGGTATATGACATAGCACTGAGCGCCCGCACCGGCGCCGAGACGCTGGACATCGGCCGCACCCCGCTGTTCCTCGCCGAGGGCATCTTCGCCGCCGAGATCGTGGAGCGCTGCCGCGAACTGGGCCTGCTGGCCGACGCGCTCTGCCTGAGCCGGGGCCCGGTGAAGACGTTCCGGCGCCGGTTCCTGCGCGATCTCAAGGAGGGCCGCAAGTCGGTGCCGTTCCTGCTGCGGCGCGGCTGGCGGCTGATGCGGGCGGAGCGCACGATCGTGGCCCGCCAGGTGGCACTGGGCGCGTACCCGTGCGACCGGGACGAGGCGCTGGGCCGGATGGCGGCGGCAGCGGTGGGCCGGCAGAGCCGGGACCGGACACAGGCACCGGCGTAACAGCCGCGGAGAGGGCAGAAAAAAGCGGGACTGGATGGACCCCCCGGCCCTCCAGTCCCGCTTCCCCCGTCGCTCCGCCGAACACCCCCGTGTCCCCCGTGGCGGAGCTCCTCCCCCGTGCTTCCCCCCGGGTCCCCCCGGACCCGTTTTCCCCCGTGTTCCCCGTGGGTCCCCCCGGACCCCCGTTCCCCGGGTTTCCCCGGTTTCCCCCGTCAGGATCCCCCCGGATCCCCGTACCTTCAGGCGACAAGCTCCCCGAAGGCGTCCTCCTCGTCACGGCCGAAGCTGAGGACCTCGTCCTCGCGCAGCCGGCGGAGCGACCGCCAGATGCTGGACTTCACCGTGCCGACACTGATGTCGAGGATCTCCGCGATCTCCGGGTCCGTGCGGCCCTCGTAGTAGCGCAGGACCAGCATGGTGCGCTGGAGTTCGGGGAGCCGGGACAGCGCCTGCCACAGGACCGCGCGCAGCTCGGTGCCGCTCATCGCGTCCGTGTCGCCGGGCGTCTCCGGCAGTTCCTCGGTCGGGTACTCGTTGAGCTTGCGGCGCCGCCAGGCGCTGATGTGCAGGTTGGTCATGGTGCGGCGCAGGTAACCGCCCACGGCCGCCTTGTCGCTGATCCGGTCCCACGCCCGGTACGTCGAGAACAGCGCGCTCTGGAGCAGGTCCTCGGCCTCGTAGCGGTCGCCGGTCAGGTGGTAGGCGGTCGCGTACAGGGAGGCGCGGCGCTCCTGGACGTAGGCGGTGAACTCCGCCTCGGTCAGCGAGCGGCGCTCCCCCGTGTCCTCCCCGTAGGCGGATCCCCCGTGTGCTTCCCCCGTGAAGCTGTCAACCACCGTCATGTAGCCGGTGTGCTGACGTCCGGTGCCGCGAGCGCACCCCCGCCCGCTCACGGCACCGGACTTCTCGGAACCCCGGTTCACGTCGTGCAGACGCGTGATCACTGCGCTGGTGCTGTGGCTGATCAGCGTGTTCATCTCGCGCCCCCCGTCGTGGACTTCCGGTAGTTCGGCTTGCTCGGGCCGCTCGCCGCGTTCGCTCGCTTGCCTGTGCCGAAAAGACTGCCGGGCCACCTTCACGGCCGTATCCGCCGACTGTCACAGACCTGTCACAGGGGTCCGGCACAGAACGGACACAGAGAGTGCACAGGTGGTGGCGCTACAGAGGTTTGCGAGGAGCTGCGCGCCGCACAGGTCGTACGACAGGGCCCGCATGGGCCAGAATGAGCCCGTGCCTTCCCTGTTGCTGATCGAGGACGACGACGCCATCCGCACGGCCCTGGAGCTCTCTCTGACGCGCCAGGGGCACCGGGTGGCCACCGCTGCGACCGGTGAGGACGGTCTGAAGCTGTTGCGTGAGCAGCGGCCCGATCTGATCGTCCTCGATGTCATGCTGCCCGGCATCGACGGTTTCGAGGTGTGCCGGCGGATCCGGCGCACGGACCAGTTGCCGATCATTCTGCTGACCGCGCGCAGCGATGACATCGATGTGGTGGTCGGCCTGGAGTCCGGGGCCGACGACTATGTCGTGAAGCCGGTCCAGGGGCGGGTGCTCGACGCCCGGATCCGGGCCGTGCTGCGGCGCGGCGAGCGGGAGTCCACCGACTCGGCGACCTTCGGCAACGTCGTCATCGACCGCAGCGCGATGACCGTGACGAAGAACGGCGAGGATCTCCAGCTGACGCCGACCGAGCTGCGGCTGCTGCTCGAACTGAGCCGGCGCCCCGGGCAGGCGCTGTCCCGGCAGCAGTTGCTGCGGCTGGTCTGGGAGCACGACTACCTCGGTGACTCCCGGCTGGTGGACGCGTGTGTGCAGCGGCTGCGCGCCAAGGTGGAGGACGTGCCCTCGTCCCCGACCCTGATCCGTACCGTGCGTGGTGTCGGCTACCGCCTGGACGCCCCTCAGTGACGGACCGGCAGGGGGGTCTCCGCGGCTGGGCCGCGGATCGCAGGGGAGCCATGTCCCGGCTGCGCTTCACCAGTCTGCGGCTGCGGCTCGTCGTCGTCTTCGGGCTCGTCGCGCTGACCGCCGCCGTGTCCGCGTCCGGCATCGCGTACTGGCTCAACCGCGAGGCCGTGCTCACCCGTACCCAGGACGCCGTGCTGCGCGACTTCCAGCAGGAGATGCAGAACCGGGCCGGAGCGCTGCCGGTGCACCCGACGCAGGACGAACTGCAGCGTACGGCCGGGCAGATGGCCAACAGCAGCCAGCGGTTCAGCGTGCTGCTGGTCGGTCAGGACAGCAACGGCAAGACGGTGTACGGCAGTTCGGACGGGCTCAGCGCGTTCGCGCTGGACGACGTGCCGACCTCGCTGCGCAAGGCCGTCGACAAGCAGCAGAAGGTGACCGACAGCAACAAGTCGGCGTACCACCTGTACTGGCAGCGGGTCGTCGACCACGGCACGCCGTATCTCGTCGCCGGGACGCGGCTGATCGGCGGCGGGCCGACCGGCTACATGATGAAGTCCCTGGAGCCGGAGGCGAAGGACCTCAACTCGCTGGCGTGGTCGCTGGGGATCGCCACGGGGCTCGCTCTCATCGGTTCGGCGCTGCTGGCGCAGGCCGCCGCCACGACCGTGCTCAAGCCCGTGCACCGGCTCGGGGTCGCCGCCCGGCGGCTCGGCGAGGGCAAGCTGGACACCCGGCTGCGGGTCTCGGGGACGGACGAACTCGCCGATCTCTCCCGGACGTTCAACGACGCGGCCGAGGCGCTGGAGAAGCGGGTCGACGACATGGCCGCGCGGGACGACGCGTCCCGGCGGTTCGTCGCGGACATGAGCCACGAACTGCGCACCCCGCTCACCGCGATCACCGCCGTGACGGAGATCCTGGAGGAGGAGCTGGAGGCGGAGTCCGGGTCGATGGACCCGATGATCGAGCCCGCCGTCCGGCTGGTCGTCAGCGAGACGCGCCGCCTCAACGACCTCGTCGAGAACCTGATGGAGGTCACCCGCTTCGACGCCGGTACGGCCCGTCTCGTCCTCGACGACGTCGACATCGCCGACCAGATCACCGCCTGCATCGACGCCCGCGCCTGGCTGGACGCGGTGGAGCTGGACGCCGAGCGCGGCATCCACGCCCGCCTCGACCCGCGCCGCCTCGACGTCATCCTCGCCAACCTGATCGGCAACGCGCTCAAGCACGGCGGTTCGCCGGTGCGGGTGTCGGTGCGGATGGAGCAAGAGGAAGGTGGCGACCTGGTCGTCGCCGTACGGGACCACGGTCCGGGTATCCCGGAGGACGTGCTGCCGCATGTCTTCGACCGGTTCTACAAGGCCAGCGCCTCCCGGCCGCGCTCCGAGGGCAGCGGCCTGGGCCTGTCCATCGCGACCGAGAACGCCCGCATCCACGGTGGCTCCATCACCGCCGCGAACTCCCCCGAGGGCGGCGCGGTGTTCACGTTCCGGCTGCCGCGGGACCCCTCGCGGCTGGCGGAGGACAGCAAGGACGCCGGGGGCACCGGGGATGCCGGGGATGCCGGGGAGAAGGGCGCCTGATGTACGTACGAAGACTGACGGTACGACGGCACGGCGCGCCGCTGCTGGCCGTCGCCGGGCTGGCGCTGGCGCTCTCCGGGTGCGGGATCCGGGCCACCGAGGTGCCGACCGACTTCGGCGGGGCGCCCTCGCGGGTGCCGTGCTCGATGACCCAGCCGGACCTGTCCGCGCAGGACGAGCGCGGGGTGCCGGTGCAGGTGTTCCTGCTGTGCAGTTCGTCGCTGGTGACCGTCGACCGCCAGGTGCGGGTCCCGGACGGTTCGGCGGACGCCAAGCGGCGGGTGATCGTCGCCCAGGGGCTGCTCGACCAGCTCGCCGAGACGCCGTCGGCCGCCGAGAAGGCGGCGGGCTACACGACGTACGTGCGGGGCGGGATGAGCGTCTGGGGACCGCGGGCCGGGGATCCCGACGACACGCTGCGGCTGAGCACGTCGCCGCCGCAGCTGACGTCGTACGCGCTCGCCCAGATCGTGTGCACGCTGTCCGATTCGGCGGCCGCGGAGGGGGACGGGTCGGTGATCCTGGGCGGGCCGGGGACGGAGCCGTTGCGGCGGTACGAGTGCACGGACGCGGTGCGGAACTCTCCGAGTGGCAGCCGGCCCCCGTCCACTGAGGTGGCTTCCGGGTGACGGGGCGTTTGGGCGCCTAAGGGGGTGCCGGGGAGGGTTGTGGGGCGGGTGCCGGTTGTGTGAGGTTGCTCGCGCAGTCCTCCCCCAGACTTCGGCCGGGGGCACCCCCAGCGCCCCTGACGGGGCGCTGCCGGCGCCGCATATCGATACGGCACCGTGTGTCTGAGGCCTCACCGCCCTATCCGGAACCGATCGTGTGCGCGGGCGCGTCTAGGGGGGCGTGCAGCGTCAAGGCTCCATCGGCGGCAGCGCCGCGATCCGCGTCCGTGTGGCAGGGGGTGTCCTCCTTGTCGCACACCTCGTGTTCGTCGCCTGGCTGATGCTGCGGCCGCTGGACGTGCCCTGGGTGATGCCCGCCAACCTGCACCCCCTCGCCGGTATCCGCGCCGACCTGGCGCTCGGCTGGCGCGAGGCGGCGCACCGGATCGGCGAAGGGCTCGCGCTGCTCGCGCCGCTGGGTGTGCTGCTGCCGATGACGCACGGGAAGCTCCGGGTCTCCCCGCTCGCCTCCCTGATCAGTTCGGCCGCCGCGGGCGCGCTGATCTCGATGGGCATAGCCCTGCTGCAGACCGGGGTGCCCGGCCGGGTGGTGGACGTCGACTCGATCCTGCTCAACACGGCGGGCGTGGTGATCGCGCATCTGGCGGTGGTGCCGGCGGCCCGCGCCCGGCTCCGCCGGCGGGGTGAGCGGCGGCGGCCCGCCGCCCTCCCCCAGGAGGAAGCGGCTCAGGGTCGCACCCCGACGATTCCCAGGGTCGGGATCGCCCCGTAGAGCGACGCTTCGACCCGGTTCGTCTCCGTAGCGTTGAGGGCAGACGAGGGGCCGGAAGGGCCGCCTCGCACCGGACGCTCACGAAGGAGCCACAGATGTCCAGCCTCGCCCGCCCCACCCATGGCCGCATGATCGGCGGAGTGTGCGCCGCGCTGGCCCGGCGCTTCGGCACCTCCGCGACCACGATGCGGGTGATCTTCCTGCTGTCCTGCCTGCTGCCGGGCCCGCAGTTCCTGCTCTACATCGCGCTGTGGATCCTCCTCCCCTCGGAGAAGAAGGCCACCGCCTGGTGATCAGGCGGTACGGCAACGCCGTTGGGGCGCTCCGGACGTTTCCGGGGCGCCCCAAAGGCGTTGCCGATCGGTTGGGGAGAGGTCAGCCGATCGGAATCCCGTTCACCGGCAGGCCGTGCGTGGGCAGGCCCTGGACCGGCAGGCCGCCGAGGAGGCCGGCGACGGGCTTGGTCGGGCCGCCGGCGAGCACCTGCTTGGCGAGCACCTGCTTGGCGGCCGGCTGGACGGCGGTCACTCCGGCACCGAGGGCGCTCTGCCCCTGCGCCACGGCCTCACCGGCACCCGGCAGCGCCTTGGAGACGTTCTCGGCCGGCAGCGTCTTGGTGACGGTGTCCAGGGCCTGGGAGGAGTCCGGGACGGCCGGGGCCGCGTTGGCCGCGCCCGCGCCGGCAGCGGCGAAGGCGGCACCGAGGGCGGCGACACCGAGGGTCTTGGCAGCAGACTGCTTCATCGTCAATGCGTCCTTGGAATACGGAGACGGGGATCAATAACACGCTGAGCGGTCCACGACCGTAAACATGCCGGGTCGTCCGCCGCAAACACCGAAATACGGACGGCCGGTGAAGGCCCGTCCGCATTCCGTGCCCCGCCGGGATGGCCGATCAGCTCTCCGGATCCGCAGAACCGCTGGTGGAGGCGGTCTGCCGGAACAGCCATTCGGATTTCAGCTCCGCATACCCGGGCTTCACGACGTCATTGATCATGGCGAGTCGTTCATCGAAAGGAATGAACGCTGATTTCATCGCATTGACGGAGAACCACTGCATGTCATCGAGCGTGTAAGCGAACGCCTCGACGAGATGCTCGAATTCCCGGCTCATGCTGGTGCCGGACATCAGCCGGTTGTCGGTGTTCACGGTGGCCCGGAAGTGCAGCCGGCGCAGCAGCCCGATCGGGTGCCCGGTGTAGGAGTCGGCGGCGCCGGTCTGGAGGTTGGAGCTGGGGCACAGCTCCAGCGGGATCCGCTTGTCGCGGACGTACGACGCGAGCCGGCCGAGCTTGACCGTGCCGTCCTCGTGGAGCTGGATGTCGTCGATGATCCGCACCCCGTGCCCGAGCCGGTCGGCGCCGCACCACTGCAACGCCTGCCAGATGGACGGCAGTCCGAAGGCCTCGCCGGCGTGGATGGTGAAGTGGTTGTTCTCGCGCTTGAGGTACTCGAAGGCGTCGAGGTGCCGGGTGGGCGGGTAGCCGGCCTCGGCGCCGGCGATGTCGAAGCCGACGACGCCCAGGTCCCGGTAGCGGTTGGCGAGCTCGGCGATCTCCAGGGAGCGGGCCGCGTGCCGCATGGCGGTGAGCAGGGCGCCGACCCGGATCCGGCGGCCGTTCTCCCGGGCGAGGGCCTCGCCCTGCCGGAAGCCCTCGTTGACGGCCTCGACGACCTCTTCGAGGGTCAGCCCCTGCTGCAGGTGCTGCTCGGGGGCGTACCGCACCTCGGCGTAGACGACACCGTCCTCGGCGAGGTCCTCGGCGCACTCGCGGGCGACCCGGATCAGGGCGTCCCGGGTCTGCATGACACCGACGGTGTGCGAGAACGTCTCCAGGTACCGCTCCAGCGAACCGGAGTCGGCGGCCTCGCGGAACCAGATGCCGAGCTTGTCCGGGTCGGTCTCGGGGAGGCCGGAGTACCCGGTCTCCCGGGCGAGGTCGGCGACGGTGCCCGGACGCAGGCCGCCGTCGAGGTGGTCGTGCAGCAGAACCTTCGGCGCCCGGCGGATCTGGTCCGGCGTCGGGGTGTTCGCGGTGCTCTGGCTCGTCATTTCCGCACTGTAACTCCTACGCGCGTAGATCGCTCGGTACTCGGAGATTTCCGTTTCCGTCGATACGCAATGGTGACCGCACGGACGGGTCGCGTACACCGCCTCTTCTGACACTGTTCTGTCATGGCACAGCAAGCGACGCCGGTCCGAACGGCCAGCCTGAGCAGGGCAGTCGGCCAGGAGCCGACGACGGTGAGCGGCGCGGTCCTGCTCCTCCCCGGTGGGGAGGAGGTCTCCGCGCGCCGGCCGTCCCTCGTATGGGCGACGGCCTTCGTCCGCGCGCTCGGCCGCCGCCTCGCCCGGGACGGCCGGGACGAGGGGCTGGCCGCGCACGTCGTGCACTACCGCTATCGCGGGTGGAACGGCAGCGAGGCGAACCTCGCCGGGGACGCCGGCTGGGCGGCCGACGAGGTGGTACGGCGGTACGGCGACGTTCCGGTGTGCCTGCTCGGCGTGGGGATGGGCGGCCGGGCCGCGCTGCACGCGGGCGGGCACGAGGCCGTCAACTCCGTCGTCTCCATCGCCCCTTGGCTGCCCGAGGACGACGTGGCGGCGCCCGAGGAACCGGTTCGGCAGCTGGTGGGGCGGCGGGTGCTGGTCGTGCACGGCACGAACGACGAACGGACCGATCCGGAGCTGTCGTTCCGGCTGGCGTCGCGGGCGAAGAAGGCGAACCGGGAGGTGTGCCGGTTCGAGGTGCACTCGGACGGCCACGGGTTGCATCAGCACCGGGACGAAGTCCTCGCGCTCGCTTCGGACTTCGTGATGGGGGCGTTGTACGGGCATGCGGTGTCGCGGCCGGTGGAGGACGCGCTGGCTGCGCCGCCGCCGATCGGGTTGCGGATGCCACTTGCCGCGGGCTTCGGACGGTCGCTTCGTAGGATCTGATGTCGGCTTCGGGGCGCGGGCGGTGGGTGGTTTTGCGCAGTTCCTCCCCCAGCCTTCGGCCGGGGGTACCCCCAGCGCCCCTAGGGAAGGAGACTCCCCCGCCTTGAAAGCAGGAACTTCTTGAAGGCGGCCACTGGGGGCGTGTCCGGGTGGCCCTCCAGCCATGCCAGGCCGATCTCTCGCACCGCTCGCGGGGCGGTGACCGTCAGTTCGACGACTCCCGGGCGGGGAAAGGCGGGTGGGGGGAGCAGCGCGACGCCCAGACCGGCTGCCACCAGGCCCCTCAAGGTCTCCGCCTCCTCTCCCTCGAAGGCGATCCTCGGCTTGAAGCCGGCCTCCTTGCACACGTCGTCCGTGATGCGGCGCAGGCCGTAGCCCGGTTCCAGGGTCACGAAGGTCTCGTCGGCCGCCTCGGCGAGGCGGATGCGCCTGCGGGTGGCCAGCGGGTGGTCGGCGGGCACCACCAGCCGGAGTTTCTGTTCGTCGAGGCGGCGGGCGGCCAGGTCCGGGGCGTCCGGTACCGGGGAGGTGAGGCAGAGGTCCAGTTCGCCCGCCCGCAGCTTCTCGAGCATCGCCTCGCCGTAGTTCTGGACGAGGCTGAAGCGGATGCGGGGATGGTCGACGCGGAAGGCCTGGAGGAGGCCGGGTACGGTCTCCGCGCCCATGGTGTGCAGGAACCCGAAGGCGACCTTCCCCGTCGTGGGGTCGGCGTCGGCGCGTACCTCGTCGGCGGCGCGCCGGACCTCGGCGAGGGCACGCTCGACCGAGGTGAGGAAGGTGCGGCCGGCGGGGGTGAGGGAGACGGTGCGGCCGTGCCGGCTGAAGAGGTCGACGCCCAGGTCCTGCTCCAGGCGGGCCATCGCGCGGGAGAGGGTGGACTGGGGGACGTTCAGCTCCTGGGCGGCCCTGGTGACGTGCTCCGTGCGGGCCACGCCGGCGAAGTACGCGAGGCGTGGAGCCAGCAACATCGTCATGTCTTCTGTGTCACTGTCCGGTGACAGGCGCCCCGCTGACCTCTGCTGATGCTCCATGGGAACGATTATGGCGATTCCATGCATTGGACGGATCAGCGAGGGGGTCCGTACGTTCGAAGCATGTCTCCCGCCAGTACCGGGGCGTCCACCACCGTGGGCGCCGTCCCGTCCGTCCCCGCCGCCGACTCCCGGCTGACCCCGGGCGGTCCCGGCTACCGCCGGATGAGCTTCGCGCTCTTCCTCGCCGGTGTCGCGACCTTCGCCCTCCTCTACTCCACGCAGGCCCTGCTCCCGCTGATCTCGGACGGCTACGGCGTGTCCGCGAGCGACGCGAGCTGGACGGTGGCGGCGGCGACCGGCGGTCTGGCGCTGTTCGTCATCCCGATGAGCGCCCTCTCCGAGCGGTTCGGACGCCGTACGGTCATGACGGCCTCGCTGGCGGTCGCGGTGACCGTCGGCCTGCTGGTGCCCATCGCGCCCTCCCTCGGCGTGCTGGTCGTGCTCCGTGCCGTCCAGGGCGCGGCGCTGGCCGGTCTGCCCGCGTCGGCGACGGCGTACCTGGCCGAGGAGGTCCGGCCGAAGGCGCTGGTCACGGCGATCGGTCTGTTCGTCGCGGGCAACAGCGTGGGCGGGATGAGCGGCCGGGTCATCACCGGCTGGGTCGCGCAGGAGTGGGGCTGGCGGGTGGCCGTGGGCACGATCGGCGTGATCGCGGTCGGCTGCGCCGTCGCCTTCCGGCTGCTCCTCCCCGCGCCGCGGCACTTCAAGGCGGGCTCGCTGCACCCGCGCCGGCTGCTCGGCACGGTCCGCGACCACCTGGCCGACCCGCTGCTGCGCCGCCTGTACGCGATCGGTGCGCTCTTCATGACCGTCTTCGGCGGCGTCTACACGGTGATCGGCTACCGCCTGACCCAGGAGCCCTTCTCGCTCCCCCAGGGCATCATCGGCTCAATCTTCCTGGTGTACCTGGTCGGTACGGTGTCCGCGTCGACGGCGGGCCGCCTGGTCGGCCGCCTGGGCCGCCGCGGCGCCCTCTACCTGGCCGGCGGCACGACGGCCACCGGCCTCCTCCTCTCCCTGGCCGACTCGCTCCCCCTGGTCCTGCTGGGCCTGGTCCTGATCACCGCGGGCTTCTTCGCGGGCCACGCGGTCGCCTCCTCCGCGGTCAGCAAGACAGCCACCCACGGCAGGGCCCAGGCCTCGGCCCTCTACCAGTCCGCGTACTACATCGGCTCCAGCGCGGGCAGCACGGTGGGCGCGCTGGCCTTCCATGCAGAGGGCTGGTCGGGAACGGTCGGCGTGGGACTGCTCGCGATCCTGGGCGTCGTGACCATCACGGTCCTGGGCTCTGTGGCAGCCCGCCGCCAGGTACTGGCGAACGCCCACTGAATTCTTTCAGGGGCGCGGGGAACTGCGCGACCAGCCACGACGGCGCCGCACCCGCCCCCCGGCCGCGCACCCCACCCCCTTGGGCGCACCACTCCTCACCCGCACGTTTCCCCACTCCTGGGGCCATTGTCAGTCCCCTGCGGTAGCTTCCGAAGTGCTGGTGCGCAACGGCGCGCGGACAGGAACGGCCACAGGGGTGGGTGGACGAAAGATGACCGACGGCACGGCGACGGCGGAGCTGGACGTCGCACTGGAAAAGCACCGGACCGAGCTGACCGGGTACTGCTACCGCATGCTCGGCTCGTCCTTCGAGGCCGAGGACGCGGTGCAGGACACCCTGGTGCGGGCCTGGCGGAGCTACGAGAAGTTCGAGGGCCGCTCCAGCCTGCGGTCGTGGCTGTACCGGATCGCGACGAACGTGTGCCTGGACATGCTCACCGCGGGCAACAAACGGGCCCGGCCGATGGACCTCAGCGAGTCGACGCCGCTCGCCCAGGCCGCGCTCTCCCCCCGGCCCGACAACACCTGGCTGGAGCCGGTGCCCGACGCGCGCGTGCTGCCGACCGTGGACGACCCGGCGGAGGCGGCCGTGGCCAAGGAGTCCATCCGGCTGGCCTTCATGGCCGCGTTGCAGCAGCTGCCGCCGAAGCAGCGGGCGGTGCTGATCCTGCGCGAGGTGCTGGCCTGGAAGGCCACCGAGGTGGCCGAGCTGCTCGGCACGACCGTCGCGTCGGTCAACAGCGCGTTGCAGCGGGCCCGGGCCACCCTGTCCGAGCAGCGGCAGTCGGGCGCCGCCGCCGAGGTCTCCGACCCGCTCGACGAGGAGCAGCAGAAGCTCCTGGAGCGCTATGTCGCGGCCTTCGAGGGGTACGACATGACCGCCCTGACGGCGCTCCTCCACGAGGACGCCATCATGACGATGCCGCCGTTCGACCTGTGGCTCACCGGCCACGACGACATCACCGGCTTCATGACCACCATCGGCTCCGCCTGCGAGGGCTCGCGGCTGTTCCCGGTCCGGGTCAACGGCCTGCCCGGGTTCGCCCAGTACAAGCCCGACCCGGACACCGGCGGCTGGAGCCCCTGGTCCGTCCAGGTCCTGGAGATCTCAGACGGCCGGCTGACCGGGTTCCACTTCTTCCTCGACACCAAGCGCTGGTTCCCGCTCTTCGACCTCCCCCTCCACCTGGAGGCCGAGACCGACGAACCGGAGGAGCGAGCGTAGGGCCGGGTCGGGGTCGCGGAGCCGGATCCGCCCGCCGGCCCTCCGGGCCGCCAGCTCAAGCCGGGCCAGCAGGTCGACGGCCGCCAGGCCGGGCGGTCCGAGCCCGCCGACATCGCAGACGACGACCCGGCGGCCCGGCCCGGCCCCGCCCGCCCCGAGCAGCTCACGCACGGCGTCGCACAGCCCCGGCACCTCGTCCCTGGCGACGGGGCCCGACAGCATGAGCACGGCGGGGGTCACGGCATCCACGACCAGTAGACCGCCGAGGGTCTGACAACTCATCGCTAGGGCACCCCGCCTTCCGTACGGTCGCGAAGATCACAAGGGTCACAACGTTGACCTGCACCTGACCGACCCAGAGGGTTGGCTGTATGCCCCACGGATCAGCAGCGCCCGGTACCTCCGACAGCCTCCTCTCCCGCAAGGCGGTCCCGTGCAGGGAGTGCTGAGCGGTTTCGCGGTCATCGCGGTCGTCATCGCCGTCGGCTACGTCCTCGGCCGCGGCGGCCACCTGGGGGCGAACGGCCGCGAGGTCCTCACCAAGCTCGCCTTCCACGTCGCCTCCCCCGCCCTCCTCTTCACCACCCTCGCCAGGGCCGACCTGGCGGTGATCTTCTCCAGCCGCCTCCTGGTGACGGCCCT
Source organism: Streptomyces sp. NPDC001980 (assembly GCF_040296885.1). Classification (NCBI taxonomy): domain Bacteria; kingdom Bacillati; phylum Actinomycetota; class Actinomycetes; order Kitasatosporales; family Streptomycetaceae; genus Streptomyces; species Streptomyces sp. NPDC001980. Next base: position 95,156 of record NZ_JBEOYD010000028.1, on the reverse strand, counting down.
GAGCACGGCCGCCGCGGCAGGCGCGTTCGTGGCGGTGGGCGTCGTACGGCACTGGGGCGTGGGCCGTACGACGATCGGCGCGCTGTGCTCCAGTTACGTCAACTCGGGCAACCTCGGTATCCCGATCGCCGTGTACGTGCTGGGCGACGCGTCCCTGGTGGCACCGGTGCTGCTCTTCCAGGTGGTGATCCTCACCCCGGTCGCGCTCACGATCCTCGACGTGGCCGGCATGGGCGAGAAGGGCCCCTGGAGGCGCCGGCTGCTGACGCCGCTCCGCAACCCGATAGCCGTCGGCTCCCTCAGCGGAGTGGCGGTCTCGGGGCTCGGGATCCACGTCCCCGGCCCGGTCATGGACCCCCTGACCCTGATCGGCAACATGTCCGTGCCGGCGGTCCTGCTCGCCTTCGGCATCTCGCTGCGCGGCAGTACCCCGCCGGGCCGGGGCCGCGACCGCCACCCGGTGTTCCTGTCGGTCGCCCTGAAGTCGGTGGGCCAGCCGCTCGCCGCCTGGGCCCTGGCGTCGGCGGTCTTCGGCCTGCGCGGGGCGCCCCTGCTCGACGTGACGGTGACGTCGGCGCTGCCGGCCGCGCAGAACCTGTACACGTACGCCAGCACCTACCGCGTCGGCGAGGAACTGGCCAGGGACTCGATTCTGCTGTCGACGGTGCTGGCGGTGCCGGTGCTGGTCGTGGTGGCGGCGCTGCTGGGGTGACGCGCCGTCAGTCGACAGGGAACTCGGCGGTGTCGATCGTGAGGTCGAACGGCTCCGGCAGCTTGATGGGGTCGCCGAACTTGCACGCGCGCAAGACCCGATAGACGCCGTCCCTCGGTTCGCCGTACAACGTGATCGTAGGGCCGCCCGGTGCCAGGCCGTCGATCAAGAGGTACAGCGGGACATCCGCCTCGGCACAGCCTGCGGTCTTGTGAGTCCGATCGTTGGTCACGGTGGCCTTCGAGGTGATCTCCACGACGAGTGCGGCTCTGTTCATCGGCACAAAGCAGGCGTCTCCGGCGAGCGCCTTCTCCGGCACCACAGCAAGGTCCGGCATGTACAGGCTCAGTCGGGACGGCACGGCCATGCCCAGCCTTTGATAGATGCCCCAGTCCTGCGGGATCGCCTCGTAGAGGCGGCGCTGCACCCGCTCGGCAATGCCATGGTGGGCGTTGGCGGACAGCGGAGTCACCGCGACGAGCCCATCGATGATCTCCACCTTGCAGCCCTTGGGAACATCCGTCTGCTGCCAGATCCAGACCAGTTCGTCCCACTCGCTGTCAGCCACGATGCAGTCGGCCTCGAACACTCCCATGGGCCCATCAGACATGCCGAACGGGACCGGCGCAGGTCCACCGGTCCCGTTCACCCGATCGAGAGACCTCCTGATCAGGCGATGCGCCCCAGCACCACCGGCGACGCCGTGAACTCCGCACCCGCCGCCCCGATGTCGTACGACCCCTCGACCGCCTGGAGCGCGTACTCGAAGCGCTCCGGGGTGTCCGTGTGCAGGGTCAGCAGGGGCTGGCCCGCCGTGACCGTGTCGCCGGGCTTGGCGTGGAGTTCGACGCCCGCGCCCGCCTGCACCGGGTCCTCCTTGCGGGCCCGGCCGGCGCCGAGGCGCCAGGCGGCGACGCCGATGTCGTAGGCGTCGAGGCGGGTCAGGACACCGGCCGACGGCGCCTTGATCACGTGCTGTTCCTTCGCCACCGGGAGCGCCGCGTCCGGGTCGCCGCCCTGGGCCGCGATCATCCGGCGCCAGACGTCCATCGCCGAGCCGTCGGCCAGTGCCTTCGCCGGGTCGGCATCGCGGACGCCGGCCGCGTCGAGCATCTCGCGGGCCAGGGCGAGGGTCAGTTCGACGACGTCCGCGGGGCCGCCGCCGGCGAGGACCTCCACCGACTCGCGGACCTCCAGGGCGTTGCCCGCCGTCAGGCCGAGCGGGGTGGACATGTCGGTGAGGAGCGCGACCGTCTTCACGCCGTGGTCGGTGCCGAGGCCCACCATGGTCGAGGCCAGTTCGCGGGCGTCCTCGATGGTCTTCATGAAGGCGCCGGTGCCGACCTTCACGTCCAGGACCAGGGAGCCGGTGCCCTCGGCGATCTTCTTCGACATGATCGAGGAGGCGATCAGGGGGATCGCCTCGACCGTGCTGGTGACGTCGCGCAGCGCGTACAGCTTCTTGTCGGCGGGGGCCAGGCCGTCGCCCGCCGCGCAGATCACCGCGCCGGTCGAGTCCAGAACCGACAGCATCTCCTCGTTCGACAGCAGGGCGCGCCAGCCGGGGATCGACTCCAGCTTGTCCAGGGTGCCGCCGGTGTGGCCGAGGCCGCGGCCGGAGAGCTGGGGGACGGCCGCGCCGCAGGCCGCCACCAGGGGCGCGAGCGGGAGGGTGATCTTGTCGCCGACGCCGCCCGTCGAGTGCTTGTCGGCCGTCGGACGGGACAGGGCGGAGAAGTCCATGCGCTCGCCGGACGCGATCATCGCGGCGGTCCAGCGGGCGATCTCGCGGCGGTTCATGCCGTTGAGCAGGATGGCCATCGCGAGCGACGACATCTGCTCGTCGGCGACCTCGCCGCGCGTGTACGCGTCGATGACCCAGTCGATCTGCTGGTCGCTGAGCTCACCGCGGTCGCGCTTGGTGCGGATGACGGAGACGGCGTCCATGGTGGCCATGGCGTTCCCTTCGGAGAAGTGCGATGCGTACGGCCCCTCCCAACCGGAAGGGGCCGTACGGGAGTTACTTGGTGAGATGGGCCGGGCCGAAGGCCTGGGGCAGCATCTCGGAGAGGGGCAGGACACCCTCCGGGGTGTCCAGGAGGAGGTCCGGGCCGCCGAACTCGTAGAGCAGCTGGCGGCAGCGGCCGCACGGGACGAGGAGCCCGCCCGTGCCGTCCACGCAGGTGAAGTGGGTGAGCCGGCCGCCGCCCGTGCGCTGCAGCTCGGAGACCAGTCCGCACTCGGCGCACAGGCCGAGGCCGTACGACGCGTTCTCCACGTTGCAGCCGGAGACCGTACGGCCGTCGTCCACCAGGGCGGCGACCCCGACCGGGTAGCCGGAGTACGGGGCGTAGGCGTGGGACATGGCCTCCCGTGCCTCGGCCCGCAGGGCCTCCCAGTCGAAGCCGGCGGCCGCGGCGGTCACTTGCCCTGTCCCTTCCGGTACGGCAGACCGTCCGCCTTCGGCATCCGCAGGGACTGCGCGGACAGCGAGAGGACGAGGAGGGTGACGAGGTACGGGGTCGCGGTCACGAGCTGACGCGGGACGTCGTCGGTGGAGGCGTACCAGATGAACATCAGGACCGAGATGACGATCGTGATGACGGCCGGGACGTACTTCTTCTTCCAGGCCAGGTAGGCGGCGCCGAACACCAGCAGGATCGCGAGCAGCAGGATCAGCGCGTGGACGTTCACCGTGCCGCCGCGCAGGTTGAGGCTGTCGGTGTAGCCGAACAGGCCGGCGCCGAGGGCGAGGCCGCCCGGCATCCAGTTGCCGAAGATCATCGCGGCGAGACCGATGTAGCCGCGGCCGGCGGTCTGGCCGTCGAGGTACACGTTGGAGGCGACGATCGAGAGGAACGCGCCGCCGAGGCCGGCGAAGCCACCGCTGATGATCACCGCGATGTACTTGTACTTGTAGACGTTGACGCCGAGGGACTCGGCCGCGACCGGGTTCTCGCCGCAGGAGCGCAGGCGCAGGCCGAAGGCGGTGCGCCACAGGACCCACCACGTGATCGGCACGAGGGCCACCGCGATCACCGTCAGCGGCGAGAGGTCGGTGAGCAGACCGCCGACCAGGCCCGCGATGTCGGAGATGAAGAACCAGTGCTTCTGGTTGAGCGTGTCCAGCCAGTCGGACAGGCCCGGGACGCTGAACGTGCCGAGTGAGTCGATCGGCGGGGACTGCTTGGAGGAGCCGCCCTCGGCGTTCTCGAAGGTGAACTTCGACAGGTAGCGGGTGGCGCCCAGGGCGAGGATGTTCAGGGCCACACCGGAGACGATGTGGTTGACGTTGAAGGTGACGGTGGCGACGGCGTGCAGCAGGGCGCCGAGCGCGCCGCCGAGGATGCCGAAGACGACGCCGACCCAGGGGCCCCACTGGTAGCCGGCCCAGGCGCCGAACCAGGTGCCGAGGATCATCATGCCTTCGAGGCCGATGTTGACGACGCCCGCGCGCTCGGCCCACAGACCGCCGAGACCGGCGAGGCCGATCGGGACGGCGAGGCGCAGCGCGGTGGACATCTGGCCGGTCGAGGTGATGCCCTCGGCGCCGGTGATGATGCGCACGGCCGAGGTGAGGACCAGTACGCCGGCGATGACCAGCAGGAGTACCGGGAGCGAGATTCGGCGGCCGCCCCTGCCGGGCTGCTTCGCCTGCGGCTTGGCGATGGTCGCGGTGGACATCAGGCCGCCACCTCCTTCTTGGTGTTCTTGGCGGCGGCCGCGGCGAGCTCCGCGCCGACCTGGCGCTGCTGGCGGCGCAGACCCCACTGCCGTACGGCTTCGTAGGAGATGACGACGGAGAAGACGATCAGGCCCTGCATGATCGTGGCGATCTCCTTCTCGTACGCCACCGGGGTCGCGTAGTCGAGGGCGGGCGAGGCCTTGTCGAGGAAGGCCCACAGCAGGGCGGCGAAGGCGATGCCGCCCGGGTTGTTGCGGCCGAGCAGGGCGATGCCGATGGCGGTGAAGCCGAGGCCGGCCGGGAAGTCGAGGCTGTAGGTGTGGGAGTCGCCGAGCAGCAGCGGGAGGCCCGCGAGGCCGGAGACGGCACCGGAGATCAGCATGGAGATCAGGACCATGCGCTTGGCGTCGACGCCGGAGGCGGCCGCGGCGGACTCGGAGGCGCCGGTGGCGCGCAGGTCGAAGCCGAAGCGGGTGCGGTTGAGGACCAGCCAGTAGCCGATGCCGAGGGCGATGGCGACGAAGACCATGCCGTAGATGTCGCCGACGTCGGAGCCCAGGTTGATGCCGGGGAACCAGCCGGACTTCTTCATCACGCCGGTCGTCATGTTGTTGCCGACCTGGACGCCCCACACGTTGGAGAGGGTGACGTAGCCGATGACGCTGGTGGCGATGGCGTTCAGCATGATCGTGGCGACGACCTCGCTGACCCCGCGGGTGATCTTGAGGACGCCCGCGATACCGGCCCAGAAGGCGCCGGTGAGCATGGCGACCAGGAGCAGCATCGGGATCTGCAGGAAGGCGGGCAGGCCCACGTTGGCGCCGACCACGGCCGTCATCACGGCGGCGAGGCGGTACTGGCCGTCGACGCCGATGTTGAACAGGTTCATCCGGAAGCCGAGGGCGACCGCGATGGCCGCGATGTAGTACATCGCCGCCTGGTTGATGATCAGGACCTGGATGTCCGAGTACGGCAGCTGCTGGAGCATCAGCACGTACGGCTCGAACGGGTTGCGGTTCGAGGCCAGCAGGACGATCGAGGTCAGGGCGATCGCGAGGACGAGCGCGATGACCGGGCCGGCCACCGCGAGGAGCACCCGCTCCTTGTCGAACTTCTTCATCGGGCCTCGTCCTCCGGACCGTCGGCGCCTTCGTGTCCTTCTGGGGCGGTCTCTACGTGTTCCAGGTGGCCGGACGCGGCACCCGTCATGGCGGAGCCCAGCTCCTCCGGGGTGATGGTGGCCGGGTCGGCGTCCGCGACCAGCTTTCCGTCGAAGATCACCCGCAGGGTGTCCGACAGGCCGATCAGCTCGTCCAGGTCGGCGGAGATCAGCAGCACCGCCAGGCCCTCGCGGCGGGCGTCCCGGATGCGGTCCCAGATCTGCGCCTGGGCGCCGACGTCCACACCGCGGGTGGGGTGGGCGGCGATCAGGAACTTCGGGTTGTGGCTCATCTCGCGGCCGACGATCAGCTTCTGCTGGTTGCCGCCGGAGAGGGAGGCGGCGGTGACGTCGATGCCGGGGGTGCGGACGTCGTACTCCTCGACGATCCGGCGGGTGTCGGCCTGGGCGCCCTTGATGTCCAGCCAGAAGCCCTTCGCGTTGGGCTTCTCGGTGACGTGGCCGAGGATGCGGTTCTCCCAGAGCGGGGACTCAAGGAGCAGGCCCTGGCGGTGCCGGTCCTCGGGGATGTAGCCGACGCCGGCTTCGCGGCGCTTGCGGGTGCCCCAGGGGGTGACGTCCTCGCCGAGGAACTCGATCGAGCCGGAGTCGGCGTTGCGGGTGCCGATGAGCGCGTCGATCAGCTCGGTCTGGCCGTTGCCCTCGACGCCGGCGATGCCCATGACCTCGCCGGCGTGGATGGTGAAGGTGACGTCGTCGAGGACGCGCTTGGCGGCACCGGGGGCGGTGGCCTCGTCGAGGACGTCACCGCGGGCGGTGGCGCCGGCCGAGCCGACCGTGGCGGTCTCGGGCTGCGCGCCGACCTCGCCGAGGGAGGGGCCGCTGGCGTGGACGGTGAGGTTCTTCACCGTGATGACGGCCTTGTCGGTGACCGTGGACTCGGCGGTCTCCGGGGTGGGCAGCTCGCTGCCGACCATCAGCTCGGCGAGCTGGCGCGGGGTGGTCTCGGACGGGATCGCGGTGCCGACCGTCGTACCGCGCCGGATGACGGTGATGTCGTCGGCGACGGACAGCACCTCGCCGAGCTTGTGGGAGATGAAGATGACCGAGAGACCCTCGGACTTCAGCTCGCGCAGGTTGTCGAAGAGTGCGTCGACCTCCTGCGGGACGAGGACGGCGGTGGGCTCGTCGAGGATCAGGGTCTTGGCGCCGCGGAAGAGGACCTTGAGGATCTCCACGCGCTGCCGGTCGGCGACGCCGAGGTCCTCGACCAGGGCGTCCGGGCGGATGCCGAGGCCGTACCGGTCGGAGATCTCCTTGATCTTCTTCCGGGCGTTGCCGCCGATGCCGTACAGCTTCTCGCTGCCGAGCACGACGTTCTCGAGGACCGTCAGGTTGTCCGCCAGCATGAAGTGCTGGTGGACCATGCCGATGCCGCGCGCGATGGCGTCGGCCGGGGACGAGAAGGAGACCTGCTCGCCGTCGATCGCGATGGTGCCCTCGTCCGGCTTCTGCATGCCGTAGAGGATCTTCATCAGGGTCGACTTGCCGGCCCCGTTCTCGCCCACCAGGGCATGCACGGTGCCCTTGCGGACGGACAGGTGGATGTCGTGGTTGGCTACGACACCCGGGAATCGCTTGGTGATCCCCGCCAGCTCGACCGCGGCTGTCGTCTCTGCGGTGAGCGGAGGGCTGCTGGACGCGTCGATGGCGCACTCTCCTCGGAAAAGGGGTCGCTCTACGCGCGTAGCGCCCCTGCTTTAAATAGTGCCCGGACCTGACCGAGCTTTTTCGACTCTCGATCCGTTCCGAGCATTCTGCCGCGCGAACGGGGGTTGCCCCTGCCGTCGATCCCCGGGATCTCCGTCGATCTCCCGGACACCCGCCCGGGCTCACCGACCGATCACCCGGACCCGCACCCGAGTCTCCTGACCGAACTCTCGGATCCGCGCCCGGGGCCCCGTCGAGGTCCCCGGATCTATGGCAGGGGCGCGGGAAGAACATCCTTCCCGCACCCCGTTCCGTGGCCGTAACGCTGCCATTACAGCGTTCTTTTGACCATGCCTACGACAAGGTCATGACCCCTGGGTCAGGAGGTCTTGACCGTGATGGAGCCGTCCTTGATGCCGGCCTCGGCCTTCTTGATCGCGGCCTGCAGGGTGGCGTTGTTCTTGAAGACCGGGTTGGAGTCGGCCAGGCCGACGCCACCGTTGTTCAGGGAGCCGCGGATGTCACCGGACAGCGGCTTCTTGTCCTTGATCACGGACTTGGCGAGGTCGTACACCGCGCCCTCGACGTTCTTGAGGGCCGAGGTCAGGATGTAGTTCTTGTACTTCGACAGCGCGGCCTGGTTGTACTGGTCGGAGTCGACGCCGATCGCCCACACCTTGTGCGCGGCGGCGGCCTTGATGACGCCCTGGCCGGAGAGGCCGGCGGCGGCGTAGACCACGTCCGCGCCCGCGCCGATCTGGCCCTCGGCGGCGGCCTCGCCCTTGTCGGGGCTGGAGAAGCCGCCCTCGGCCGCGGTCTGGGTCAGGTACTGGGCCTTGACCGTGACGTTCTTCTTGGTGTCCTTGACGCCCTGCTCGAAGCCCGCCTCGAACTTGTGGATCAGCGGGACGTCCACGCCGCCGACGAAGCCGACGGTGTTCGACTTGGTGGTCAGCGCGGCGGTGACACCGGCCAGGTACGAGGACTGCTCCTCGTGGAAGACCATGTCCGCGATGTTGCTCGCCTGGTCCTGGTTGTCGTCGATGATGCCGAAGGTGACCTTCGGGAACTTCGCGGCGGCCTCCTTGACGGCGGGCGCGTAGGCGAAGCCGACACCGATCACCGGGTTGTAGCCGGACTTGGCCAGGGTCTCCAGCCGCTGCACCTTGTCCGCGTCGGACTCGCCGTCCTGCGGCTCGATGTCCCGGCCGGCGACGCCGAACTCCTTGTCGGCCTTCTGGAAGCCGGCGTACGCGGCGTCGTTGAAGGACTGGTCGCCCTTGCCGCCGACGTCGTACGCGAGACCGACACCCTTGGACGCGCCGGCCTTGCCGGTGGACGAGCTGGACGAGCTGCCGCACGCTGAAACGGTGACGGCAAGGGCTGCGGTTGCAACGCCCGCAACGGCGATTCGGGACACCCGGCGCATGGAACGAGACTCCTTCGTGCAAGCGCCCAAACCAGGCGCTGGTTCCGCGGCAGCGTAACGCGCGTAGACCAGACGGAAAACCCCCAATGTCCGGTCCGTTATCTAGCTGTGGCCACAGTCACGGCCAAGGCTACGGACAGCAGTGCGCCCCTTGCAGGAGGCAAGGGGCGCACTGACTGCGACGACGCGCGGGCGGCCGTACACATCGGTACGGCCGCTCACCCGGCGACTTATATATGTCGCATTACTTCGTGTTGACGGTGACCTTGCCGTCGATGATGTCCTGCTTGGCCTTGTCGACGGCCGCGACGACCTTGGTCATGGCCTTGTACTTCGGGTTGGTGTCCGCGAAGCCGACGCCGCCGGTCTTGAGGGTGCCGTTGACGACACCGCTCTCCGGCTTGCCCTCGTAGACCGACTTCACCAGGTCGTACACGGCGCCGCCGACGTTCTTCAGCGCCGAGCCGAGGATGTAGTCCTTGTACTTGGCGAGGGCGTCCTGCGCGTACTGGTCGGAGTCGACGCCGATCGCCCAGACCTTGTCGGAGGCGGCGGCCTCGATCACGCCCTGACCGGACAGGCCGGCCGCGTGGTAGATGACGTCGGCGCCGGAGTCGATCTGGCCCTGGGCGGCGGTCTTGCCCTTGTCAGGGCTGGAGAAGCCGCCCTCGGCCGCGGTCTGGGTCAGGTACTGCGACTCGATCTTGATCTTCGGGTTGACGGACTTGGCGCCCTGGTCGAACCCGGCCTCGAAGGTGTGGATCAGCGGGATGTCCACGCCGCCGATGAACCCGATGTGGTCCTTCTTGGTCGCGGAGGCGGCCGCGACACCGGCCAGGTACGAGGACTGCTCGGCGGCGAACACCATGTCGACGACGTTCTTCGCCTGGATCGTCGAGTCGTCGATCATGCCGAAGGTGATGTTCGGGTACTTGGCGGCGACCTCCTTGACGGCGGGCGCGTAGGAGTAGCCGACCCCGATGATCGGGTTGTAACCGGCCTTGGCGAGCGTGTTGAGGCGCTGCACCTTGTCGGCGTCGGACTCGCCGTCCTGCGGCTCGATGTCCGAGCCGCCGATGCCGAAGTCCTTCTCGGCCTTCTCGAAGCCGGCGTAGGCGGCGTCGTTGAAGGACTGGTCGCCCTTGCCGCCGATGTCGTAGGCGAGGCCTATGCCCTTGCCGTTGTACTTGCCGGACGAGTTGGTGCTGGTCGCACCGCTGTCCGAGCTGGACTTGCCGCACCCGGCGGCCGCGAGGGCGATGACGGCAACGGTCACCGCAGCTTGGGAGAACCGAGTCCTCCGACCCGAGATATAACGCACAGCAAGCACCCCTTCGTCCCCACGGCACCGTCGCCGGCCCGCTTCCCCAACCGTCCACCCTCGGTGGCGATTTCGGCGCACAGTAACGCGCGTAGAAGGGGAGGGGAACGGGGTTTCTCCGGGCCGTTATCGAACCGTGCCGACTCCGGGTTACAAGCGGCGGCCGTCGGTTACGGCGGGGTGACACAAGGGGGCGAAGGGGTACCGACCGGGCACCCCTCCGCCCCCTGTGGGACGTGCGTGACGTGCGGCGAAGCTGACCGTTTCTCCCGCCGTCTGATACGACTCCCGTCGATACGACTACATGGTCGCGTCGATCAGGGCGGCGGCCGTGAACAGCTCCACCCCGACGGTGATGGCCCGCTCGTCGGCGTCGAAGTCACCCTGGTGCAGGTCGCGCGCGGTCCGCTCGCCCGGCGTGCGCACCCCGAGCCGCGCCAGGGCGCCCGGCACGTGCTCCAGGTACCAGGAGAAGTCCTCGCCGCCGAGGCTCTGCTCGGTGGTCTCGATGGAGTCGGTGCCGCGCCGGGCGGTCATCGCGTCCCGCAGCAGTTCGGTGATCACCGGGTCGTTGACGACCGGCGGCACCCCGCGCACGTAGTTGATCTCGGACTTGGCACGGTGCATGGTCGCGACCTCGTCGATCGCCGCGTGCACGACGTCCGGCGCGGTCCGCCAGGCCTCCAGATCCAGGCAGCGCACGGTCCCGGACAGCTCGGCGTGCTGGGGGATCACGTTGGGTGCGTGCCCGCACTCGATCCGGCCCCAGGTCACGGCGAGCCCGCTCCGGCTGTCCACGCGCCGCCCGATGAGCGCCGGCACGTCGACGGCCACCCGGGCGGCGGCGGTGACCAGGTCGGTCGTCAGATGGGGCCGGGCGGTGTGCCCGCCGGGGCCGTCCAGCGCCACCTCGACCCGGTCGCAGGCGCTGGTGATGGCGCCGGTCCTGAGCCCGATCCGCCCCACGTCCACCCGGGGGTCGCAGTGCACGGCGATGATCCGCCCCACCCCGTCCAGCACCCCGGCCTCGATGGCGTCGGCGGCGCCGCCGGGCAGCACCTCCTCGGCGGGCTGGAAGAGCAGCCGTACGGGCCGCGGCAGCTGCCCGCGCTCGTGCAGCTCGGCGAGAACCAGTCCGGCGCCCAGCACCACTGTCGTATGCACGTCATGCCCACAGGCGTGCGCCCGGTCCGGCACGGTGGACCGGTACGAGCACTCGGTCTTCATGTCCGGGATGGGCAGAGCGTCGATGTCGGCCCGGAGGGCGAGCACCGGAAGCCCGTCCCCGAGCGGTCCGATGTCACAGATGAGTCCGGTCCCCGACGGGAGGACGCGCGGCCGGAGACCGGCCTTCTCCAGCCGTTCCTTGATGGCGGCCGTGGTGCGGAACTCCTGATTGCCTAGCTCGGGATGCATGTGCAGGTCGCGGCGGAAGGCGACGAGTTCGGCGTGCAGTTCCTCGCTGAGCACGCCGGGGAGCACATCCCCGGGAAGGTCGGCCTCGGTCTCTGTGGACATCAATTGCTTCACCCTCTGAAGGGTAGGACGCCCGAAGGGTCAACTGACCCGAGATCAACAAAAGTTCAGCCCGTTAGGGGAAGAAAATCTGACCGCGGACGCATGACCTCGGACGTGGCTGGGTAACACGTATGTTTCCTCTTCCACGCATACCACGGCAGGCGACGATCACGCCCGTCCTGTCCACCCACCGAAACGGGACCGAGCCGCAACCGCGACTTCGCCACGCGGTCCGCGCCCGCCCGGTAGCGTGCGCGACCGTGACGGACTCGGAGACGACCGACTTCATACAGACCACCCGTACGTCCTACGACACGATCGCCAAGGACTACTCCGCCGCCTTCCCCGGCATCCCGGACCTACCGGTAGACATGTCCATGATTGCCGCCTTCGCCGCGCTGGTGAAGGCGAACGGCACCGCCCCCGTGGCCGACCTGGGCAGCGGCCCCGGCCACATCACCGCCCACCTGAACGACCTGGGCGTCCAGACCTTCGGCATCGACCTCTCCCCCGCCATGGTCACCCTGGCCCGCGAGGCCCACCCCGCCGTCCGCTTCCACCGGGGCTCCATGACGTCCCTGGACCTGCCCGACGAGACCCTCGGCGGCATCCTCGCCCTCTACTCGATCATCCACGTCCCCGACGACCACCTCCCCGCGACCTTCGCCGGCTTCCACCGCGTCCTGGTCCCCGGCGGCCACGTCCTGCTGTCCTTCCAGAAGGGCGACACACCCGGCCTCCACCTCACCGAACGCTTCGGCCACGAGATCGACCTGCGCTACTACTGGCGCCCCGCGTACGCGGTGGGCGACATGCTCGCCAAGGCGGGCCTGGAGGTGGCGGCGACGCTGATCCGGGAGCCCGTGGGGTCGCAGAAGATGCCCCGGGCGTTCGTCCTGGCCCGCAAGCCGGGCTGAGCGGGCACCGGCCGGGGTGCGGCGATCCGGTGCCTCAACCCTGAGCTCCGGTGCCTCAACCCTGAGCTCCGGTGCCTCAACCCTGAGCTCCAGTGCCTCACCCCTGAGTACGGTGCACGCACCCCGTGACGACGTCCCGCAGGCTCCCGGCGCCCGCCAGCAGCCCTCGCTGCTCGTCGGCGCCGTTGCCGTGCCGCAGCAGCCGTTCCACGCCCTCCTCCACCGCCGCCAGGTCGCCGCTGCCGGCGAGGGCCTCCCGGGCGTGCGCGAGCAGTGACTCCAGTACGGCGGGGGCCGCCCGGGGCCGCAGGGTGCCGGGATCGAGCAGCTCCCCGCCCAGCCCCGACCGCGCGGCCCGCCAGCCGGCCAGCCGCTGCAGCCCCACCCCGTGGTCGACGGGCTCCCGCCCGGCCCGCCACTCCCGCACGGCCGTCTCCACCAGCGCGCGGGCGAGGGTGGCCACGAGGACGGCGGTCTCGGCCCGCAGGCAGACATCCGCGACCCGGATCTCCACGGTCGGATAGCGCCGGGCCAGCCGGGCGTCGAAGTAGACCATCCCCTCGTCCAGGATCACTCCGGTGGCCACCATGTCCGCCACCAGCCGGTGGTAGCGCTCGGCGGACCGGAAGAGCTCCGCCGGACCGGCGGACGGCCAGCGCGACCACACCCGGCTGCGGTAGCTGGCGTACCCGGTGTCACTGCCCTGCCAGAACGGCGAGTTCCCGCTGATCGCGACGAGCACCGGCAGCCACGGCCGCACGCGGTCGAGAACCGCCACCCCCTCCTCGTCGGACTCCACGGCAACGTGCACATGACATCCGCACACCAGCTGCTCCCGGGTGGCGATGCCGTACTGCTCGGCCAGCCACTGGTAGCGCGGGTTCACACTGATGGAGGGGCTGACCGGCAGCGGCGACGAGGCGAGCGCGACGACGGCACACCCGAGCTCCCCGGCGAGCCGGGCGGCCTCCTTACGACACCGGACGATCTCCTCCCCCAGCTCCGCCATGTCCGACTGCGGACGGGTGGCGAACTCCAGCATCTGCCCGTAGAGCTCCTTCTCGAACACCTCCTGCCCGGGATCGACCAGCGAGGCCCGCGCCAGCACGGCCGGGGCCGACGCCTTGGGCTCACCCGACTCCGGGTCGACGAGAAGAAGCTCTTCCTCCACTCCGACGGTACGCACGTGAGGCCGCCCTCCGTCCGCGCCGCGACCGTACGCGACGGGCTGCACCCCCCGACTTCCCAGGACGGGCAACCGGACACCTGCCACCGCGTCCGCGCCCGTCAGCCGACGGCAAGCACGCAGCACCCGGCCCCGCAAACCCCGGCCGGGCCCGACGTTCACCCCCCCCCGACGAACAGCTCCGCGGCGTCCGTGACGTGCACTGCGCGCTGGGCCCAGATTCCTCACGACCTTCCTCACGCACCTGCTCCGCCACCGTCATCACGCCACCCCCAGCTCACACCACACGTACTTGCCCCGCTCCCCGAACCGGGCGGACGGCTGCCAGCCCCAGCAGTCGGCACACGCCACCACCAGCCCCAACCCCCGCCCCTCCTCTTCGAGCTCCGTCACCACCCCCGACGACCCCGGCGGCTCCGGAGGCACGGGATCCGCATCCCACGCCCCGATCCACACGACACCCTCCGGGGAGCGCCGCACCCTCAGCGCGGCCGGCCCCTTCGTGTGCCGTACGGCATTGGAGACCAGCTCCGCCGCCAGCAGCTCCGCGGTGTCGGCGAGACCGATCAACCCGTGCATCGTCAGGATCAGACGCAGGGTGCGACGGCAGACCGTCACCGCTCTCGGGTCGTTGGGAACGTAGAGCGTGTAGTCCCAGGTCTCGGGCATGCGTCATCAACTCCGGTCAGATGAAGGGGATTTCACGCACGGTGGCATCGCCGCACGAGAACGGTGCGGTGCACTTCCGCAGCGTGTGCGTTACGTCACCGACGGTAGGGCTAATTGTTTATGCATCGCAAGCCGCTCCCGTAAAGTGACGCCGAACGAGCCACGCGCTCAAGCGCTTTGGGAGGGCAGCCGATGGCACTGAGGAGCGAGCCGACAGCGCGCCAGTTGCGACTGGCGGTCGAGCTGCGCAGGCTCCGGGACGCGGCAGGCCTCACGGCACGGGAGGCAGCAGCTCTGCTCGGGGTCACCGCTCCGGTGATCAGCCAGATCGAGTCCGGCATCGCGGGCGTGAGCGAGAAGCGGCTACGCCGCCTCGCCGCGAACTACTCCTGCGCGGACGCCGAGTTGATCGACGCGTTGGTGACCATGGCCACCGACCGCACCAAGGGCTGGTGGGAGGAGTACCGGGGACTGCTGCCGACGCCGTTCCTCAACCTCGCAGAACTTGAGCACCACGCCACGTTCCTGCAAGAGGTCCAGTTCCTGTTCATTCCCGGGCCTCTCCAGACGGCCGACTACGCACGCGCCGTCTTCTCCGATCGAGTTCCGGAACTCCCCGCCGAGGAAGTCGAGTTGCGCGTTCGCCATCGCATGCGCCGCGCGGCAACCCTGGCGCAGACCCCGTACGAGGCAGTCATCCACGAGGCCGCGCTGCGCATCATGGTCAGCGACCGCAACACCTCGCGGACTCAACTCACGCATGTGGTGGAGTCTTCGGAAGCGGAACACGTCACCGTC
The DNA here is from genome assembly GCF_040296885.1 of Streptomyces sp. NPDC001980. Lineage (NCBI taxonomy): Bacteria > Bacillati > Actinomycetota > Actinomycetes > Kitasatosporales > Streptomycetaceae > Streptomyces > Streptomyces sp. NPDC001980. The sequence goes on along the minus strand of NZ_JBEOYD010000028.1, from coordinate 80,091 downwards.
CGCGTCATCCCCTTCCGTCTGGAAGGGTTCACCAGCGCCGCGAGCGCCATGACTTACGCGGGAGGCGCCGTACCGAAGCTGGACACCGTCGTGCGCGACGGCCCGCACGGCGCCGCCTTCATCGACTCCGAGGCACAGCTGGGCGCCTTTCGAACGCTCTTTCATAAGGTGGAGGCCGCGTCGCTCGACCCCGAGCGGTCACGTGACTTCATCCGCAAGCTGGCGAAAGAGCTGTGAGGCACCCCGCATGGACACCTGGCGGAAGTCGTCCTACTCCGGACCCGGCGACGGCGACTCCTGCGTAGAGATAGCGAACTCCCCCACCCGCATATCCGTCCGCGACTCCAAGGACCCCACCGCCGGCACCCTCACCTTCCCGCCCGCGTCCTTCGCCCCCTTCGTCGGAGCCCTCAAGGACGTATGTGAGGTTGAGATCCACGGAAGTCAGCGGTGCGCTACCCCATGACCTCGCGGGCCGCGTCGAGGAACACCGACCGGTTGTCCTCCAGGTGGTCCCGCACGCTCTCACCGTCGGGCAGGCCGTGCCACACGGTCCTGTTGAGGTCGAGAAAGGGCGCGTGTGCGGCGTCGTGCACGGGCAGCGGGAACTGGATGCGGAGGAGCCGATCCGCCTCTGCCGATACCTCGATGAACCGCTCCAGCAGCGCCAGCCGTTCCGCCCGTCGGGTCTCCGACAACGCGATCCGCCGGCGTTGCTGTTCGGCACGTTCCGCGGATTGCTGAGTCCTGTGCTGGACGAGGTAGGACAACACGCCGCCGAGGACAACGCCGCCCACCGATATGAGTGACACCCAGACCTGACCAGCCATGCCGATCATCGTTCCACAGCGTCCAACAGGGCAGCCGTGAAAACATCGCGGTGAGCCACCAGCCACCTCTGGATGCGGTCCCACCTCTGCCAACCACCGCGCTCGGACAGCGCCTGGGTATAGACGGGGTCACCGTCGGCGACTCGGGCTGCGACGAAGGCCCGGCAGGATGCGGTGGCCTGTTCGATGACGCCGGGCAGTTCACCGCGCTCCTGTGGGGAGAGACCGTAGCTGTCGGCGAGGATCCGCAGTCGCGTCGGGGCATCCAGTCCCGCGGGATGGAGAGCTGCCGCGGACGCGGGATCGAGCATGGGAACCCAGTAGCGGGCGGTCATGGCGACGTCCCACACTGCTCGTCCGGGGGCAGCCAAGTCGAAATCGATCAGGGCTGCGGCACGGCCGTCGCGGAAGACGACGTTCTCCGGGCACACATCGTTGTGGCACAGCATCGTTCCTCCCGCCGGGTCGGCCAGGGATCGGGGCCACTCGACGCGTTCGTCGACCGCGATGGCCGCGCTGGCGTCGTGCAGGCGCCGCAGCAGGTTTCCCACCGATTGCAACGCGGTCTCGGTCATCACCCAGCGCGGAAACGGCGGTAGCGCGACGTCGCCGGGGATGAAGGTCAGCTGCTCGCGTCCGTCCGCGGTGAGACGGACCGGCCTCGGAGCTGCATCGAACCCGTGTTCCGCGAGTGCGAGGAGATGGGCATGGAGAGCGGGTGCGGTGCGCGGCGCCGGGCGTTCCACCACGGCACCGTGGCGGAAGACCGCGCCCGCGTTCACCATGCCGCCGACCAGGGCTTCGCCCGCTGCCGTCTCGCCCTCAGCCGTCATGTCGATCACGCTACCGTCAGGTCGGCCGCGTGGGCGACGGTCCCGAAATGCGCTGCGAACCAGGTCGCTCCGGATCATCGTCCTCAATGGCGCAGCATCACCACGAGCAGCACCACCAGGGCGATCAGGAGCGCGGCGCCCACCGACGCCAGGGTGATCTTCAGCGCGCTGTACGGCCGTTCGCCGATGACCTCGCCGGTACGGGCGTTGACCATCACCGGCCACGCCTTGCCGGCGTGGACATAGGTCAGGAACCAGACCGGCAGCAGCACCAGCTTGTAGGTGAGGGCGCTGTAGGAGGTGGAGACCGAGTGCACCCGCTGCTCGTCGCCGCCGATGTCCCGCTTGCAGTCGGCGCGGATCACCGGTGCCATCCGCGCCTTCGCCGCCTCCAGGCCGGCCTCCGGCTCGACGTCGTACCGGACGGTGCGGAAGCCCGCCAGGTACTCCTCCTGGTAGGGAACCGTCTCCGCCAGCGGCCAGGGGGTCAGCTTGTCCAGTTCCTTCACCGGCACCTGGCCGCTGCCGGGCACCAGCACGTCGTCGAAGAACCGGCCGACGGTCCCGGACGTGTGATGCCAGCGGGTGTGCCGCACCTGGCGCTTGCGGCCCTCGGAGTCCTCCTCCTCCACCCAGTAGTGCTCGCCGCGTTCGCCGGTGTACCGGGTGGTGGTCTGCGCGTCGTACGTCCAGTGCGGCAGGTAGCTGCCCCGGAAGGTCTCCGCCTCGGTGACCTTCTTCAGTTCGTCGGGCGCGAACCAGCGGGACGTGGTCCACTTCGCCAGCGCCTCACGGGCCTGCTCACGGCCCACTCCGAAGGGCAGTACCGCCTCGGGCACCACACGCTCGGTACCGGAGGCGTCCGAGACCAGCGGGGTGGCGCAGAACTGGCACTTGTCGCTGAGCGTGTCGCTCTCGGTCACCGCGTGGCAGCCGGGGCAGGTGTACACCTTCACCCGGCCCGGCGCGGCCGCCCGGCGGGGCAGCGCGGCCAGTTCCTCGATCGGGTGCTCGGTCACCTGCCGCGGTACCGGCGTGATGTCCTGCTCGTGCTTGCAGTACGGGCAGCGCAGCGCGTAGGTCCCGGGCGCGTACTCGCTGACCCCGCCGCACGCCTCGCACTGGAACGCCCGGTCGGGCGTCGGCGCGACGTCCTGATCCGTCAACTCACTTCTCCTTGTGACCTGTTGCCGGGGGTCCGGTTGGCGGATCTCAGCCCTGCGGGGGCAGCGGCGGCGGGACGTCGGCGAGCAGCGGGGTCAGCTCCGGGACCTGGTCCGCGGGCTGCCAGGCGGGCTGCCCGCTGCGCCAGACCAGCGTGGTCCGGGTCAGATGGCCGGCCGCCACCTGCCCGGCCAGCGCGCTCTCGTCGTACGGGCCCTGCTGCTGTCCGCCGACCGCGATGAACCAGCGAGGCGCGGTGGGCAGCGGCGGCGGGACGTCGGAGGGGGCGGGAGCGGGCTGCGGCGGGACTGCGGCGGCGGTCGCACCTGACGTGCTCTGCACGATCCGCTGGCCCAGCGCCATGCCCACGCCCAGCCCGAGAGCCTCGCCGCCGGTGCCGGGATTGGCGGCGGCGATCGGGATCGCGTCGGCCGCCTGCAGCTTGGCGTAGTCGTCCAGGTTGCCGGTGATCGCCATCCGGGAGCGGGTGTCGATCGCCGCCTCGACCTCCGGCGGGACGCTGATGTTCTCGATGTGGAACCGGGGGATGGCGATGCCGGTGGCGGACAGCTCCAGGGTCAGCGCCTTGGCCAGCTGCTGCCCGATGCCGTCCTGCCGGGCGGCGAGGTCAAGGAGCGGCACGCCGGACGAGCCGAGCGCGGAGCCCAGCTTGGAGACGATCAGCTGCCGCAGGTGCTCGCCGACCTCCTCGGTGCGGAACTGCGGGTCGGTGCCGACGAGTTCGCGCAGCAGCGCGGCGGCGTCCACCACCTGGGCGGCGTAGGTGCCGAAGGCACGGACCCGGACCATGCCGAACTCGGCGTCCCGCAGGATCACCGGGTTCTGGGTGCCCCACTTGAAGTCGGTGAACTGCCGGGTGGTGACGAAGTAGACCTCGGCCTTGAAGGGCGACTCGAAGCCGTGCTTCCAGCCCTTCAGGGTGGACAGGACCGGCATGTTCTGGGTCGAGAGGGTGTACGTGCCGGGCTGGTAGACATCGGCCAGCCGGCCCTCGTTGACGAAGACGGCCACCTGCGACTCGCGCACCACGAGCCGGGCGCCCATCTTGATCTCGTTGCCGTAGCGCGGAAAGCGCCACACGATGGTGTCGCGGCCGTCGTCGGTCCACTCGATGATGTCGATGAACTCACCGCGGATGCGGTCCATCAGCCCCACAGCAATCCCCCACTCCGCGCGTTTTCGGAGACCACCGCTTTCCGGCCGGCCCCCCGGACGGCGACGGCGACTGCGCGGCGATCAAACGATCGGTCGACAGTATGCCCAATACGGTCAGTACGGCTACGGGCAGGCGCGTACCCCCAACGCGCCCGCCCACCGTGCCGTTCCGACAGGACCTACTGGAAGCCGTCGATCACGGCTACGACGACCGCACGGCCGGCCATGCCCGGGTTACCGCCTCACTTCCACGGTGCGTTGAACGCCCGCCCCGGTACCGGCTTGGCGATCAGGGCGACCGGGACGAAGAAGTTGACCTGGCCGATCACGAACATCAGGGTGGCCAGGGCCTTCGGCTCGTACACCTCGGCCGCCTGCGCGTACAGCTCGTCGGAGACCCGCTCGCCGTCCGCCGAGGGCTGGAGCACCGCCTCCACCAGGGCCAGCGCGGCCCGTTCCGCGGCCGTGAAGTACGGCGAGTCCTGCCACGACGCCACCGACGTGATCCGCTCCTCCGACTCCCCGGCCTTGCGCAGGAACCCGGTGTGCAGGACGGTCAGGTACGTGCTGCCGACGATCTGACCGGCCCGCAGCTGGACCAGGCTGATGGTGGGGCGCGGTACCGAGCCGTTGCCGGTGGCCCGGAACAGTGCCGCCGACACGTCCGCCAGCTCGGGGACGAGCTGCGCGGGGTCGTCGGACATCCGCGGGGTCATCGGAACCTCTGTCGTGATCGAACGTGCTTCCATCGTCGTCTCCTCAGTGAGCGCTTCGGTGCCGCTGTCACTGCACCGACGGACCCGGGGAGGGAGATGTGACGACGAGAGGCGTGAGCGCGGTCACAGTCACTTCGGCGCGGGACCGGTCCGGGCCAGTCCTGCGCGCAGGCGGGCCGCGTCCTGGACGGGCGGGAGGCCGTAGGCGGTGCGGTACTCACGGTTGAACTGGGTGGGGCTGACATAGCCCACGACCTGGGCGACCTGGGCCGCCGTGGCGTCGCCGACGGCCAGGCGGCGCCGGGCCTCCTGGAGGCGCAGGTGCTTCTGGTACTTGAGCGGGCTCATGCCGGTGGCCGCTTTGAAGTGCCGGTGCAGGCTGGCCGCGCTCATGTGCGCCGCCGCGGCGATCTCGTCGATGCTGAGCGGCTCCGCGTAACGGGCGCGGATCCAGCGGGCCACCTCGCGCACCCGGGTCGTGGTGGAGTCGGCCAGCGACCACTGGCGCAGGACGGGGCCGAGGGTGCTGCGCAGCAGCCGGTAGAGGATCTCGCTCTCGATACGGCCGGCGAGCGGGCGGATGTCTTCGGGGGTGTCGAGGAGCTGGACCCAGCGGGTGACCGCGTCGGCGAGTTCGGGGGGCATCGGCGCGGCGACGTGCGCGGAGCCGGCCGCCGGGTCGGGCCGGCCCGTCTCGTCCAGCTCCACCAGCAGTTCCGTGAACGCCTCGCCGTCGAGACGCAGGGACGCGGACCGGTACGGCACCTGCTCCAGATCGGCGGTGACGGGCAGGTCGATGGTGGTGAGCAGCATCTCGCCGGGGCGGGCGACCCGGACCAGCTCGCCCGCGGTGGTGCGCTTCGTGCCGGCGGCGACGAAGCAGATCGCCGGTTCGTAGAGGAGATGGGCGGGCTCGACGGGCTCGTCGACCGCGGCCAGGGAGAGCCGGGGAACCGCGGTGTCCGTGCCCGACGCCACACAGTGCCGGTCGATGGCCTCGACGAGTCGGTCCAGCACAGTGCACTCCGCTCCTGAGAGGATCAGGCAATTCTATGCGAGCGACGGCCCATGTTTCCCGGGCGGCTCGTCCCTAGCGTGGACGGCATGGCTGAGCACACCACACACCTTCCCCGGCGCACCCTCGGCACCCAGGGCCTCACGGCCGGCGCGATCGGTCTCGGCACCATGGGCATGACGATGGCGTACGGCACCCCGGACGAGCGGAGCAGCATCGCCACCCTCCACCGGGCCCACGAACTCGGGGTCACCCTCTTCGACACGGCCGAGCTGTACGGCCTCGGTACCGGCAGCAACGAGGAGTTGCTGGGGCGCGCGGTGCAGGGCTACCGCGACGAGGTCCTGATCGCGACCAAGTTCGGCTTCGACCTCTCCGATCCGACCCGGATCGGCCGCGCCCTGGACAGCCGTCCCGAGCACATCAGGGAGGTCACCGAGAACAGCCTCCGGCACCTGGGCACGGACCGCATCGACGTGCTGTACCAGCACCGCGTGGACCCCGACGTCCCCATCGAGGACGTGGCCGGTACGGTCGGCGAGCTGATCGCCGAAGGCAAGGTCCGCTATTTCGGGCTGAGCGAGGCCGGGCCCGAGACCATCCGCCGCGCCCATGCCGTCCACCCGGTCTCGGTGCTCCAGACCGAGTACTCGGTGTTCGAACGGGCCGTGGAGGCCGAGATCCTGCCCGTGGTCCGGGAACTGGGCATCGGCTTCGTGCCGTACTCCCCGCTCGGGCGCGGCTTCCTCACCGGCGCCGTCAAGCCGGCCGCGGAGTACGACGCCGACGACATGCGGCACACCATGGACGAGCGCTGGCGGCCCGGCAACTACGAGAAGAACGTCGCGGCCGTCCGCGAGCTGACCGGACTGGCGGAGAGCAAGGGCTGCACGGTCACCCAGCTGGCGCTGGCCTGGCTGCTCGCGCAGGGCGACGACATCGTGCCCATCCCGGGTACCCGCAGCCCACGTCGGGTGGCGGAGAACGTGGCCGCCGCGTGCGTCGACCTGACGCCCGGGGACCTCGCCCGGATCCAGGAGATCCTGCCGCGGGGAGCGGCCGGTTCCCGGTACCCGGCCGAGGTCATGCCGACCTGGCGGTGACCGGGCCGACGCGTTCGGCGGGCGCTGTAGATTCGTCGGGCGAGCGCGTTCCCTGGTGAGAAGCGCGTTCCCTGGTGAGAGGGGTTGGTCGAGATGGCCACGCAGGCCGGTGCCGTCGCGCAGCCGCGGATGCCCCTGAGCCGGACGCGGGTGCTGGGCGCGGCCGTCGCCCTCGCCGACGAAGGGGGCGTCGACGCGCTCAGCATGCGCAGGATCGCGCAGGCGCTCGGTGTCGTTCCCATGGCGCTGTACAAGCACGTGGCCAACAAGAACGAGCTGCTGGACGGGATGATCGACGTCCTCGTCGGGGAGATCGACCCGCCGGCCGACGGGATCGGCTGGAAGGACGCCGTCCGGCGGCGGGTGCTGTCGGCCCGCCGGATGCTGCTGCGCCACCCGTGGGCGCCCGAGGTCATCGAGGCGCGGATGAAGGCGCGGGCCACCCCGACCCCCGCGCTCCTCGCCTACCTGGACTCGATGGTCGGGATCTTCCGGGCCGGCGGGTTCCCGGTCGGCCTGGTCCATCACGCCCTGCATGTGATGGGCAGCCGGCTGCTGGGCTTCTCGCAGGAGCTGTTCGAGGACAAGCCCGGCCGGGCCCCGGACGCGGACGCGCTGCCGGCCGAGGAGATGGCCGCGCGCTTCCCGCACCTCACCGAGCTGGCCATGGCGGTCGCCCACGACCCGGAGTCGATCGTCGGCTCCGGCTGCGACGACCAGTTCGAGTTCGAGTTCGCCCTGGACCTGACGCTGGACGGCCTGGAGCGGCTGCGCCTCAACACTGTCTGACCCCGGGACCCCCGGGACCGCCGGGAGTCTCCTCAACCCCTTGACGAGTGTACGGCGTACACCTACCTTGCCACCAAGGGGGTGTACGCCGTACACCACAAGGGGGGAGATCCCGATGAAGGCGATCGTTCAGGAGCGGTTCGGGCCGCCGGACGTCCTGCGGCTGGCGGACATCGAGTCGCCGGAGGTCGGCGCGGGCCAGGTGCTGGTTCAGGTCCACGCCGCCGCGCTCAACCCGTACGACTGGCACATGCTCCGCGGTGACCCGTACGTCGCCCGGCTGCTGGGCGGTGTCGGGCTGACCCGGCCCAGGTCCCGGGTGGCCGGGATCGACGCGGCCGGGAAGGTGGCGGCGGTCGGCGCCGGCGTCCACGGAGTGCGGCCCGGCGACGAGGTGCTGGGCTTCTGCCGGGGCGCGTTCGCCGAGTTCGCGTGCACCACTCCCGACCTGCTGGTGCCGAAGCCCGCCGGGCTCACCTTCGAGGAGGCCGCGGCCGTGCCGATGGCGGCGGTGACCGCGCTGCGCGGGATCCGGACCGTGGGCCGGGCCGAGGCCGGGCAGCGGGTGCTGGTCAACGGGGCCGGCGGTGGCATCGGCACCTTCGCCGTGCAGATCGCCGTGGCCCTCGGCGCGGAGGTCACCGGCGTGTGCAGCACGCGCAACGTCGAGCTGGTGCGCTCGCTGGGCGCGGCGCACGTCGTCGACTACACGCGGGAGGACTTCACCGACCGGGGCGAGCGCTACGACCTGGTCCTCGACAACGTGGGCGGCCGTCCGCTCGGCCGGCTGCGCCGGGCCCTCGCCCCGCGCGGGACGCTGGTCGCCAACGGCGGCGGGGCGCCCGGTCATGTCTTCGGGGCGATGGGCCCGCTGCTGCGGGTGGCGACGGTCGACCCGTTCGTCCGGCAGCGGCTGCGCCCGCTCGTTCCCACGGTCCCGGACGGGCCGGTCCACGAGGACCTGCTCGCCGTGACCTCGCTCATCGGGGCCGGCAGGCTCGCTCCGGTGGTCGACCGGAGCTACCCGCTGGCCGACACGGCCGCGGGCGTCCGGCACGTGGAGCAGGGGCACGCCCGCGGCAAGGCCGTGATCACCGTGGCGTGAGGACGCCGACGGCCGCCGCGGCCCATCACTGCCGACCTGGGGTGAGGACGCCCGACAGCCGCCGCGGGCCTCACCCCAGGTCGGCGGCGATGTCGGCCGCGGCCTTGCGCAGCGGCGGAAGAAGTCCCTCGATGTCGGCGTGGCCGAGCCGGGTGCCCGGTGCCGAGACGGTGATGGCGGCCACGCACAGTCCGGCGGAGTCCCGGACCGGCATGCCGATCGCATGCACCTCGGCGACGCTCTCGTCGAAGTTGAGGGCGTATCCCCGGGCCCGGCTGACGGCCAGGTCGGCCAGGAGGGCGTCGAGGTCGGGGAGGGTGTGGGGGGTGAGGCGGCTGAGGCCCTGCGGGTAGCGCATCCGTACCGCCTCGGGGGGCAGTTCGGCGAGCAGCGCCTTGCCTCCGGCCGCGCCGTACGCGGCCAGGTGATCGCCCGTGCGCGGCGCGACCCGCAGGGTGCGCAGACCTTCCAGCCCGTCGAGGAAGAAGGCGTCGGGTCCGTCGAGGACCAGCAGGTTGGCCGTCTCCTGGGTGGCCTCGCGCAGGGCCTCCAGATGCGGGCGCGCGATGCGGATCAGCGCCCGTTCGTCGACCATGCCGCGCGCCAGTGCGAGCAGCGCGGGACCGAGCCGGTACCGCTTTCCGCCGAGCTCCTGCTCCACGAAGCCGTGCGTGCGCAGGGTGGAGAGCAGGCGGTGTGCCGTGGAACGGGCGATGCCCAGGTGATCGCTGACGTCCGTGAGCCGCACGGATTCGCGCCCGCGCAGAAACAGCAGCGTGCGCAGGGCGTTGGCCACGGAGGCGGCGCCGTAGGGGTCCCGGGCGGTGGCATCGAGGGCTTCGTCGTTTTTCGACATAGCAGAAACTCTAGTTCAGGTTGTTCCGCAGCGTGGGAGTTCTTTCTACGGTGGGCCCACGAAAGGCACCGGCAGTCCTCGCCCGGTCCGGTCCCCACCCGGTCCGGTCCGCGCCCGGGTCCGATCCCCGCCCGGTCCGGTTGCCACCCGGTCCGATCCCCGCCCGCCCTGGAGAGCCGCCATGCAGTCCGAAACCGCAGACAACCCACCCCCCGTGGCGTCCGCCGAACCCGACGGAGCCGCCGCCGACGCGTCCGGCCGGAGGATCAAGCCCTGGCACAGCCTGTGGCTGCTGCTGATGCTCGGCTGGACGGTGAGCGCGGCCGACCGCTCCGTCACCGGCCCCGTCGTCACCTGGATGATCAACAACAACGTCGGCTTCCTCGCCCACGCCGACCGCCCCTACGCGCTGGGCGGCCTGATCGGCGGCCTGTTCTTCGCCGGCTACATGCTCACCCAGTTCCCCGGCGGCTACCTGGGCGACCGGTACGGCCACCGGACGCTGATCGTGGTCAGCCTCGTCTGGGCCGGTGTCGCCACCCTCGTCACCGGGCTCGTCGGCGGACTCGTGACGTTCATCGTCGTACGCGTCGTCACCGGCCTCGGGGAGGGCGCCTACTACTCCAACGACCGCACGGTCATCACCGAGACGACCCCGGAACGCGAGCGCAGCCTCGGCCTGGGCGTGGTCATCACCGGTCTGGCCCTCGGCATCACCATCGCCACCGTCTTCACACCGAACTTCATCGACCTGGGCAAGCTGTGGCTGCCCGACGTCGACGCCTGGCGGATGACCTTCTACATCCTCGGCACCGCCACCCTGCTCGCGGCCGTCGCCCTCGGCTGGCGGTTCCGCAGGGACCTGAACGCCCGCGTGGTGGGCCGCGCCACGCTGCACCTGGCCGCATACTCGGCGGTCTCCCTCGCCCTGATCATGGCCGTCTACGAGCTGGGCACCCAGGCCGGTCTGTCGGATCTGTGGATCGCCGTACTGGAGGTCGTCCTCGCCGTCGGCGTGGTGCTGTTCGCCCTGGCCCGCAAGGGCGAGGAACTCGGTCCTGTCCTGAAGAACCGCAGCCTCTTCCTGATCTACCTCTCGTACATCGCGGTGCTGTGGAACCTGTGGTTCTTCAGCTTCTGGTCGGTGTCGATCGTCGCGGGCGCCGCCCACTCCTCCTTCGCGAGCGCCGCGCTGACCGCCGGTTTCAACGCGGGCGCCGGCATCCTCGGCTTCCCGGCCGGCGGCTGGCTCTCGGACCTCGCGGTGCGCCGCGGCTGGGGCCGTAAGCCCATGCTGCTGTCCTTCACCGGCATACAGGCCGTGCTCACCGTGGTGTTCGCCTGGTACCTCGCCGCCGCCGGCAAACCGTCGCTGCTGGTCATGGGCGTGCTGCTGTTCACCGCGAGCCTGTTCTTCAACGCGCTGCAGCCCATCGGGCACGCCCTCACCGCCGAGCTCGCCCCGCCGCGGCTGCGCGGTTCGGCCTTCGGCATGCAGAACCTCATCGGCGAGACGGGCGCCGTGCTGTCGCCCGCCGTCGGCGGGGTGCTCCGCGACCAGACCGGCGGCTGGACGGCGGCCGTGTGGCTGGACGCCGCGATCATCGTCGCCGGGTTCTGCCTGCTGATACCGGTACGCGACCCGCGCCGCGGCGGCGGAACGCCGACCTGATGGACGCCCTGTCCCACAACTCCCGTCACTGCACCGGAATCCCCGTCACGAAAGAGGAACCCCCCACCATGCGTACTGTGCGAGACGCCGCCTTCGACGTCCTGCGCCTGCACGGCCTCACCACCCTCTTCGCCAACCCGGGTTCGACCGAGGTGGCGCTGCTCGCCGACCTGCCCGACGACCTCGACTTCGTCCTGGCCCTGCACGAGGGGTCGGTGGTCGGAGCCGCCACCGGCTGGGCCGTCGCCCGCCGGGAGCCCGCGCTGGTGCTGCTGCACACCACGGCCGGGCTCGGCAACGCCGTGGGCGCCCTGGCCACCGCCCGGGAGAACCGGGCCCCACTGGTGGTGCTGGTCGGCCAGCAGGACCGCCGCCACCTCGCCCAGGAGCCCTTCCTCGCCGGGCGGCTGGCGGGACTTGCCGGTGACTATCCGGTACGGGTGGAGACGCCGGTGCGCGCCCAGGACGTGCCCGGCGCGATCGGCCGGGCGGCCCACGCGGCGCGCATCGGGCGGGGGCCGGCGCTGGTGGTGGTGCCGATGGACGACTGGGCGCAGCCGGCGGACGACCTCCCGGTGCCCGCCCCGAGCGCGCTGCGGCAGGCCACCGGCGCCGACGCCGACGCGGTCCGGGAGGTGGCCGCCCTGCTGGACGCGGCCGCCGGTCCCGCACTGGTGGTCGGAGCGGGCGCGGACGACGTGGCGACCTGGCAGGCGCTGACCGTGCTGGCCGAGCGGCTGCGCTGCCCGGTGTGGCAGGAGCCGTTCGGGGCGCGGGCCGGCTTCCCGCAGGACCATCCCCTGTTCGCCGGGCATCTGCCCGCCGAACGCGGGCGGCTGCGCGCCGCGCTCGCCCCGTTCGACCTGGTCCTGGCCGTGGGCGCACCCATGCTGCGGCAGAACCTGTACGAGGACGGCCCCCTGGCCGGAGCCGGGACGCGGCTGGCGATCGTCACCGACGACCCGGCCGAGGCCCAGCGCGCGCCCGTCGAACTGGCCGTCGTCGCACCGCTGCCGGCGTTCTGCGCCGAGCTGGCCGCCGGCGTGCGGGACCGATCCGAGACCCCGATGCCCGCCCTCGGCCGGCCGGCCGCGCCGCGGCCCCCGCGCGAGGGCGAGGAAATGCGTGCCGCACAGGTCCTGGCCGCCCTCGCCGAGCGGCTGCCGCCGCACACGGTCCTGGTCGAGGAGACCCCCTCCAGCCGGCCCGACCTGCACGCGCTGGTACCGGCCCGGCAGCCGCTCGGCTTCCTCAGCGCGGCGCAGGGCGGGCTCGGCTTCGCGCTGCCCGCCGCGATCGGGATCCGGATGGCCGCCCCGGAGCGGCCGGTGGTCGCGGTCGTCGGCGACGGATCCTCCCTCTACCAGATCCAGTCCCTGTGGACGGCGGCCCACTACGGCGTCGGCGCGCTCTTCGTCGTGCTGGCCAACGGCCGCTACGCGGTCATGGACCAGCTCGCCGACCGGCACGGCGGCAAACCGCCCTGGCCGGCCTTCGAGGAGGTCAGCGTCTGCGGACTGGCCCGCTCGCTGGGCTGCCCGGCCCGCCGGGTGACCGACTGGCCCACCCTGCTCGCCGAACTCGACGCGCTGCTGCCGGACTTGGCACACCGCGCCGCACCGCTCCTGCTGGAGGTGGCGGTGCGTCCCGACCGGCCGCTCGCACCCGACTCACGCCCCGCACCCGACTCACGCCCCGCACCCGAGGAGCTCGCATGACCGTCACCCGTGGCCTGCTGATCGGCGGCAAGGACGTGCCCGCCGCGTCCGGCCGCACCGAGGAAGACCTCAACCCGTACACCGGCGAGGTGTACGCGACCGTCGCCGCCGCCGGTCCCGAGGACGTACGGCGGGCGGTGGACGCCGCCGACGCGGCCTTCGCCGAGTGGGCGGCGCTCGCGCCCTTCGCCCGCCGGGCGATCTTCCTCAGGGCCGCCGACCTGCTGGACGCGCGGGGCGAGGAGGTGGCCGGGCTGATGGCCGAGGAGGCCGGTGGCACCCGGCCCTGGGCGTACTTCAACGTCGCGCTCGGCGCGAACATCCTGCGCGAGGCGGCGGCCGCGGTCACCGCCCCGCGCGGGGAGGTGCTGAGCGCCCAGGAGCAGGGCGCGCTGGGCCTGGCCGTGCGTGAACCGCTGGGCGTGGTCGCCGCGTTCGCGCCGTGGAACGCGCCGGTCATCCTCGGGGTGCGGGCGGTGGCGGCGCCGCTGGCGGCCGGGAACACGGTGGTGGTGAAACCCAGCGAGGACGCGCCGATCGCCTGCGGGCTGCTGGTGGCCGACGTGCTGCGGGAGGCCGGGCTGCCCGACGGCGTGCTGAACGTGGTCACCAACGCCCGCGAGGACGCGCCCGAGATCGCCGAGGTGCTCGTCGCCGACCCGCGGGTGCGGGCGGTGAACTTCACCGGCTCCACCGAGGTGGGCCGGATCGTCGGCGGCCTCGCGGCCCGCCATCTCAAGCCCGCCGTACTGGAGTTGGGCGGCAAGAACGCGGTGATCGTGCTGGCGGACGCGGACGTGGAGTACGCGGTCGACGCGGTCGCCTTCAGCGTGTTCATGAACTCCGGGCAGATCTGCATGTCCGGCGACCGTGTCCTGGTCCACGAGTCACTGGCGGAGGAGTTCTCCCGCAGGTTCACCGCGAAGGTCGCCGCGCTGCGGGCAGGGGACCCGGGCGATCCGGGTACCGTCGTCGGCCCGCTGGTCAGCGCGCGTTCCGCGCATCGCGTGGCGCGGCTGGTCGGGGACGCGGTGGCGAAGGGGGCCAGGGTGCTGGCCGGCGGCGGGGAACCGGAGGGCGCGGTGCACCCGGCGACCGTGCTCACCGACGTGCCCGAGGCCGCGGACCTCTACCGCACGGAGGTCTTCGGCCCGGTCTGCGTGCTGGAGAGCTTCCCCGACGACGACACGGCCGTCGCCCTCGCCAACGCCACCGAGCAGGGGCTGACCTGCGGCATCATCACCGAGAACGCCACCCATGGGCTGGCCGTGGCCCGGCGGGTCCGCACCGGCATCGTGCACATCAACGACCAGTCCGTCGCCGACGAGCCGCAGGCCCCGTTCGGCGGCGTCCAGGCCTCCGGTTACGGCCGCTTCGGCGGACGCTGGGGCATCGAGGCGTTCTCCAACACCCGCTGGGTGACCCTCGCCTCCCAGCACGCCCACTACCCCTTCTGAACCTGCCGAGCCCTCCGAGCGCCCTAGGCCGGGCCGGCGACCGTCGCCAGCCGGTGTACGTCCTTCGCCGTCCCCGTGACCCCGGACAGGAAGCCCTGGGCGCGCGGGGACGCGTTCTCCGTCAGCCACGCCGGGTCGATGTCGCAGACGGCCACGCGGACGCCCGTGCCGGCCAGGGCCAGCGGGAGGGTGTGCACGACCGTCGAGGGGAAGCTGAGGATCGTACGGCCGATGGGGCCGCGGCGGGCGATCAGTTCCAGGGGGAGGTCCGGGCGGACTATCTCCAGGCCCGTCTCGGCGGCCAGGCGGTGGAGTTTCTCGGTGCTCTCGCGGCGGTGCGCGAAGTAGCGGGTCGCGCCGTGCGCCTTGGCCAGGGTCTGGACGGCCTCCAGGTAGCGCTCGCCGTCCACGACGCCCGTCTCCACCAGGGAGGTGCCGACCATGTCGGCGCCCTTGGTGATGCGCGGCGGGCCGAAGCGGGCGCGGGTCCAGCCGAAGTCGTTCGCGGTGACCGTCACGCCGGCCGGGGTCTCCGTCATCGGCATGGAGGAGAAGACCTCCACCCGGCGGCGGGCGCTCGGGGTGAGGCGGCGGCGGGCGGAGGAGGAGACCGGGGCGAAGAGCAGGTCCCGGGCGCCGGGCCGGCCGCCCTTGCGGTGCCAGCGGACCAGGCGTTCGCCACGGGCCAGCTGGGCGACGAACTCCATCGTCGCCGTGCCGTCGTCGACCACCACCAGGTCACGGGCGCGGGTGATCGTCAGCAGAAGCTGTACGTAGCGGGAGAACGGGTCTCCCATCACGATGCGGTCGGCCCGGCGGAGGGAGCCCGCCAGGCCGCCGATCGTCTGGAAGGGGGCGGTGGTGCCGCCCCGTGCTTCCTCCCAGCGGACCCGGTATCCCTCGTCCCGGGCCAGGTCCGCCATGCGGCGCAGCTGGCCCCGGGTCATGGGGTCCGTCGGGGACAGGACGACGATCGTGAGTTCCGCGCCGGGTGCAGATATGCCGGATGCCGGGCGCCGTACCTGTCCGGGTACGGTCGGCACGGGGTCCGCCGACCCGCGCAGGGCATGGACATGCGCCCACTCCAGCACGTTCAGCAGCTGCACCGGACTCTCGACGAACGCGAGTGTGTGGGGGCCGGTGTTCCCGGCGCGGGGGCTCATCGACGTACGACCGTCCCGTCGTCGTAACACATCAATCAGACTCGGGCTCAGACCTGGACCGGCTCGCCGGCGGCCGCGGCGATCTCCGCCTCGGCGACGACGCCGGTGACGCGGCGCAGCTTCTTCATCGGGCCGAGCTCGGAGTCGTAGACCTTCTTGACGCCGTCACCGAGGGACTCGGAGATGATGCGGATGTCGCGGACCAGGCGGGTGAGGCCCTGCGGCTCCACCGAGGCGGCCTGGTCGGAGCCCCACATGGCGCGGTCGAGGGTGATGTGACGCTCGACGAAGGTGGCGCCGAGCGCGACCGCGGCGAGGGTGGTCTGCAGGCCCGTCTCGTGGCCGGAGTAGCCGATCGGAACGTTCGGGTACTCCTTCTCCAGCGTGTTGATCACGCGGAGGTTCAGCTCCTCGGCCTTCGCCGGGTAGGTGGAGGTGGCGTGGCACATGAGGATGTTCTCGGAGCCGAGGACCTCGACCGCGTGGCGGATCTGCTTCGGGGTCGACATGCCCGTGGAGAGGATGATCGAACGGCCGGTGGCGCGCAGCGCCTTCAGCAGCTCGTCGTCCGTGAGGGAGGCGGAGGCGACCTTGTGGGCGGGGATGTCGAACTTCTCCAGGAAGGCGACGGCCTCGGTGTCCCACGGGGAGGCGAACCAGGCGATGTTCTTGCTCTTGCAGTACTCGTCGATCTGACGGTACTCGTCCTCACCGAACTCCACGCGGTGGCGGTAGTCGATGTAGGTCATGCGGCCCCAGGGGGTGTCGCGCTCGATGTCCCACTGGTCGCGCGGGGTGCAGATCTCCGGGGTGCGCTTCTGGAACTTGACGGCGTCACAGCCGGCCTCGGCGGCGACGTCGATCAGCTTGAAGGCGTTCTCCAGCTCACCGTTGTGGTTGATGCCGATCTCGCCGCAGATGTAGACGGGCTTGCCGGGGCCGACCTCACGGGAACCGAACTGGCGCAGGCGGGAGTTGCTCATGACTGTGGGGTGTCCTTACTTCGGGAGGGAATCGAGAGAGGGGCCGAGGATCCAGCTGGCGATCTCTCGGATCGCGCCGTCACCGCCGGGGAGGGTGGTGACCGCACGTGCGGCGCCGCGTACGACGTCGTGGGCGCTCGCGACCGCCACGGGCCAGCCGGCTACGGCGAAGCACGGGAGGTCATTGACGTCGTTTCCGACGTAGAGCACGCGCTCGGGAGCGATGCCCTGCTCCTCGCACCACTGCTTGAGGGCGAGGTCCTTGCGGTCGATGCCGTGCAGGACCGGAATCTGTAGCTTCCGGGCCCGGGCGGCGACGACCGGGTTCTGCTCCGTGGAGAGGATCAGCATCTTCAGCCCGCTCTTGCGCAGGGCGGCGATGCCGAGTCCGTCGCCGCGGTGCACGGAGACGAACTCCTTTCCATCGGCATCGATCAGCACCCGGTCGTCGGTCTGGGTGCCGTCGAAGTCCAGTACGACCGCGTCGACGTCGTCGGCGGTCGGCAGCGCGCCGGGACGGTCCGCGTCGAAGAGCGGGGCCAGGGCGCGGGCGCGGGCCAGCTCGTGCGGGTCGTCGATCTCCAGGACGCGCGCGGGGTCGGTCCGCACCAGTTCGGTGTGGCCGAAGAAGCGGTGCTGGTGCTCGCGGAAGCCGTCGGCGCGCATCGCGTAGGCGGCGCCGGTCTCCAGGAAGTCCTGGGGGCGGTCCTGGCGGCGCGGGCGGAACGACTTGTCGTGGTTGACGCCGAAGCCGCCGCTGGCGGCGGCCTCGTCGGCGTCACCCGTAGCCGGTACCGGCACCGGGGCGTGCACCTCGTCGCGCCAGACGAAGCCGTGGAAGGGGGCCACGGTCAGGGCGGTGTCGGCGCCGTTGTCGACGATCGCGCCGGCCACCCCGTCGATGTCCTCGCGGACGATGAACGGGCTGGTGCACTGCACGAGCAGCACGACGTCGACCGTGGCGCCGTGCAGCGCCTCGTGGGCGTCCATGGCGTGCAGGACGGCGGCCTCGGAGGTGGCGGTGTCACCGGCGATGGCGGCGGGGCGCAGCACGACCTCGGCGCCGGCCGAGCGGGCGGCCGCGGCGATCGCCTGGTCGTCGGTGGAGACGACCACGTCGGTGACCAGGCGGGAGGCGACGCACTCGCGGACCGCGCGGGCGACCAGCGGGACGCCGCCGACCGGGGCGAGGTTCTTGGCGGGCACGCCCTTGGAGCCGCCCCTGGCGGGGATCACGGCGAGGACGCGGGGCACTACGGCCCCTTCGGGGTGGGACATCGGCTCAGTTCCTTCGGACGCTTGGAGCGAGGCTCCTTGGCGCGGGATCCGGTCGCTCACAGCTCTCCCATTCGTCGGATCACGGGGGCCACCCGCTGGACGCCGTGGCGGTAGGCGCCGCGTGCGGCCCGGCGCACGATCTGGCGGACGGGGCCCGGGGCCTTGTCGGCGGCGGGCGCGCCCGGAAGCGGGACGCCGTCGGGGCCGAGGTGGTGGCGGGCCAGGATGCCGGGCAGGTAACCGGACGCGGTCTCGGGTGTGTAGTACGGGTTCAGGGGCGGCAGCCCACCGGGCCGCGCGAGCAGCTTCGCGATGCGTTCGCGGGCCGCGTCGAAGGCCGTGGCGTAGCTGCCGTCAGCGGCGACGCCCTGCCGCGAGACCCACTCGGCGTCGGGCGCCGGGCGGTGTCCGGCGTCGAGCTGGTCCCAGGAGGCGAGGCAGCCGGAGCCGACGAAGTGGTGGTTGCCGAGCGCCTCGCGGATGCCGAGGTCGGTGAGGACCACGGTGGGGATCCGGCGGTGCAGGGACTCCAGGGCGGCCGTCGAGCTCATCGTGACAAGCAGGTCGGTGCGGTCGAGGACCTCGCCCATGTGGCCGTAGACCAGCCGAAAGTTGGCGGGCACGTCCTTGCCCTGGACCAGCTTCTGGTACGGCAGTTCCTCGATGTGGGTGGTGTGCTCGCCGGGCTTGGAGCGCAGCTTGAGCAGCACCTCCCGCTCGGGGTGCTTGCGGGCGTGCTCGATCAGCCGGTTGAGCAGGTAGGTACGGTCCTTGCGGCTGTCCGGGACGGAGGGCTGGGCGGCGAACACCACGGTGTACGGGTCGTGCTCGCCCTCGTAGGGCGCCCCGCCGAGGAACGGCAGCGCGACCTCGGTCACCGACGAGGAGTCGGCGCCGACTCCGTCGTACACCGCCCGGAACCGGTCGGCGTCCTGGCGGGAGTTGGCGAGGACCAGGTCCGCGCCGTGCCGCAGCAGCAGACCGTCGGCGAGCTTCTCGTAGACGACTCCGACATAGCCGGTGACGACGACGGGCCGCTTCTCCCGGCCGGCCCACGCGCTGCGCAGCCCGTGCAGCATGGCCTGCGTCCCGCCACCGACGAGGGAGAGGACGAGGATGTCGTACGACTGCTGGTCCATCTCTCTCAGGAACTCGACGGCCGTGACCTCGCGGAGCGAGTCCGCGTGGACGCCGACCTCCTGGAGCTGGCGGGCGGTCGGGGTGGCACGGCCGCGCAGGAGGTAGCCGTCGAGCCGAATGTCCGAATTGTCGTTTTCGTTGGGAATCAGGCGCTTCGCGGTGAGCGCCCCCCACTTCCACCGAGTATCGGAATCCGCCAGGACGGCCACCCGCAGGGACTTCGTTGCACTTGCTGGCACATCCAAGACGCTAGGAAGCGATTCCGAGGAACTCCCGAACCCGAATCCAACAAAAGGTTAACAACACATCTCCGGATGGGGAATCAGCTCGGGATAAGCCCAGAAAATTGCCTGGTTCACAGCTTCGCCACGCGTCGTTCACCTGGATTCAAGGCGACAGTCAAGACGGATGACGGGCGTCCGCCTAACGTCCTCCACGTGGTCAAGCTCTCCGTCATCGTGCCGTTCTACAACGTGCAGCAATACGCGCCCGACACCCTGAGGAGCCTGCGCGCGAACGCGCGTGAGGACTTCGAATTCATTCTCGTCGACGACTGCTCGACCGACGGGACACCAGAGATTCTCGCGCGGGCCGAGCGCGAGCTCCCCGGCGCGGTCCATGTCAGACACGAGCTGAACGGAGGTCTGGCCACCGCGCGCAACACCGGCATCGACAAAGCGCGCGGCGAGTACGTGACCTTCCTGGACGGCGACGACTGGCTGGCGCCGGGCTACTACCCCCAGCTGGTCGACGCAATCGAGTCGCTGGGCTGCGACTTCGTCCGCACCGACCATGTGCAGTGCACCGCGCGCGCCCGGGTCGTGACCCGGGTGCCGGTCGGCCGCCGGAACGTCGTGATGAACCCGCGGGACGCCATCCTGCCCGCCGACCGGTCCACCTCCGTCGACTACGCCTACGCGTGGGCGGGCGTCTACCACCGCCGTCTGGTGGACAAGGGGCTCGTCCATTTCACGGACGGGCTGCGCACGGCCGAGGACCGGCCGTGGATCTGGAAGCTGCACCGGGAGGCCGGGTCCTTCGCGGCGGTGAACCTGCTCGGCGTCTTCTACCGGCGTGGCGTAGCCTCGTCACTCACGCAGATCGGCGACGTCCGTCAGCTCGATTTCATTCGCGCGTTCGACCAGGTGATCGAGGAAACCGCACAGGACGCCGACGCGAAGGAACTCCTGCCGAAGGCCGTCCGTACCTACTGCGCCATCATTTCCCATCACCTGGGATCCATCGAAAGGTTCGAGCCCGCGGTGGCGAAGAAGCTGAAATCCATGAGTGCGGCCGCACTGCGGCGCATGCCGCAGGACGTGCTGGACGAGGCCCTGGACTCCATGGACCTCCAGCGCGCCACCAAGCTGCGCCGGCTGCGCCGCCGTCCCGCCCCCGCGGGAGCCGCCGCGTGACCACCCAGATCTTCCAGGCGTCCACCCTCTACGGCACGGCCACCCTGGCCGCCGCCCTGGACTCCGGCGCCTTCCGCCCGGCCGACCGGCGCATCCTGCTGGTCTGCAACAACGCGGCGACCCCCGAGACCACCCCGGGCCTGGACGAGGCGCCCGGCTTCGAGCGGCTGCGCGACCGCTTCGACGACGTGATCTCGTACAACGAGACGATCTTCCCGTTCCACCCGGGCGGCTGGGCCCCGCGCCTGGAGGACTTCCCGCTGTGGGAACGCTTCCTGCGCCACGAGTGGCAGCTGGGCGACGACGACGTCGAGTTCGCCGTCGAGTCGATCCAGGTCAACCCCTCGCTCAGCCTCACCCAGATCTTCACCGGCGCCCCGGTCACGGTCTACGCCGACGGCCTGATGAGCTACGGCCCGACCCGCAACAAGATCGACCCGCTGGTCGGCACCCGCGTCGACCGGGTCCTCCACCTCGACCTGGTGCCGGGCCTGAAGCCGATGCTGCTCACCGAGTTCGGCGTCGAGGGTGAGGTCGTGCCGACCGCGGCGTTCACCAAGGTGCTCGCCGAACTCTCGCCCAGCGGCGACGAGCTCCCGCAGATCGAGGAACCGGCCCTGCTGCTCGGCCAGTACCTCTCCGCGCTCGGCATCCTCTCCCCCGAGCAGGAGGAGAACCTGCACGTCCGGATGTTGAAGGGCGCCGTCGAACTCGGCCACACCAAGGTCGTGTTCAAGCCGCACCCCTCCGCCCCGGCCCGGTTCGCCCGCACCCTGGAGCAGGAGGCCGAGAAGCTCAAGGTCGACCTCACCGTCCTGGACACCACGGTCCTCGCCGAGGTGCTCTACCAGCGGATGCGTCCCGCCCTGGTCGTCGGCTGCTTCTCCACCGCGCTGCTCACCGCGTCCGCGCTGTACGGCCTGCCGACCGCCTGCGTCGGCACCGACACCCTGCTCGACAAGCTCACCCCGTACGAGAACAGCAACCGCGTCCCGGTCACCGTCGTCGACGCGCTGATCCCGGAGCTGACCGACCGCAAGGCGGTCGAGGAGCAGCGTCCGCGGCTGAGCGTCGAGGCGCTCGGCGAGCTGATCCGCGCGGTGGGCTTCGCGATGCAGCCGAAGATCTACCCGCAGCTGCGCGCGGAGACCGAGCGGTACCTGACGAAGCACCTGAACGACACCACCATTCGCTACTTCAAGCGGAAGCGCCTGACCTCGCTCGGGCTGCCCGGCGGGGTGCCGTCCCAGCTGACGTTCCCGCTGCGCAACGCGACCGTCCGCCGGATGGCGCGCAAGGCACGCAACCTGCGCCGGGTCGTGCGCCGCTAGGCGCTTCGCCAAGCGCTTCGCTGGAAGCGCCGTGGCATGTCGTCTGCGGCGCCGTCGTGGCTGGTCGCGCAGTTCCCCGCGCCCCTTACGGGGCGCTGCCCATGGGGCGGGTCCGGAGCGGACCCGCCCCTTCGGTGTCACCGGCCCAGGATCTTCTTGATCGTGGCAGCGTTGTCCTGGGTGACCTTCCACAGCTGTTCCTGCCGGTCGTGCACGTCGGCGACGGTGCGGCTGTGGTTGTCGAGGATGCCGATCGCGCGCTCGGTGAGGATCTCGCCGAGGTTCTTCTCGTGCACCGAGACGCCCCACTCGGGCCGCTCGATGTCGTTCAGGAAGTACGCCATCTTCGGGTGCGAGATGAGCGAGATGATCGGCGTGCCGACCCCGAACGGGATCATGCCGGCGTGCCCGCGCATGCCGATGACCAGGCGGGTCTTGGCGTACGTCTCGCGGATCTCGTCGTTGGAGAAGTCGTACATCGGGATCACCGGCAGCGAGATGCCGTGCTCGCGGCGCAGGTCGAAGGCGATCTTCTCGTCGTCGAGGGAGTGCGCCACGCACTTGACCTCGGTGTGCTCGCCGATCTTGCGGACGGCCTTGGCCATCTCGGCGAGGAAGTGCGCGTAGTCATGGCCGAAGCGCAGCCCGGCGCGGTCGTAGGCCGCGTTGAGCATGACCGTGTCCTCGCGGTACGCCGGGTCGGTCCAGCCGGTCACCAGCTGGCGCATGACCGTGGTGGGGCAGGGCTGGAAGACGACCTTGTCCTGGAGCTCCGGCGGGAGCATGCCGCGGACCTTGGCGATGGAGCCGTGGTTGCGCAGGCCGAAGAAGGAGGACTTCTCGACCAGCAGCCGCAGGCTCTCGTTGAACCGCTGGGCACGGTAGGACTGGCCGTCGAAGGCGTTGAAGCCGACCGCGTAGATCATGATCGGGACGTCGATGGCGCGCAGGTGCTCGTCCGGGACGTTCCACTGCCAGGCGCTGTTGCCGTTGGGCATGGTGTCCGGGATGAACAGACCGCCGCCGCCGATGACCAGGCCCCGGCGGGCGTTGACGCGCTCCAGGGCGGCCTTGTCGAAGTAGCGGTGGGCGTGCACCGAGTGCCAGCGCCGGGAGGTGGTGTCCGGGCCGAAGCCGAGCCGGACGGTCTCCGGGAGCAGCTTGTCGCCCGCGTTGCCCTGCCGGTCCATGTAGAACGCGACGTGCGCCAGCTGGTCCTCGGCGCTGCCCTGCTCCTGGGAGGGGACGGCGGCGGCGCGCTGGGCCCACAGGCGGCTGGAGCGGTGCGTGGGGTCGACGGTGAGGCCGGCGGTGGCGTACCGGAGGGCCTCGGTGTTGTCGCCGTGCACCCAGGCCATCTGGGCGAGCCGCGCGAAGGCGGTCGCGGCCCGGTTGGGGGCGGCGCTGGCGAGCAGCAGCTGGGTCTTGGCCTCGTCGTAGCGCGAGACGCTCATCAGGGCGTGCCCGAGCACCTCGTGCGGCCAGGCCTCGTCCAGCGGGATGCGGACGCTGCTCATGACGTCGACGGCGTCCTGGTAGTCGCCGGAGGCGATGTGCGCGGCGGCCACCTTGCGGGCGATCTCGACGTCACCGGTGCGCTTGACGTGCGGGGCGCCGAAGTGGACGACCAGGTCGTGGTGGAGGCCGCCGGAGGAGGCGAAGTAGGCCGCGTGGAACTCGGCGTCGGTCAGCTCGAACTCGCGCCAGCGGTCCTCGGCCTGCGCGTAGCCGGCCTCGCCGCCCTGCCAGGGCTTGTGGCGCCCGGTGAAGTGCAGGATCTTGGTGTCCTCCGGGACCGGGAGGTCGCCGGAGAGCCGCCGCTTGACGAAGTTGTACTTGGCGTCGAGGCGCACGAAGTCGCCGTCCAGGACGGCGTTCAGGATGCCCTGGTCGTGCTTGTCCAGCTCGTACTCGCCGCTGCGGCCGGCCTTGTCGATCTTCGCGCAGAACTCGTCGGACAGGTACTCCTTCTGGATCACCAGAAGACCGGAGTTCAGCTTGTGCTGCCCGTAGAAGAACTGCGGGACGGCCGCGAGACCCTCGCGCAGCTCCAGGAGCTCGCCGAGACCACCGAGGACGACCATGTCGGTGTCCAGGGTGATGACCGTGTCGTAGTCGCGCAGCCGGAAGATGTCGAGGATGAAGTACGCCTTGCGGACCAGGTAGTTGTCCTGGTCGCCCTTGACGTACGAGTCGTAGTGCGTGTCGTTGACCCGCTGCAGCACGATCCGCGGGTGCAGGGCGCGGATCTTGGCGATGGAGGCCGGGCGCAGGTCGTCGTAGAGCACGACGAAGTCCTCGCAGACGCCCGGGTTGGACAGGGCGAGGCTGCGCAGCAGGACCAGGAAGCCGGGCAGGTAGTTCTCGTCCACGTAGGACGCGAACGCGATCCGGCGCTTCTTGGTGAGGGCGCTCGCGTCGGTGTTCGGTATCGCCGAGGTGAAGGTGGTCGTCATCGCAGGGAGATCCTCATGTCCGTCACGCTCTGGGCCCGCTGCATGACCCAATCCTTCTCGCTGGTGTATTCGTGCACGGAGGTGATGGCCAGCTTCATGGCCTCCTGCACGCGGTAGGCGCCGCTCTCGTAGAAGTCGAAGCCGATCAGGTCCAGGGTCGGGCTGACGTCCAGGAAGTCCAGCAGCCACAGCATGTTGAACCCGGAGGTCGGGATGCCCGTCCAGGCGTCGGCGCTGATCTGCCCGATGTTCCGCATCGGCCAGCGCAGCGACTCGTCGCCGAGGTACTTCTGCGCGCCGGGCACCAGCTTGTTGCGCAGCGAGTGCTTCCAGTCGCCCGAGACGCCGCCGAAGATCAGCCGGGTGGTCACCGGCTTCTCCCAGTTGAAGGCGTGCTTGTGGATGCTGACGTGGATGTCGGTGCGCTCACCGGTGTGCTTCGGGTCGATCTTGTACGAGTTGAAGCGCACGACCAGGTCGTAGTCGTCGATCTGCTTGCCGATGCCGCTCGCGCCGACCCGGCCCGAGTTGGCGATCAGGCAGACCGACTTGCCGGCGATCTGGTTGCGGAACTCGCCGAGGCTGATCCACTGCACGCCGTCGACGGTCGGGTTGGCGACCGGGCCGCGCATCCGGATCCGGCGCTGCTCGGAGTAGAGCGCGACGGCCTCGGCGATGCCGGCGTCGTTGCCCTCGGCGAGGCGCAGGTCCAGGTACTGGCTGAGCAGCTCCTGCCGGTCGTTCACCGGCGCCTCGTCCTCGGCGAGGGCGAGCAGCGCGCCGACCAGGCGGGGCTCGGCGGCCCGCCAGTCGCCGACGGCCTGCAGGGCGAGGCCCTCGGCCCAGGTGGCGGTGGAGGGCGCCCGGACGTGGTCCGTGGCGGCGGGGACCTGGCGCTTCAGGAGGTCGAGCAGTTCGCGTTCGCGTTCGGCGGCGCGGCGCATGCCGGATATCCGGTTGGCGACGCCGAAGCCGTCGTCGGTGGTGAGTTCCAGGTAGCGCTCGTAGGCCTCGACGGCCTCGCCCTCCTCGCCGAGGCCCTCCAGGATGCGGGCGCGCAGCCGCCAGCCGGCGCGGGAGTTCTTGCGCTGGGCGAGGACGGTGTCGCTGATCACCAGGGCGAGGTTCAGCTCGTCGTTGTAACCGCACTCCAGGGCCTTGTTGGCGACCGCGAGGAGAGCGTCCAGCAGGTCGTTGTTGATCCCGCCCGAGGGGCTCGCCGCGCCCTTGACGGCGCGCTTGAGAAGCGCCGTCGCACCGCCGGCCGAGGCGGGCGCGGGCGTGGTGGTGCCTTCCGTGGCAACGACCACCAGCAGCTTGCGCAGCTGCTCCGCCAGCTCCGCGCGACGGCGGTCGAGGCTGCCGACCACTTTGCCGCTGTGCACAGCGCAGGCGTGCAGGCAGTCGTCCAGCTCCCCTCCGCGCGCAGGTGCCCGCCTGTTCTGGACCCTCGTCATAGCTCTCCTGATTTTGCCAAGCAAAGCTTGTGTAATCGCTGTGTGTGGTGAGGTGACCCGCACCAGGGGGATGGATGGAGAAACTAGGAAGCCAAAACGACTATATGGTTAACGAACCCCTACGAGTAAGAGAATGGTTAGCAGGTTCACCGCGCACTTCCTATGATTCCCCCAGGTGACGGTATGGGACTTCGCACGTCCCGGGGACTCTGCGAACAGATCGGATGATTAACGGCCCGGACTCGGGTAGGCGTCCCGGACCATGTCACTCGCGACCCCCACACTGGCGCCCTCGCCTGCGAAGACCCCGGTCGTCCCGGCCCCACCCGGACACCCCCGCACCCGACTTCTCGCCCTCGACGGACTGCGGCTCGCCGCCGCCCTGATGGTCTGCCTCTACCACTACGCGGGACGCGGCGGAGTCGTCTCCGCGTCCTGGCACCAGAACCCCGAGCACGTCTTCCCGACCCTGTCCCGGGCGGCCGTCTACGGCTGCCTCGGCGTCGAGTTCTTCTTCGTCATCAGCGGCTTCGTGATCTGCATGAGCAGCTGGGGCCGCTCCCTCGGCGACTTCTTCCGCTCCCGCGTCGCCCGCCTCTACCCCGCGTACTGGGTCGCCCTGGTACTGGTCACCGGCACGTCCCTGGTCCTGCCCGCCGTCGTCCGCGCGGTGCGGCCCGACGAGTTCCTGGTCAACCTGACGATGCTCCAACAGCCCATGGGCGTACCGCGCGTGCTCGGCGTCTGCTGGACGCTCTGGGTCGAGGTCCGCTTCTACGCCCTGTTCGCGCTGACCGTCGTCCTGCCCGGCGTCACCTACCGCAGAGTGGTGCTGTTCTGCTCGGTGTGGACCCTGGCCGCCGTACTGTCCACCGCGGCCGGCGACGGATCGTGGGCCGAGCTGCTCGTGATGCCCCAGTACGCCCCGTACTTCATCGGCGGCCTGGCCCTCTACCTCGTCCACCGCTTCGGCAGCCGGCTGCTGCCCTGGGGCATCGTGGCGCTCTCCTGGATCCTCGGGCTGCGCACGGCCACCGGGGGACTGTGGCACCCGGGCAGCCCGCGCAACCCGTACGTCGTGATGCTCGTCGTCACCCTGGCGTTCGCCGCGGTCGCGGCGGTGGCGGCCGGCTGGACGCGCTGGGCGGCCTGGCCCTGGCTGACCACGGCCGGGGCGCTGACCTACCCGTTCTACCTGGTCCACGAACACATCGGATGGTTCGTGATCCGGGTGCTGCACCGAGGGTGGGGAATCCCGCCATGGCCGACGCTGCTGGTCACGGTCTTCGGGATGCTCGGGCTGGCCCGGCTGATCCACCGGTTCGTGGAGACACCGGTCGGGCCGAGACTGAAAAGGGCCCTGAAGGCGCCCTGATTCGCCTTTGATTCACCTCCCGTTCACTTTGGAAAATTGACCCGCCTTTCACCTCTCGGCCGCTTTCGGAGGCGCGTGGCGGGCAGGCACCGTGGAGCCCAGCCATGCACAGGCGGTCCGCAGGTTTCCCACAGGCTGCCGCACTGCGTACCGCGTACCGCGTATCGAGGGAGTGCTCCTTCCGTATGTCCACCACCCAGGAAACGACCCGACTGCCCCGCCGTCTCGACGACGTCCCCGGCTGGTTCCCCGTGCTCGACCAGGTGCTCTTCGACTGGTTCCTGAGCCGCCAGGAGGCCTCCTCGACGCGGGGCGACCTCCTCGAAGTCGGGGTCTACATGGGCAAGAGCGCGATCTTCACCGGCCGGCACCTGCAGCCCGGCGAGTCCTTCACGGTCTGCGACCTCTTCGAGGGCGACGCACCCGACGACGCGAACCGCGCGGAGTCGACGAAGTCGTACGGCAAGCTGACCCGGCGTCTCTTCGAGGAGAACTACCTCGCCTTCCACGACGAGCTGCCCCGGGTGCTCCAGGGGCCCAGCTCGGTCGTGCCGGCCGAGGTCGCGCCGCGCTCCTGCCGGTTCGTGCACATCGACGCGTCGCACCTGTACGAGCATGTGCACGGCGACATAGCGGCGGCGCGCGAGCTGCTCCTGCCCGACGGGATCGTGGTCCTCGACGACTTCCGCTCCGAGCACACGCCCGGCGTCTCCGTCGCCACCTGGGAGGCGGTCCTCAACGGGGACCTGCACCCGATATGCATCAGCACCCAGAAGCTGTACGGCACGTGGGGCGACCCCGGGGCGGTGCAGGAGGAGCTGATCGAGATGGCGCGGGGGCGGACCGACTGCCACCTGAGCATGCAGGAGGCGGCGGGGCACCGGATCATACGGCTGAAGTCGAAGGGGATGCGGGAGCCGGAGTTTCCGCTGTCGCGCTATGCCGACGCGCCGGAGGCGCCTGAGCCGACTTCAGCGCCTGCGGCGCCGGTGATGTCGGGGTCGGCGGCCTCGGTGCCGCGTCGGCGGAGCCGGGTGCGGAGGGTTGCGGTGGATCTGCTGCCGCCTGTGCTCACGCGGGCTTTGCGGCGGGCGATGCGGTAGTCGCGAGGCGGGGGCTGTGGGGCGGGTGCGGCGCCGTCGTGGCTGGTCGCGCCCACGCGGCGGAGCCACAAACTCAATACAGCCCCGCGCCCCCTTTGGGGCGCGGGGCCCTCAGGTGATCTTGTAACGCGCGGCGACTCCGGTGATGACCAGTTCCAGGCCCTCCTCGAACTGGCGGTCGTAGTCGGTGAAGAGTTCTCGGCCCGCTGCCGCCGAGAGGGGGAAGTCGGCCAGCATGCGGGCTCGTTCGTCGACGTCGTAGCCCTCCCGGCGTTGGCCCGGGAGGGGTTCCACGCCCTGTTCCTCGATGACGAAGCCGATGGTGTACGCGTTCGTCGTCATGCCGGCCTGGGCCGCCTGGGCGAGGGTGAAGCCGGCCTCCGTCATGACGTGCAGGTAGGTCTCCTGCTCCGGAGCGTGGTCGATGCCCGTGAAGCGTGAGCCGCTGTAGACCCTCGCGCCGTCGCGGTAGCCGAGCAGGGCCGTGCGCAGCCCCCCGCTCGCCGTGCGCAGCCCGTCCTGCCAGGTGCCGGCGGGGTCGAGCCGCGTGACCGCGACCATGCGGCGGTACATCTCCGTCGCCATCTCGTCGAGCAGCGCCTGCTTGTCCTTGAAGTGCCAGTACAGCGCCGGGGCCTTGACGTCCAGCTCCCTGGCGATGGCCCGCAGGGTCAGCCCCTCCAGACCGACCTCGTTCAGCAGGCGCAGAGCCGTGTCGGCGACCCGGCGGCGGTCGAGGGGGGCGCGTCGTTCCGTACTCACGCTTGACAGCTTAACAGCGTTAAGGGCAGCCTTGTCGTCGACGGCACTTAACAGCGTTAAGGAGAAATGCGATGGATGCGATGGATGTTCTGGTCGTGGGTGCCGGGCCCACCGGGCTCGCCCTCGGGATCGACCTCGCCCGGCGCGGGGTGGACGCACTGGTCGTGGAGTCCGGCGAGAAGCTGTTCCCGGGCTCGCGCGGCAAGGGGATCCAGCCCCGGACGCAGGAGGTGTACGACGACCTCGGCGTGCTCGACGCGATGCGCGCGGCCGGCGGCCCCTACCCGCCCCAGCTGTTCTGGAAGAACGGCGAGCCCCTCGGGACCAAGCCGATGTTCGACACGGTGGCGGCGGACGAGGGCGCGCCGTACACGGAACCGCTGATGGTCGCGCAGTGGCGCACGCAGGAGGTGCTGTACGCGCGGCTGCGGGAGCTGGGCGGCCGGGTCGCGTTCGGGCGCGGGCTGACGGGGCTTGAGCAGGACGCGGAGGGAGTGACCGCCCGCTTCGCCGACGGTACGACGGCTCGTGCGCGGTATGTCGTGGCGGCGGACGGCGGGCGTTCGACCGTACGGCGTGCGGTGGGCGTCGGAATGACCGGCGAGTCGGTCGACCCGAGCCCGTTCCTGGTGGCCGACCTGCGGGTGCGGGGCCTCGACCGCGAGCACTGGCACATCTTCGTCGGCGACGACGGCTGCGGTGTGGCGCTGTGCCCGCTGGCCGGCACCGACGACTTCCAGCTGAGCGGCAGGCTGCCCGAGGGCACGGAGACCGACCTGTCCCTGGAAGGCCTGCGCCGGCTGGTGACGACGTACAGCCACCTCGACGCGGCGGACATCACCGAGGTGCGCTGGGCCTCCGACTTCCGCCCGCGCGCCGCGCTGGCCGACCGGTTCCGGGTGGGCCGGGTCTTCCTGGCCGGCGACGCGGCCCACGTCCACTCCCCGGCCGGCGGCCAGGGCCTGAACACCAGCGTCCAGGACGCCTACAACCTGGGCTGGAAGCTGGCCGCGGTACTCGCCGGCCGGGCCCCGGACACGCTCCTCGACACCTACGAGGAGGAGCGCCGGGCGAACGCCGCCGCCATGCTGGGCCTCTCGACGAGCGTCCACCACGGCGAGGTCCGGCGGGGCGAGGCCACGGTCCAGCTGGGCATCGGCTACCGGGAGTCCTCGCTGACCGAGGAGACCCGGGCCGATCCGGGACCGGTACGGGCGGGCGACCGCGCGCCCGACGGGCGGAACGCGGACGGGGTGCGGATGTTCGACGCGTTCCGGGGGCCGCACTGGACGCTGCTGGCCCCGGAACCGGTGCCCGGGATCGGCGGCGTGCCGGCCCCGGAGTCGTACGGCCCGGGGGTGTTCCTGGTCCGCCCGGACGGCTATGTGGGCTGGGCGGGCGAGACGGCCGAGGGACTGCGGACGTACGCGGCGCGCACCGGGGCCTTCGCCGCCGTGTAGCGCGCGGCGCCGAAAACCCCCGGTGCGCGGCTCACGTGGCGGCCGCGGCGCGGGGCCCTCGCCGGAGGCCGCGCAGGCAGATACGGATCGCGGGGAGCAGGGCCCAGCACACGGACGCCCAGTGGGTGACCAGTGCGACCGGTATGGAGATGAGGAAGGACAGCATCAGCGCCGTCAGCCAGCTCATCGTGTTCGACACGGCCGCCGCCGAGTCACCGGTGTCCAGCACCCCCGACCTGCGCAGGTCCGTGACGGCCAGCCAGAAGAACAGGCAGGTCAGGACCTGGTTGGCCGCGTACACGATGAACTGGACCTGGAACGCGTCGGCCTCGCTGGTCAGCAGCTTCGTGGTGAACGGGGTGACGACGATCGCGAGCAGCCACAGCAGGTTCCACCGGATGGCACCGCCCGAGAGTCCGGTCGCGTACCGGAACAGCCGCTGGTGGATCATCCAGTGGATGGCGATGGCCCAGAAGCTGACCAGGAACGCGGTGTACTCCGCGAGGTGCTCGCGCAGGAAGTGCAGGACGCCGGAGTTGCCGTGGACCTCCCCGGTGGGGACCGGCAGTTCCAGGGCGAGCAGGGTGATGGCGATGGCCACCACCGCGTCCGAGAAGTAGATCAGCCGCTCCGGACTCACCGGCCGGCCTCCGGGGCCGGGTGCCTCCTCGGTGTCCTCGGTCCGGTCCTGGGGCCCGGCGGTGTGCTGCGCGCGGGTGTCGGGCATGTTCGACTGCTTCCTCGTGTAGAGCCGTGCAGAAGTGTGCGGAGCTGTGGACGTCACGCCAGGGCCTGCGCGGCGCGGGCCCTGGCCCGTGCCGCGTACCGGCCGCCGACGGCGAAGGGGAGGACGAACGCCAGGACCTGGGCGGTGACGAGCGGCGCGGTCGCGGAGTGGTCGTAGTCGACGACGGCGGCGCAGGCGAGCGCGCCGAGGGCGAACCCGGCCGCCCAGATGGCGGTCAGCACCATGTTGAACCTGATGAACCGGGGGGAGTCCCAGAACTCCTTGGGCACCTCGGCCCGGGCGAAGGCCAGGGTGAACGGGCGACGGACGGCCAGGGAGGCCAGGGCCGTGGCCGCCAGGGTGGCGTTGGCCAGGGCGCAGATCCAGTGCTGGAGTGCGGTCCCCGGGTCGGCCAGCGCGATACCGGCCATGACCACGAAGAACCCGCAGGTGGCGGCCCCCAGAAGGTCGACCGTGCGGGCGCGGAGCTGCCAGGCGAGCAGATACAGCGCGACCAGGGCGGCGGCGCTCGTGCCCAGTCGCCAGTCGACCGGGCTCAGGGCCGCGTAACACAGCCAGGGCGCGAACCCGCGGACGTAGTTCACCGGTTGTCTCCTTCGGACAAGGTGAGAGTCCAATGTTGGACGGTCCAAGAATGGCCGGTCGATCTTGCTCTGTCCAGTCGTGACGGGTGAATTCCGGAAAGGTAGGGTGAGGCCATGAGCTTGCCCCACGCACTCCTCGGCCTCCTGGCCGAGCAGCCCGCCAGTGGATACGACCTGCTCAAGCGGTTCGAGTCGGGCCTGTCCGCCGTGTGGCCCGCCCAGAAGAGCCAGGTCTACGGCGAGTTGGCGAAGCTCAGCGAGAAGGGGCTGATCGAGGTCACCGGGACCGGCGCACGCCAGCGCCGCGAGTACGGCATCACCGACGCAGGGCGCGCGGAACTGCGCGGCTGGCTCACCGAACCCGGCACCGACTTCGCCTTCCGCAGCGCCGCCCTGCTGCGGGTCTTCTTCCTGTGGACGCTCAGCCGCGAGGAGGGCGTCGACTACCTGGAGAACTTCGCCCGCATCAACCGCGAGCGCCTCACCGCGCTGGAAGCCGTGCGGGACAACGTCGAATGGGTCGGCGACCCGGTGCAGATCTGCGGCTGGCTGATCCTCGAATACGGCCTGCGCGGGTCGACGACCTCGGCGGAATGGGCCGACTGGGCCGCCGAGCGGCTGACCGAACACCTGTGACCCCGGCGGCCGGGCCCGCCCGGTGGCTCAGGGTCAGGCGCTGGCCAGCGTCAGCTTCACCGCGAACCCGAGGAACAGCACCCCCGCCGCCGAAGTGGCCGTCGCCGACATCCGCTTGCGGCGGCGGAACGCGTCGGCCAGCTTGGTGCCGCTGAATATCAGGGCGCTGAGGTAGAGGAAGCTGGCCAGCTGGGCGAAGGCGCCGAGGACGACGAAGGACAGCGCCGGGTAGGCGTACCCAGGGTCGACGAACTGCACGAAGAAGGCGATGAAGAACAGGATCGCCTTCGGGTTGAAGAGGCTGATCACCAGGGCGCGGCGGTACGGGCGCTCCTGCGTCGCGGCGGCGACCGGTGCCGTCTGCTCCGCCGCCTGCTGCTTCCGCGACCGCCACATCGTCCAGGCCGCCCGCAGCATCCCGATCGCCAGCCAGGTGAGATAGCCGGCGCCCGCGTACTTCACGATCCCGAACAGCACGGCGTTGGCCTTGAGCAGCGAGGCGACCCCGGCCGCCGACAGCGTCATCAGCACGGTGTCCCCGCACCACACGCCCGCGGCGGCGGTGTAACCGGCCCGGATCCCCTGCCGGGCGGCGACGGACAGCACGTAGAGGGAGTTGGGGCCGGGCAGCAGGACGATCAGGACGAGTCCTGCCAGATAGGTGGGGAGATCGATGACGCCGAACATGAGAAGCAGTCTCGCACGCGGGTCCGACAACGCCTGAGGGTGCCGTCCGTCAGAACGCGTCCGTCGGGACGTACACCCCCCACACCTCCCGCAGCGCGTTGCACACCTCGCCCACCGTGGCCCGCGCCCGCAGCGCCTCCTTCATCGGGGGCAGGACGTTGTCGTCGCCCTCGGCGGCCTTCTTGAGGGCGGTGAGGGCCGCGGCGAGGGCCGCCCGGTCGCGGTCGGCGCGCAGCCGGGTGAGGCGCTCCGCCTGCCGGGCCTCGATGGCGGGGTCGACACGCAGCGGCTCGTACGGCTCCTCCTCGTCCAGCCGGAACCGGTTGACGCCGACCATCACCCGCTCCCCCGCGTCGGTCTCCTGCGCGATGCGGTAGGCGTTCCGTTCGATCTCGCCCTTCTGGAAGCCGTGCTCGATCGCCGCCACCGCGCCCCCGAGGTCCTCGACCCGCCGCATCAGCTCGACGGCCGCCGCCTCCACGTCGTCCGTCATCCGCTCCACGGCGTACGAACCCGCGAAGGGGTCGACCGTCGCCGTCACGTCGGTCTCGTACGCCAGCACCTGCTGGGTGCGCAGCGCCAGACGCGCGCTCTTGTCGGTCGGCAGTGCGATCGCCTCGTCGAAGGAGTTGGTGTGCAGCGACTGGGTGCCGCCGAGGACCGCGCCCAGGGCCTGGACCGCCACCCGCACCAGGTTCACCTCCGGCTGCTGGGCCGTCAGCTGGACCCCGGCCGTCTGGGTGTGGAAACGGAGCATCGACGACCTGGGGTCCTTCGCGCCGAACTCCTCCCGCATCAGCCGCGCCCAGATCCGGCGCGCCGCACGGAACTTGGCGACCTCCTCCAGCAACGTCGTACGCGCCACGAAGAAGAAGGACAGACGCGGCGCGAAGTCGTCGACGTCCATGCCGGCCGCGACCGCCGTGCGCACGTACTCGATCCCGTCGGCGAGCGTGAAGGCGATCTCCTGCGCGGGGGACGCCCCCGCCTCGGCCATGTGGTACCCGGAGATCGAGATCGTGTTCCAGCGCGGGATCTCGGTCCGGCAGTACCCGAAGATGTCGGCGGTGAGCCGCAGGGACGGCTTGGGCGGGAAGATGTACGTGCCCCGCGCGATGTACTCCTTCAGGACGTCGTTCTGGATCGTGCCGGTCAGGGCCGCCGCCGGTACGCCCTGTTCCTCCGCCACCAGCTGGTACAGCAGCAACAGCACGGCCGCCGGTGCGTTGATCGTCATCGACGTCGACACCCGGTCCAGCGGGATCCCGCCGAACAGCACCCGCATGTCGTCGACCGAGTCGATCGCCACCCCCACCTTGCCGACCTCGCCGTGCGCGAGGGGCGCGTCGGAGTCGTGGCCCATCTGGGTGGGCAGGTCGAAGGCGACGGAGAGTCCGGTGGTGCCGTGCGCGATCAGCTGCCGGTAGCGGGCGTTGGACTCCGCGGCCGTACCGAACCCGGCGTACTGGCGCATGGTCCAGGGACGGCCGGTGTACATCGTCGGGTAGACGCCCCGGGTGAAGGGGTACGACCCCGGGTCGCCGAGCTTCCCGGCCGGGTCCCAGCCCGCCAGGTCCCCGGGGCCGTAGACCGGCTCGATGGGCAGTCCCGACTCCGACTCACGGGCCATGACGGGTGACCTCCGCAGTACGCCGATATACCAATATGCCGGTACGTCTGTTGGTTCCTACGATGCCCCCTTGTTCGGCGGCGGTCACGCGGGGAAGCATCCTCGGCATGAAGGTCTCGGGGTACTCGGGGTTCCTGGCCGCCGTACTGGCCGTGCTGTGCGGGTGCACGGTGCAGCCGGCGGGCGGCGGGGACGCCAAGGGGCACTCGCCCGTCCACATCGACCTGCCGCACAGCCCGACACCCGTCGGCACCAGTCCCGCCGCTCCCGCTCCCTCCACTCCCACCCCCGCACCGTCCGCCGTCGAGACCGTCCCGCCGCACATCGTGTACACCCGCGGTGACACCGGCACCGGTGTCCGTGAGCTCCAGGCCCGGCTGCGCCAGGTCGCCTGGCTGTTCGACGGGCCGACGGGGACCTACGACGACCTCACCGCCCAGGCCGTCAAGGGCTTCCAGGGCAAGCGCGGGCTGCCGCGGACGGGCGAGACCGACGCCGTGACCTGGCAGCGGCTGGTCCGGATGACGCACACACCGGGGAAGTGGGAGCTGTACCTGATGGGCGGTCAGCCGGCCGCCGCGCCCGATCCGCGGTGCCTGACCGGGCGGGTGCTGTGCATCAGCAAGTCCAGCCGGACGCTGCGCTGGATGATCGACGGGCGCACGGTGTCGACGATGTCGGTGCGGTTCGGGGCGCAGTACACCCCGACCCGTGAGGGTGTGTTCCACGTCTACTGGAAGTCCCGCCACCACGTGTCGACGCTCTACCACTCATCGATGCCGTACGCGATGTTCTTCAGCGGCGGGCAGGCGGTGCACTACTCCTACGACTTCGCGGCCCGGGGCTACGCGGGCGGCTCGCACGGGTGCGTCAACGTGCGGGACGAGGCGGCGATCGCCGATCTGTTCGCGCAGGTGAGGAACGGCGACAAGGTCGTCGTCTCCTGGTGAACGGGGGATGTGCGGGGCGCGGGCGGGACCGGGGGAACGTGTCCCGCCCGCGCCGATGCACGAGCCACGGGTACGGGGGGAACCCCGGCTCTGTGCGACGGCCGATGACCAGTCGGCTCACTCTCTACTGCGCCACCGCCGCCGAAAACGTCACACCCTGCGGGAAAAAAGTTCAGGGACTTTCAAAAACGCAGGTCACAGCGGTGTGTAAAGGTCAAAGTGCGCTGTACGTGGGGTCCGGCGAGGTGCCGGGCTGGTTGGGCCGCAGGGGCGCGAAGGCGGTCGGGGAGGGTGTGGCCACGCCGTCCTGACGGTGGTCGTTGCCCTTGCCGCCGGCCTTGCCGTCGCCGGTGCCTCTGCCCGGCCGGCCCTCGTCGTCGCCGCCCGGGCCGTTGTTGTCGCCCTGACCGTCGCCCTGGCCGTCGTTCTGGCCGCCCTGGCCGTTGTCGCCGCCCTTGCCGTCGCGGGAGACGCCGTCCTTGCCGTTCAGCCCGGTGCCGAGGACGGCCTTGCAGAACGTGTCCACCCGGCCGGCGCCGCCCGCCAGGCCCTCCAGGGCACGCCTGCGGTCGGCGCCCAGGGACTTGCCGTTCTGGATCGCGCGGCACGACGTCAGCGCACCGCTCCACCCGCCGACCGGAACGCCGGGCAAGCCGGTGTTCCGCTTCTTCGGCTTGCCGGACGGGTCGGGCGAGGGCCGCCCGGCGCCGCCGGACGTGGCACCGGAGGAGGGCGTCCGGGTCTCGCCGCCGAGCAGCGACTCGGGCGACTGCGAGCCCTGCGGGAGTGCCGGGGTACCGGCGGCCGAGACGGAGGCGGCCGGTCCGGGGTGGTTGTCGTCGAACGGCGTCGGCAGCACCCCGGTGCCGGCGGCCACCGCGACCCCGCCGAGCATGCCGGCGGTCAGCGCGGCGGCGAGGCCGAGCCGTGCGGGGCGGGCCCAGCCCGGGACCCGGGCCGGCCGGGAGCCGGCGCCGATGCGGAAGAGGCCCGCGTCGGCGTACCGCCCGCCCCTGCCCGGCCGCGCTGCGGCACCGGTGCGTCCGGCCTCGGCGGTCCGTGCGTCCTCGGCCGATTCGCGCGCTTTGCGGAAGGCAGCCAGCGCGGCTTCCTCACCGGGGAGTTCGGCGGCGGCCGGCGTGGCCCGCGCGGAGAGCGCGCCGAGCGTGTCGGCGAGGCGTTCTGCCTGGTCACGGGCGGAGGCGTCGACAGCTTCGAGCGACTCACCGCGCAGCAGACGTTCCGCCGTCACCCGGTTCAGCCACGTGTAGTGCTCGTCGGCCATCACATGTCCTTCTGCGTCCGCGAACGCGTATGCGTCACACTCGCGGATGTCACCGCATGATCATTCGGTTCCCGCTGGGGCGGGAGCGCGTCGAGGACGTCTGCCGCCTCGGGGTCGGCGCCGAGCAGCTCCGCGAGCTTCTTCAACCCCCGGTGGGCTGCCGTCCGCACCGCACCGGCGCGCTTGCCGAGGGTCTCGGCGGCGGTCTTGGCGTCGAGGCCCATGACGACCCTGAGGACGACCGCCTCGGCCTGGTCCTGCGGCAGCCGGGCGATGAGGGAGAGAGCGGAGTCGGTGGTCAGCGCCTCGATGGCCTCGCCGGCCGTGTCCGATTCGGCGGCCCGGCCGGTCAGTTCCGTCTCGTCGCCGCCGATCGCGGGGCGGCGGCCGCGCATCCGTATGTGGTCGAGGGCGCGGTTGCGGGCGATCCGGGCGGCCCAGCCGCGGAACCGGTCCGCGTCGCCGCTGAACCGGCCGAGGTCGCGGGCGATCTGCAGCCAGGCCTCGGAGGCCACGTCCTCGGCGTCCGGATCGCCGACCAGCGTGCGGACGTATCCGAGCAGGCGGGGCTGCACCGCGCGATAGACGATGCGGAACGCGGTCTCGTCCCCGTCCTGTGCAGCACGTACCGCGGCGGTCAACTCCGCGTCGTCCCCCAGCACCCGTGTGTTCCTCAGTCAGTGGTCGGTCGCGGCTGTGGCGCAGCCGCCGATCGTTGCAGTGATCATGCATTCGCGCTCGACGCGAAAGGCACGTTACGACCTGAAACCGCTCGCCGTCCACGTCCGTACAAAGTGCAACTAACTCGTGACGCCCTGGGGTGTGACAGAAAACGCACTCATGGCGCTGAACAGAGTACGGGCCGCCGCGCGGCCCGTGCCGCGCGACGGCCGGGGCCTCTCCTGTGGGGGGTGGCGGCCCCGGCCGTCTCCGTGGTCCCTCCCCCTGCCCCCGGAGACGTACGCCGTCCCGGCCGATCGCCGGCTACGGACTCGGGCAGACGTGTGCGAGAGAAGCCGTGGCCCGTAGGCGCTGGAGACGGCGTGCGGGTGCCCGGGTCGCCCATCATGTTCAGCGGCTCAGGTGGCCGAGTCCACCGGTTCCGGGGTCCGCTCCGGCGCGGCCTGCGGGGTGGGGGCCCGGTCCGCGTTCACGACCACGCCGGCGATCAGGGCGCCCAGCAGCAGCGCGGCCATCGCCCACCAGGTGGCCACGTTGAAGCCGTGCACCGCGGCCTTCGCCGCCAGCAGCGTCCGGTCCGGGATGCTCGCGGCGTGCGCGGTGGCGTACCGGGTGGTGACGCTCGCGGCGATGGTGTTGAGGAGGGCCGTGCCGATCGAACCGCCCACCTGCTGGGCGGTGTTGAAGGTGGCCGAGGCCGCGCCCGAGTCACGCGGGGCGACGTTGCCGGTGGCCAGGGAGAGGGAGGTCATCATCGCCGTACCCATGCCGAGGCCGAGCATCAGCATGCCGGGCAGGATGTGCGAGGCGTACGCCGGTTCGACCCCGACCTGGGCTATCAGCGCCAGCGCCCCGGCCGCCAGCAGCAGCCCGGGCACGATCAGTACCCGGGGCGGGACGCGGTGCAGCAGCCGGGCGGCGATCTGGGTGGAGCCGGTGACCATGCCGACGGTGATGGGGAGATAGGCGACGCCGGTCTTCACGGGCGAGTAGCCGAGGACGCGTTGCATGTAGTACGTCAGGAAGAGGAAGACGCCGAACATGCCGACGGTCACCAGCAGCACGGTGAGGAACGCGCCGACGCGCTGCCGGTCCCGTACGACGGTCATCGGGAGCAGCGGGACCCGGGCGCGGGTCTGCCAGAACCCGAAGAGGCCGAGCAGCGCGACCCCGCCGATCAGGAGCGTCAGGACCAGACCGTCGGTCCAGCTCCGGGACTCCGCCTCGGA
Source organism: Streptomyces sp. NPDC001980 (assembly GCF_040296885.1). Taxonomy (NCBI): domain Bacteria; kingdom Bacillati; phylum Actinomycetota; class Actinomycetes; order Kitasatosporales; family Streptomycetaceae; genus Streptomyces; species Streptomyces sp. NPDC001980. The sequence continues at coordinate 41,304 of NZ_JBEOYD010000028.1, read as the reverse complement.
GAAGCCGTAGACCAGGGCGAGCATGCCGGCCGAGCCGAGCAGCGCGCCGGGGACGTCGAGGCGGGCGTCGGGATGGCGGCCGCCGGCGGGCAGCAGGGCCAAGGCGCCGGCGAACGCGACCAGGGCGATCGGCACATTGACGTACAGGCACCAGCGCCAGTCCAGGTACTGGGTGAGGAAGCCGCCCGCGAGCAGCCCGACCGCGGCGCCCGCGCCGATGATGGCGCCGAAGATGCCGAACGCCTTCCCGCGGTCCTTCGGATCGGTGAACGTCGTCGCGAGCAGCGACAGCGCGGCCGGCGCGAGCAGCGCGGCGAACACGCCCTGCAGGGCCCGCGCCCCGAACAGCATCCCCTGGTCGACCGCGGCCCCGCCGAGCGCGGAGGCGGCCGCGAAGCCGACCAGGCCGGTCATGAACGCCACCCTGCGTCCGGCGAGGTCGGCGATCCGGCCGCCGAGCAGCAGCAGTCCGCCGAAGGCGAGGGTGTAGGCGGTGATCACCCATTGCCGGTTGCCGTCGGACATGTGCAGAGCGACCTGGGCGGAGGGGAGCGCGATGTTGACGATGGTCATGTCGAGCACGACCATCAGCTGGGCCAGCGCGATGACGACCAGGGCCCACCAGCGTCGGTTGTCGGCCATGGGCCAATCGTGCTCCCCCACCTGCCCGTTGGGAACGCCCGCGTCTCTTATTACGGTGTTTTTGCCGAGCTTCGCGCCACCCCAGGCCCTCCCGCCACCCCAGGGCGTCCCGCCGCCCCAGGCCCTCCCGCTACACCAGGGCGTCCCGGCACAGCAGTCGCAGCGAGCCGTGGCCGCCGTAGCAGCGCCGGGCCTCGTCGATCGGGTCCCAGAGCCGGCCGTCGGGGGTGCGGATCCAGTGCTCGCCGCCGGACGCCCACCACTCGGCGCCGGTGTGACGGGCGATCACCTCACCGGCGTAGGCCCCGAGACCGCGCAGGGTCTCCCGCACGGCGTCGTAGGGCGCGCCCTCCCGGCGTATCTCCTCGATCACCCGGTCGACCCGCCACAGGCTCTGCGCGGAGTAGTCGAGCCGGACCCGGGCGCCTTCGCGCATCATCGCCACCGCGTCCGCCGCCCACCGGGCCGGTCTGGCGGCGGCGTGCGGCCTGGTCTGCTGCTGCGCGGTCCCGTGGCGGGGTGTCACGTGGTGGGCTGTCGCACCGGTCACATAGGTCACACAGGGAAGAGCGAGGCCGGCGGCGGTTTCGTCACCCGGATCCGGGGCTGTTCCCGCAACCGGCGCAGGACCCGCGCACCGCCCTCACCATTGGTTCACCCGCGCCCGCGGGCCCGCCGCGACACCACCGCGCGCAGCACCCGGCGGCCCTCGGTGGAGACGTCCAGCGCGCGGCGCAGCCCGGCCGCGCCGTGCCCCGCGAGCAGCTCCAGCACCGTGACCTGGCGGCGCAGTTCGGCGGCGACCAGCGGGGACATGCCCTCGGTGCCGCCCTCGCGGCGGGTGTCGACCGAGGGCGCCGCGTCCTCGGCGGGGTCGAGGAGCCGGTGGATCTGCAGCGAGGCGACGGAACAGGCGTCGGCCCACAGGCGGACGCCTGCGGCCTCCTGCGACACGGGCGCGGCGTCGAGCATCCGGCGGGCGAGCGCCTCGGCCTCGTCGCCCTGGCCGCCCGCCGCCCCGCCGGTCTCCTCGCCGGCGCCGAGCGAGCCGCGCGCCTTCTCCAGTCCCGCACTCCAGTCGGAGCCGTCGGCGAGGCTCGCCCACAGCGGCCGCAGCACCAGGTCGTCCCCGCCCAGCAGCGGCACGCACCGATCCAAACAGGCCAACCCGCTGGCGGCCAGTCCGCGTTCATCGGCCTGAGCGATCAGCTCCACCAGGCTCATCCCACGCCTCCCAGAAACGGTACATACCAAGGCCCCACTTGCACGGAGCTCGTACTTTCCCTAACTGCGTGCGACGGTACGGCAGTGTCACACGGACAGGGCACCCAGGATCCGAAGGAGTCCGAAGAAAGGCTTTTCGGCCAACGGCACGTCAGGGGCGGGACCGGCGGCGCGCGGCCGTGGGGCCGAGGGTCAGAGCCCGGCCGGAGCGGTGCCCGCCATCGCCTTCTCGTGCTGCATGCGGGTCAGCCGCAGGACGAGGACGATCGCGAGGACGGCGGCGGCGATGTCGAGGGAGTCCGAGAGGATCATCCGCAGGGCGCCGTCGTGGACCTGGGCGGCGCCCTCGGCGTCGTCGCCGTAGCCGGTCGTCTCGGCGCGGTCGGCGAACAGCGAGGCCAGCCACAGCGCCCACCAGGTGTTGATCAGCGCGTGCGAACGGGTCGTGCCCCAGGGGCTGCTGGCGTCCCAGATGTCGAGGGTGATCCGGCGCGGGTACCAGAGGTTCACGACCGGCACGAACCAGCCGCCGATCGCCCAGCCCGGGGACTTGCGGTGCCCGAGCGGGTCGAAGACCTGGGCATTGGCCCGCACCCGCTGGAACCAGCACAGGTAGACGATCACGCAGGCGACCAGCGAGACGGCCTGGGCCCCGGCGGCGACGCCCAGCAGCTCGTCGGCGCGGTCGGCCCGGCGGAACGCGGCGGCACTGGTCTGGCCGTCGGCCAGGGCTCCCGTGGCGTCGTACTGCAGGAAGTCCGCCCAGACGGCGAACAGGTCGGCGGCGACGACGGCCCCGAGCAGGACGGCGGCGGCCCAGCCGAGGCCCACCGGCGAGCGCAGCCACAGCCCCGGCGTGCTGCCGAAGGCCGGGGCCGGCTCGGGCGAGTCGCCGAGGCAGCGATGACACAGGGTGGCGCCGGGCGCGGCGGCGAAGTGGTGGCAGCGGGCGCAGATCAAGACGGGTCCCCCGGGACGCGGCAGTGCACGGAACCCTCCCCTGGCCCGCGCGCGGAATGCGGAACATACGGCCCGTCACCGCCGTACGTCCACCCGTATTACCTATTACCGCTGTTGCCGCGTCCCTTCCGGGAATTGCCGCGTCCCTTCCGGGTCTCCGGGTCAGCCCAGTCTGTTCGCGAGGGCCTTGAAGTCCGTCCAGGACATGGTCGGGGTGCCCGGGTCCCAGAGTTTCTGCACGGTGGCCCGCAGCGGCATCCGGATGCCGGCCGCCACCTGGTCCTGGGTCTGGGAGCCCGCGAGGTCGCACCAGACGGCGAAGGAGCCGCCGAGGACCTGGGGTTCGTACCGCGCGGCCACGGCCGAGGTGCCGCGCAGCATGCGCGGGATCCACTGCTCGTAGATGCGCTGACCGGTCGGATAGACGAAGGTGTTGGGCTGCCCGAGGACGTAGTACAGGTACTCGTCGTTGTAGTTGAGGACCTTGCGGCCCGCCCTCAGGTACTCCACGGGCTGCCGGGCGCCGTTCTCCTTGCCGGTCCAGTAGGCGACCTGGAGGTCGTCGGCGGGCTGCACGGAGGTACCCCGGAGGAAGCCGTCGTTCCAGGCGCGCATGGTGCGTTCGTGGGCGCGGACGGTGTCGGCGCGGGCGTTGAGCCAGCCGGTGGTGAGGTCGGCGACGGTGGCGCCGGAGCCGTACTTCTCCCGGGCGGCGGCCGCGAGCTGCGGGTAGGAGGCCTGCGGGTCGGCGACGGTGAGGGCCTGGTACTCGTCGCCGCCGAGGTTCCAGTAGGAGCCCGGGAACAGGTCGGCGTACTCGTCGAGCAGATCGTCGACGAGCTTCGACGAGGCGTCCTTGGAGATGTCGACGGCGCCCCGGGTGGCGACGCCCTGCGCGTTGCGCAGCTGCAGCTCCGGGTGGGCGGCGAGGACGGCGCCGAGGTGTCCCGGCGAGTCGATCTCCGGTACGACCTGGATGTGCCGGGCGGCGGCGAGCGCGACGATCTCCTTCACCTGAGCCTTGGTCAGGTGGTCCCGGGAGACGATCTCGGGGTGGGTGTCGGACTCGATCCGGAAGCCCTGGTCGTCGGAGAAGTGCAGCCCGAGCTCGTTGAACTTCAGGTCGCCGAGTTCTCGTATCCGGGACTCTATCCAGCCCGCGGTGAACGGCTTGCGCGCGATGTCCAGCATGAACCCGCGCTGCGGCTTGGCCGGCTGGTCCCGCACCACCCCCTCCGGGGCCGTACCGCCGCCGTGCACCTCCTGCTTGAGGGTCCGGGTGCCGTAGAAGACGCCCGCGTCCCCGGGCCCGCTGATCCGGACCGACCCGTCGCGCACGGTCATGGTGTACGACTCCGGGTCCCCGCTGCCGCCGAGGTCGAGCCGCAGGTCGCCCGGCCGGACGTCGTCGTTCGCACCCTTCTCTCCGGCGTACGACAGCCCCAGTTCGCCCGCGGTCAGCCGCCCCTCGTCGGCCAGTGCCGGGTCGCTCACCACGACCCGGCCGCCCTGCCGCGGGCGCCAGCCGGGGCCGCGGGCGGCGGTGTGGGAGCGGACGGCGGGGATGGTGCGGGGGGCCTGGGAGAGGGGGTAGCTGCGGGTGGGCGTGGGGGTCGCCGCCCCGGAGCGCGCCCCGGACGAGGTCGCCCGGTCGCTTCCGGAGGGCTGCCGGGCCGCCCCGGCGGTGTTCCCGCCGTCGCCGCCGGAGGAGGCCCATACGCCGATGCCCGTGCCGAGCGCGACGGTCCCCGCGAAGGCCGCGGCGACCATCACCGCCCGCCTCCGCGCGAACTGCCGTGTCGACGACCTGCGCCTGTGCTGGCTCACGGCTACAACTTACGACGCACCCACCGCACGGCCGTCACCGACGCAATCTGAAACTCTCCCGTTCGGGTGAAATTCAGGCAACCAACGGACACGCCGTGAACGTCCTCGATAACGTCGACGACACATATCTCACGGCAGACCCTGCCACCCCGGCCACACCGCATGTGACGCGAGGACCCACGCTGCCCGCCCACCGCCTGCCCCATCTCCCCACCCCGCTGGACGCCTTCAACGCCGCCCCCGACGACGAGGCCGGCGCGCTGCTCCTGCACTGCCTGCACAGCCTGCGCTGGTCCCGCCGCATCGCCGACCACCGTCCCTACCCCGACGTGGAGTCCCTCCTGGCCGCGGCGGACGAGGCGGCGTACGACCTGTCCCCGGGGGACCTGTCGGAGGCCCTGGCGGGCGAGTGCCTCCCGGAGCTGCCCGAGGACACGTACTCGGCGGCCCACACGGCACTGACGGCGGCACACGCGGCCTACGAGGCCAGGTTCGGGCACGTCTTCGTCATCCACCTGGGCGACACGCCGCCCGCCGAATCCCTGGACCGCGTCCTGGAAGGCATCCGGTCACGTTTGGCAAACGATCCGGAGGAGGAACGGGTCATCGCGGCCGAGGAACTTCGCCGCCTTGCAAGCGGACGGCTCGTGTCCCTGCTCAGGGGCGCGGGGCAGTGCCCATCAGCGGCTCCGCCGCGGGGCGCGACCAGCCCGAACGGCGCCGCACCCGGCAAATAACCGAACAACCCACCCCGGATGCCGCCCGGCTAACCCATCCGCGTGCCACTTTGATCACACCGGTAGGCCCGGCGTAAGCCCAGCCGCAGCGCCTCGCTACGATGCTGGGGGCCGGTGGACCGTACCCGGCCGGGCCCGACCGACACCCACAAGCCGGCGCGGCCCCGATACCCCGCTCCCGGAGGGACTTCCGTGCCGGCTGGAACGCTGTACCGCGGCCGGGAAGGAATGTGGTCCTGGGTGGCTCACCGAGTCACCGGCGTCCTCATTTTCTTCTTCCTGTTCGTTCACGTGCTGGACACCGCTCTCGTCCGCGTCTCCCCCGAGGACTACGACAAGGTCGTAGCCACGTACAAGACGCCGATCGTCGCACTGCTGGAGTACGGCCTGGTGGCCGCCATCCTCTTCCACGCCCTCAACGGCCTGCGCGTGATCGCCGTCGACTTCTGGTCGAAGGGCCCGCGCTACCAGAAGCAGATGCTCTGGACGGTCGTCGGTGTCTGGGTCGTCCTGATGGCCGGGGCCATTTACCCCGTTCTCGGCCACGCCGCTCGTGTCCTGTTCGGGAGCTGACGCAGATGTCGACCACTGAAACCACCGCCGGCGTCGGTCCCGTCGAGGGCGCGCCCCTCTTCAATGTCGACAACCCGGCCCCCCTCATCGAGGCCCCGCGCAAGCGCACCAAGAAGACCCCGCGCTCCACCCGCGGCAACTTCGAGATGGCCGCCTGGCTGTTCATGCGCCTGTCCGGCGTCGTGCTGGTCGTCCTGGTCCTCGGCCACCTGCTGATCCAGCTGGTGCTCGACGGCGGCGTGTCGAAGATCGGCTTCGCGTTCGTGGCCGGCCGCTGGGCGAGCCCCTTCTGGCAGGTCTGGGACCTGCTGATGCTCTGGCTCGCGATGCTGCACGGCGCGAACGGCCTGCGCACGATCATCAACGACTACGCGGAGCGCGCGAACACCCGGCTGTGGCTCAAGGGCCTGCTCTACACGGCCACGGTGTTCACCATCCTGCTGGGCTCGCTGGTGATCTTCACCTTCGACCCGAACATCCGCTAGGCACGGGGCTGCGAGAATCATGAAGATCCACAAGTACGACACCGTCATCGTCGGCGCCGGTGGCGCGGGCATGCGCGCGGCCATCGAGTCCACGAAGCGCAGCCGCACCGCGGTCCTGACCAAGCTCTACCCCACCCGCTCCCACACGGGCGCCGCGCAGGGCGGCATGGCCGCCGCGCTGGCCAACGTGGAGGAGGACAACTGGGAGTGGCACACCTTCGACACGGTCAAGGGCGGTGACTACCTGGTCGACCAGGACGCCGCCGAGATCCTGGCGAAGGAGGCCATCGACGCCGTCCTCGACCTGGAGAAGATGGGCCTGCCGTTCAACCGGACGCCCAACGGGACGATCGACCAGCGCCGGTTCGGCGGTCACTCCCGCAACCACGGCGAGGCCCCGGTCCGCCGGTCCTGCTACGCGGCCGACCGCACCGGCCACATGATCCTCCAGACGCTGTACCAGAACTGCGTCAAGGAGGGCGTGGAGTTCTTCAACGAGTTCTACGTCCTCGACCAGCTGATGACCGAGGTCGACGGCGTCAAGAAGTCGTCCGGTGTGGTCGCCTACGAGCTGGCCACCGGCGAGATCCACATCTTCCAGGCGAAGGCCGTCATCTACGCCTCCGGCGGCACCGGCAAGTTCTTCCGGGTGACGTCGAACGCGCACACGCTGACGGGCGACGGCCAGGCGGCGGTCTACCGTCGCGGCCTGCCGCTGGAGGACATGGAGTTCTTCCAGTTCCACCCGACCGGCATCTGGCGCATGGGCATCCTGCTGACGGAGGGCGCCCGCGGTGAGGGCGGCATCCTCCGCAACAAGGACGGCGAGCGCTTCATGGAGAAGTACGCGCCGGTCATGAAGGACCTCGCGTCCCGTGACGTCGTGTCCCGCTCCATCTACACGGAGATCCGTGAGGGCCGCGGCTGCGGTCCCGAGGGCGACCACGTCTACCTCGACCTCACCCACCTCCCGCCGGAGCAGCTGGACGCGAAGCTCCCGGACATCACCGAGTTCGCGCGCACCTACCTGGGCATCGAGCCGTACACGGACCCGATCCCGATCCAGCCCACCGCGCACTACGCCATGGGCGGCATCCCGACCAACGTCCAGGGTGAGGTCCTCTCGGACAACACCACCGTCGTCCCGGGCCTGTACGCGGCCGGCGAGGTCGCCTGCGTCTCCGTCCACGGCGCCAACCGCCTCGGCACCAACTCGCTCCTCGACATCAACGTGTTCGGCCGCCGGGCGGGCATCGCGGCCGCCGAGTACGCGCACACCGTCGGCTTCGTCGAACTCCCGGAGAACCCGGCCGAGTTCGTCGTCTCCCAGATCGAGCAGCTGCGCTCCTCGACGGGCAACGAGCGGGTCGGCACGCTCCGCAAGGAGCTGCAGGAGACCATGGACGCCAACGTCATGGTGTTCCGCACCGAGCAGACGATCAAGACGGCGGTCGAGAAGATCGCGGAGCTGCGCGAGCGCTACAAGAACGTCTCGATCCAGGACAAGGGCAAGCGGTTCAACACGGACCTGCTGGAGGCCATCGAGCTCGGCAACCTGCTCGACCTCGCCGAGGTCATGGCGGTCTCCGCACTCGCCCGCAAGGAGTCCCGCGGCGGTCACTACCGCGAGGACTACCCCAACCGCGACGACGTCAACTTCATGCGCCACACCATGGCGTACCGCGAGGTGGGCGACGACGGCGCCGAGTCCATCCGTCTCGATTACAAGCCGGTCGTCCAGACCCGCTACCAGCCGATGGAGCGTAAGTACTGATGGCAACCCCCGTTCTGGACAAGGTGGAGGCGGAGGCCGCGGCCTCGGACCACCTCATCACGGTCACCTTCCGGGTCCGCCGCTTCAACCCGGAGGTCTCCGCGGACGCGGTCTGGGAAGACTTCCAGCTGGAGATCGACCCGAAGGAGCGCGTCCTCGACGGCCTCCACAAGATCAAGTGGGACGTCGACGGCACGCTGACCTTCCGCCGCTCCTGCGCCCACGGCATCTGCGGCTCGGACGCGATGCGGATCAACGGCAAGAACCGCCTCGCCTGCAAGACGCTGATCAAGGACATCAACCCCGAGAAGCCGATCACGGTCGAGCCCATCAAGGGCCTGACGGTCCTGAAGGACCTGGTCGTGGACATGGAGCCGTTCTTCCAGGCGTACCGGGACGTCATGCCCTTCCTCATCACGAAGGAGACGAACGAGCCCACGCGCGAGCGTCTCCAGTCGGCCGAGGACCGCGAGCGCTTCGACGACACCACGAAGTGCATCCTCTGCGCGGCCTGCACGTCGTCCTGCCCGGTCTTCTGGAACGACGGCCAGTACTTCGGCCCGGCCGCCATCGTCAACGCGCACCGCTTCATCTTCGACAGCCGTGACGAGGCGGCCGAGCAGCGCCTGGAGATCCTGAACGACCGCGACGGCGTCTGGCGCTGCCGCACGACCTTCAACTGCACGGACGCCTGCCCGCGCGGCATCGAGGTCACCAAGGCGATCCAGGAGGTCAAGCGAGCGCTGATCACGCGCCGCTTCTGAGCTCCGCTCCGCCACGCCGCCGAAGGCCCCGTTCTCCCGAGGAACGGGGCCTTCGGCGTACCTGTCACACCACGGCCTGTTTTGGCATGTCCCGCCCACTTCTGAATGGAATATTCCGCCCGCACACTGCCAACACGACGTCTGGCCGGGCCGGTTGGGGGACGGATGACTGAAGAGCCGTCGGACGAGCGACGCAGTGCCCTGAAACCTCTGCCGCTGGGCATCGGAGCGGCGACCAAGGAAGCCCACTTCGTGGCGGCCCCGCTGCTCACGGCAGCGGCGCTCTCACTTGCCGGTGTGGTGGGCGGCGCGGACGACGAGTTCCGCTGGCCGGGGCCGACGCTTCTGCTGCTGGTGATCACCGCGCTGACGCTCATCTTCAGCATGCAGCTCGCCTACAACGCGCGTACGTTCCTGTACCCGCGCCAGGACCTGGTCGACGATCTCGCCAAGGGGGAAGGCGGTCTGCCGTCCGACGCCTACGTCGACGAGATGTTCGCAAACGCCCAGGCGCGCTGGCAGCAGGAGAACCGTCACGCGGTGGCGGCCTACGACCTCGGCACCGTTCTCCTCGGTCTGGGTATCGCCGCCTCGCTCGCGCCGCCGGACTGCGGCAAGCAGGCGGCATGGCGGTGGACGGCTGCCGCCGTCGTCCTCGTCTGTTCGCTCGCGGACGGCGCCTGGGCCGCCTTCTGGAAGAAGTACTAGTCCCCGACCCGGAGGAACCATGCTCGATGAAGCAGTACTCCCCGGCCATCCGATCGTGGGCGAGCCCTGCCCGGGCTGTCGCGTCAGGCTGCCCTGGCAAGCGGTCGGGCTCGACGTTCCGTTGCTGCACAAGCCCACGGTCCGGGAGGCGTACGACGCGGCAGTGGCCGGCGACCCCGCGGACCTCCTGAAGTACCTGGACCCGGGGAAGTACGACACGAAGCACAACGAAGTCGAATCCGGAGACGGCACCCGAGGACCGTGCCGCTTCAGTGCCTACCCGTCATGGCTGTTGACCCACTGCACGAAGGCCCAGGACGTGGACGACTGGGTGGACCGTCTGAGGAAGCTGAAGGAGGAGCTGAAACTGGACGGCCTGTGGCTGCCTGCCGCATGACCCGCAGCCCCCTGCCCTACTGCGCGTCACCCCTTCCGTGGTCGTACGGCAGGTCCGTCGCCCGTGTTCCGGACAGGAACTCGGAGAGCCGGTAGAAGGTGTCGTCCTCCGCGTCGCGATCCGGTGGCAGCGGGTGGTGGAGGGCGGTCAGCAGGTCGAAGCGGTGCAGGTCGTATGTGACCCGCATCAGACCGGCGTACGACTGGGCCGCGGTCACCGCGCCCTTGTAGGCCACCGCGGCCAGCGCGAGGCCCGCACCGCACCACCACCACACGGACGGCTCGTCGTACAGCGCCGGCACGCCCGCCAGAGTGAGCGCCAGGAAGGACCAGCACAGGTTGACCGCGGTGTCGAGGGCGTCGCGGGCGGAGCGGAGTGTCTCCGCAAGGCGGTCGGACACCTGGGGGTAGATCCGGGGCCAGGAGGAGAGCGTGGTCAGGCCGTAGCGCTCACCGGCGCTCAACTCGCCCGCGCGCAGGGCGTTTCCGAGCTCCGTGGGCAACAGCACCTCGACCGGTGGACGGACGGCGAGACGTCGTCGGGCGTCCCCGCTCACCCGTTGTGTCACGGTCCCGCCCCGCGTGTCGTCCGGGTGAGCCCGGCTGCGCAGCGCGTGCCAGCGTCTGCGCTGCAGCCGGACGAGTGCTTCCGCGAGGTGGGCGGTCGGCGTCCACCGGTCCCAGTACCCCTCCAGGACACGCACCGCACGCACCTGGAACGGCTGGAGCAGCAGGCCCAGCAACGCGGCGCCGACGACGACGGTGAAAGCTGCCGTGACCAGGGCCTCGGGCCGCTGATGCCCCAGCACCCGCCACGCGCTCCGCCCCGAAAAACTCCCCGCCCGTACCAGCGCCAGCACCCCGGCGACGAACAGCGCGCACGGCGCGAAGTGCACCGACAGCACCCGTCGCACGTTGCCCGCCCTCCCCATACGCCCCTGAGCGGTGTTCAGTATGGGGCGTGGGCGGGAGACGGCTGTCGTGGGGCCCGGAGTCAGTTCACGGCCGGTCTGCGCCACTCCCGGGCGCCCGCCGCGCGCATCAGCGACAGCGCCGCGTCCGGGTCGCCGGAGACCAGCGGGTGGACGAGTTCGACGTAGCGGACCTGGCCGGCCAGGGACCTGCGGAGCTGGCGGAGGCTGCGGGCTCCGAAGGAGACCCGGCCGCGGCGGTCCACGACGCCTGCCGAGACGGCCAGCCCCTCGATGCCGACCTTGCACTCGGTCAGTGCGGTCCTGCGGCAGACGTGGATCTCGACGTCGCCCTGCCACAGACCGAGGACCGCCTTGTAGGTCACTCCCGAGCCGGAGTAGGTCGCGACCGCGAGATGCCGGTCCCCTTCCCCGCCGCCCGGCCCGTCAAGACCCAGCCGCCGCGCGGCCTCGGCGAAAGCCGCCCGCGCCTCGCCGTGGAAGGCCTCTGCTCCCGGAGCCATTCCCGCCCCCTCGCTCGCCCGGCACCGACGACGGCTCAGCGTACCGACGTGACGGGCCCCTTCTCGGCCCATTGAGTGACCCGACGGTCAGCCCGCCCGGCAACCGTCATCTCCACTCTTAATCTGATCGCATGTCAGATGACGAGTCGTACGAACTGCTCGGGTTCGACAACGTGGTGATGCCCGTCGGGAGGCTCGCGGACGCCGTCGCCTTCTACGAGCGGGCCGGGTTCACCGTGGGGTTCCGGTTCGACGAGGGCGGGATCGCCCTGCTGAAGGTCGGCGGCGAGACACCCGGGATCCTGCTGCGGGCCGAGGAGGGTCTTGGGCACCGGCCGGCGGTGTGGGCGTCGCCGCGCGTGTGGCTGGAGGTGCCGGACGCGCGGGCCGCGGCCGGGCGGTTCAAGGCGGCGGGGATCGCCGTGCTCGACGAGCCGTTCTCCGTGGCCACCGGCTGGACCGTGGAGGTCGCCGACCCCTGGGGGAACATCCTCGGCTTCACGGACTACAGCAAGCGGCCGGAGCTGGCGCGGCGGGGGTGAAGGGGGTTACTCCGCGGCTGAGTTGAACATGTTCAAAAGCAGGTCTACAGTCATCCCTGTCAGCGTTTTGAACGCGTTCAAGAAGGGGTGGGGCATGGACCGCACGGTCATCACCTACGTCATCTACCTGCTGGTCAGCATCGGTCTGACCATCTGGGTGGCCCGCACGCTCAGCCACAACGGGCGGATCTTCCTCTCCGACGTCCTGCACGGGAACGAGCAGCTCGCCGACGCCGTCAACCACCTACTGGTGGTCGGCTTCTACCTCGTCAACCTCGGCTTCGTCGCGCTCTACCTGCACACCAGCGACACGGTCGAGGACACCCGGGGCATCTTCGAGGCGCTGTCCGCCAAGCTCGGGGTCGTGCTGCTGGTGCTCGGCGTGATGCACCTCGGCAACGTCTACGTGCTCAACCGGATCAGGCGCCGCGGGATCATGGAGAAGGAACAGCTCCCGCCGGTCCCGCCGCAGGGCTGGACCGCTCCGGCGGCCGGGGCGTGACCGCCGTGACCGCAACCGACGACCGGGGCGCCGTGCGCGTCCCGGTCCACGGGCTCACCGTCCTCTACGACGCCGAGTGCACCCTCTGCACCCACCTGCGCGACTGGCTCGGGCGCCAGCCGCAGCTGGTGCCGCTCACCCTGATTCCCGCCGGATCGGCGGAGGCCCGCGCCCGGTTCCCCGACCTGGACCACTCGGCCACCTTCGACGAGGTCACCGTCGTCGGCGACGCGGGGCAGGTCTACCGGGACACCGCCGCGTTGATCGTCGTGCTCTGGGCGCTGCGGGAGCAGCGGCCGCTCGCCCACCGGCTGAGTACACCGGCCGGGGCCCGGCTGGCGCGGGGCGCGGTGCTCGCCGCCTCTTGGTGGCGGGGCGGGCAGGGAACCGGGCAGCCCTTCCGGCGGGAGGACGGATGGCTCTACGAACCCGGTGTCGGGTGGATCTACGACCCTCCGGGCTGTGACAGCGGCGTCTGCACCACTGGTTAGGCTCTGTCCGTGTCCGCGAAGAACGACGGTCCCGTCGAGGCCGGTGCCCAGAGCAAGTCCGAGCAGACCCGCGCGCTGATCCTGGAGACGGCGATGCGCCTGTTCCGGGAGCGGGGCTACGAGAAGACCACGATGCGGGCCATCGCCACGGAGGCCGGGGTCTCCGTCGGCAACGCCTACTACTACTTCGCCGGCAAGGAACACCTCATCCAGGGCTTCTACGACCAGCTCGCCGCCGAGCACCGGGTGGCGGTCCGCGAGGTCCTGGACAAGGAGACCGACCTGGAGGCGCGGCTCGCGGGCGTGCTCAAGGTGTGGCTGGACATCGCCCGGCCGTACCACGAGTTCGCGGTCCACTTCTTCAAGAACGCCGCCGACCCCGACAGCCCGCTCAGCCCCTTCTCCCCGGAGAGCGAGCACGCGCGCGTGGAGGCGATCAGCGTGCACCGCGAGGTACTGGCGGGCGCGAAGACGAAGGTCGCCCCCGAACTGCGCGATGTGCTGCCCGAGTTGATGTGGCTCTCGCAGATGGGGCTGGTCCTGTACTGGATCTTCGACCGGACCGAGGGGCGGGAGCGGAGCTATCGGCTCGCCGAGCGGGGCGCGCGGCTGACGGCTCGCGGTGTGTCACTCGCGCGGTTCCGGGTGCTGCGGCCGCTGGTCCTTGAGGTGCACGAGCTGTTCACGGACTTCCTGCCGGGGATGACGCGGGTGCTGCCGGATCCGGGGGGCCGGGCGAAGGGGGAGTGATCGCTTTCGGGTGAAGACTCCCCTATGCAGCACATGTCAGCTGCCCGACGCCCAACGATGTGACCGTGTCTCCCAAAGCCATGACGCTCACTGCCGTTGCCAACGAGATCATGGAGCGCCTACCGGGCTGGCGCGCCGAAGTCATCCACGGTCAGCTCCTGATTTCTCCGCTCCGTGACGCCTCCCACGCCTGTGCCCTCACCAACCTCTTGGTCCGCTTCGCTGCGGGCGGACTGCACGGTACGGACACGGACGTCCTCCAGAATGTCGGTCTCTGGTTGCCGACGGGCGCAGAAGACTACGCGATCCCCGACCTCGTGATCGTGGACGCCGACATCGACGACCATCTCGTCGAGAACAACTGCTATGCCCCTGCCTGCTTCCGGCTTGTCCTGGAAGTCACCTCCAGCTACAGGACAACCGATCTCCTCATCAAGGTCTCGGCGTATGCCGCAGCCACGATCCCCGTCTACGTCATCGTCGACCGGGAGCAGCGCAGGCTGCACGTCCTCACCGCCCCCGTCGGGGACGAGTACACGGACCACCGCGTACACGCCCCCGGCGAGGTCGTCTCCCTGCCCGAATCCATCGGCACCGAGGTCAGCCTCGACGTCGACGAAATCCTCAAAGGCTAATTGACCGCGTCCACCTCGTCCCCCGTGAGCTCCACGTCGTAGACCACCGGCCCCTCCACCACCGTCACATGCCGGGCCTTCGAGCCGTACGACGCCGACGTGACCGCCAGCAGGTACGCCCCCGGCGCCGGGACCGACACGATGTAGGAGCCGTCCGCCAGGGACGTCACGCGGTCCAGTTGGCGCCCGCCCTTGGACATGAGGGTCACGGACGCCTCCTCCACCGGATCACCGTCCGCCGTGCGGACGAAGCCGTGGATCGCCGTGGCCGGGCCGGTGGGCTCGGTCGGCTCCGGAGCCGCCGCCGTCTCCTGGGGTTCCACCGCCAGGTGCGGGAGCCGCTTGTCGAGCCAGGTGGGCAGCCACCAGTTGGAGTTGCCCAGCAGGTGCATCGCCGCCGGGACCAGGGCCGTACGGAGGATGAAGGCGTCCAGGGCGACCGCGGCCGCGAGGCCCACGCCCGCCATCGCCGCGCCCGAGTCGCCGCTCAGGACGAAGGCCAGGAAGACGCAGACCATGATGAGGGCCGCCGAATTGATCACGCGGCTGGTCTCCGCGAGGCCGACCCGGACCGCCCGCGCGTTGTCCTTCGTGTGCACCCACTCCTCGTGCATCCGGCTCACCAGGAACACCTGGTAGTCCATGGAGAGGCCGAAGAGCAGGGAGAGCATGATGACCGGGAGGAACGCGTTGATCGGGCCCTCCTTGCCGAGGCCCAGCAGGTCCAGGCCCCAGCCCCACTGGAAGACCGCCACCAGGACGCCGAAGGAGGCCGCCGCCGCGATCAGGTTCATCAGGGCGGCCGTCAGCGGGACGACCAGGGAGCGGAAGGCGACCAGGAGCAGCAGGAAGCCCAGGGTGATGATCGTCGCGATGAAGAGGGGCAGGCGGTCGCCGGTGACGGAGGCGAAGTCCTTGGAGACCGCCGTCACGCCGCCCACGTGCGCCTCCGCGCCGGCCTTCGGGATCACCTGGTCGCGGAGGGTGTCGATGAGGTCGTCCGTCTCCTTGGACTGCGGGGAGGTGGTCGGGACCACCTGGATGACCGTGACGCCCTGCGACGGGGGCAGCTCGGCCACCTGGGCGACGCCCGGGGTCGACTGCAGGCCCTGGACCAGCTTCGCCGTGTCGCCGCCGACGCTGACCACCTGGAGGGGGCCGTTGAAGCCGGGGCCGAAGCCCTCGGCGAGCAGGTCGTAGGCCTTCCTGGTGGTCGTGGACGCGTCGTCGTTGCCCTGGTCGGTGGCGCCGAGGCGGAGCGAGAGGACCGGGATGGCCAGGACGGCCATGACGACCACCGCGAGCGCGGCGATGCGGCGCGGGCGCTTCTGCACGTTCGCCGACCAGCGGGCCGCCAGCCCGCTCGCCCGCTCCGGCTCCGGGCCCTCCGCGGCCAGCCGGCGGCGCTGGCGGCGGCTGAGGACGCGCGGGCCGAGGAAGCCGAGCAGGGCCGGGAGGAGGGTGGTGGCCGCGAGGACGCTGAGCACGACCGTGAGCGAGGTGCCGATGACCACGCCGTCCAGGAAGCGCAGCCGCGTGACCAGCATGCCGGCCAGCGCGATGCAGACCGTGCCGCCCGCGAACAGCACCGCCCGGCCGGAGGTGTTCAGGGCGGTGACCGCCGACTCCTCCGGGTCCATGCCGCGCAGGATGCCGCGCCGGTGCCGGGTGACGATGAACAGGGCGTAGTCGATGCCGACGCCGAGGCCGATCAGGGAGGCGAGCAGCGGCGCGATGTCGGGGATGTCGGTGGTGTGGCTGAGCAGCTGGGTGGAGAACAGGCCCATGCCGACGCCGAACACGGCGATCGCGATGGGCAGGGTCATGGCGAAGAACGAGCCGAAGGCCAGGAACAGCACGACGGCCGCCGCGATGATGCCGACCATCTCGGAGAGGCCCTGCGGCGGCTCCTGGACGCGCTGGATGGCCTGTCCGCCCAACTCCACCTGGAGGCCCGACCGTTCGGCGTCCTGGGCGGTGTCGAGGACCTTCTGCACCTGCTCCTTGGGGATCTCGTTCGCCCGCTTGGTGAAGGTCAGCTGGGCGTAGGCGATCGTGCCGTCCTTGCTGATCTGCGCCGATCCACGGGCGCCTGCGTAGGGGCTGGTGACCGCGCCCACGCCGGGCAGCTTGGCGATCTCGTCGAGGGCCGGCCGGACGCGGTCCTGGACCGCCTTGTCCGTCACCGAGCCGCTGTCGACCTTCCACACCACCGTGTCCGTGTCACCGGAGGTGTTCGGGAAGGCCTTCTGCATCAGGTCGTACGCCGTCTTGGAGTCCGTGTCGGGGAGGGAGAACACGTTCGCGTAGTTCGTGCCCGCCGTCGAGGCCGAGAAGCCCACGCCGACGAGTGCCCCCACCCACAGCAACAGGACCACCAGCCGGTGCCGATAGCACCACCGTGCCAATGCCGTCACGCTCAACAGCTCCTTGTCGTCGATCACTTCGGTCGGTTGGTCCCCCAGGTCCTGGGCAACAGGATCGGCAGCGGGCCACGCGCCGGGACACGGGGCGCGCATGACTCTCAAGGAACTCCAAAGCTGCGCGCCCCCGGCTGTCGGTGGCGGCGCCGATACTGGGGGGCATGACGGCTCCAGGCAGCACCGTGCTGATCGTGGAGGACGAGCCGAGCATCGCGGACGTCCTCGCCATCGCCCTGCGCTACCACCGGTTCGAGGTGATGACGGCCGGTACGGTCCGGGACGCCCTCGCGCTGGCCGAGCGCACCCGGCCGGACGCGGCCCTGCTCGACGTGATGCTGCCGGACGGCGACGGGCGGGCACTGGCGCGGGAGCTGCGCGCCCGGCAGCCGGACCTCGCGCTGGTGTTCCTCACCGCGCGGGACGCGCCCGCCGAGATAGTCGGGGCGCTCGGCTACGGCGACGACTACATCACCAAGCCGTTCAACATCGACGAGGTCGTCGCCCGGATCGGCGCCGTGCTGCGCCGCACCCGCCCGGCGGACGTCATCCAGCAGCGCCCGCCGCTGCGCTACGGCGACCTGGAGCTGGACGAGACGACGTACTCGGTGCACCGCGCCGGCCGCACGGTCGAGCTGACCCCGACCGAGTACGCGCTGCTGCGCTTCCTGGTGCGCAACGGCGGCCGGATCGTGCCGAAGGAGCAACTGCTCAGGCACGTCTGGCAGTACGAGCACATACCGTCCGAGTCGACCGTCGTGGAGACCTACATCAGCTATCTGCGGCGCAAGCTCGACGCCCTGGGCGCGCCGGTGATCACCACCCGGCGGGGCGTCGGGTACGGCCTGACATGAGCCTCGGCAAGCGCCGGCACCGGCACGGACTGCACTCGCTGCGCGGCAAGCTCACCCTGGCCAACGTCGGGCTGCTCAGTGTCGGCATCGTGGTGGCGGCCGTTGTGAGCATCATGGGCATGCGGCTGTACCTGCTGGACCAGGTGGACTCCGAACTGCTCAAGATGCGGACGTCACTGGGGAGTTCGGGACTGACCCTGCGGCAGGTCGACTCGCTGGGCGCGCTCAGCGTGATCCGCGACCGGGTCACCCCCGCCGAGTCCGACCCGACACCGGACTCGATCTTCACGGTCATCGACACCAAGGGCGACGCGATCTCCCTCTTCGACATGAAGCCGACCGAGGCCCAGCGCTCCCTCGCCGCCGCCGTGTCCGACCCGCACGCCCTCGCCGCCGCGCCCGACCCGCGCGACGTCGACGTGCACGGCGCGTCCTACCGGGTGACCGCGACCCGGCTCGCCGACGGCTCCTACATCCTGCTGGCCACCTCGACCGAGCTGCTGCACAAGGGCATAGCCAAGGCGCTCAAGCTCGACTTCGCGGTCGGCACGCTGCTGCTCGCGCTGCTGTGCTGCCTGACCATGTACAGCGTGCGGCAACGGCTGCTGCCGCTGGAGGACATGGTGGAGACGTCGTCGGCGATCGCCGAGGGCGACCTGACCCGGCGGGTGCCCTCCAGCCAGCATCCGACGGAGGAGGTCGAGCAGCTGCGGCTGGCCCTCAACGCCATGCTGCACCAGGTGGAGACGGCGTACCGGACCCGCGAGCGCAGCGCGGCCCAGCTGCGCCGGTTCGTCGCCGACGCCTCGCACGAACTGCGCACCCCGCTCGCCGCCATCCGCGGCTACCTCCAGCTGTACGACAAGGGGATGCTGAGCGAGCCCGGGGAACGGCGGCGGGCCTGGGACCGGATGCACGGCGAAGTGGACCGGATGGGCCGGCTCGTGGACGAACTGCTGCTGCTCGCCCGACTGGACCAGCGGCCGGAGATCCGGTTCCGGAACGTCGACGTGAGCCGGCTGGTGCGGGACGCGGCGGAGGACCTGCGGGCGCAGCAGCCGGGGCGGCCGGTGGCCGTCAGCGCCGACGGGGCGGTGCTGGTGCGGGCGGACGAGTCGGGGCTGCGGCAGGTGCTGGGGAACCTGATGGCCAACGTGCGGATCCATACGCCGGTGGAGGCGGCCGTGCGGTTGGGGGTGGAGCGGGCGGACGGGGTGGTGCGGGTGTGCGTGGCCGACGAGGGGCCGGGGCTCGGGGAGGAGGACGCGGGGCGGATCTTCGACCGGTTCTTCCGGGTGGGGAGTGCGGAGGGGAGCGGGCTGGGGATGGCGATCGTGCAGGGGGTGGTGGAGGCGCACGGGGGTGAGGTGTGTGTGCGGACGTCGCCTGGGGAGGGGCTGGCTGTGACGGTTACGTTGCGATCGGTATGAGTTTCGGGTGCGGGTCCGATGTGGCTGGTCGCGCCCGCGCGGCGGCAGCCGCAGATCGAAACAGCCCCGCGCCCCCTACGGGGCGCTCCACGACGGGTCAGTCAAGAGCTAGGGGTTGGCCAAGATCAGCGCCCAGACGGTCTTACCGTGGGCTCCTCTGCTCCACACCCCCCACGCCGCCGCGATCGTCTCCACCAGGTGCAGGCCCCGGCCCGTCTCGTCGTCCTCCCGCACGATCCGCAGGCGGGGCTCCGCGCGGCCCTCGTCCGAGACCTCTATCAGGCAGGAGCCGTCGGCCAGGGCCGTCACCGCGACCTCGAACTCCTGCTCCAGCAGGGGTCCGTGGCGGACGACGTTGGTGGCCAGTTCGGAGACGAGGAGCAGGGCGTCGTCGACCGCCGGGGTGTCCGGGCCGTGGCCCCACGCGGCCAGGTGGTCCCGGACCCGGTGCCGGGCCAGGCCGACGGACGCCGGGTGCCGGGGCAACCGGAAGGCGTTGCGTCTCAGCACGTCTGCTCCTCACCCCACACGCACCTGCGTCACATGGTGCTGCGCCGGGTGTCCGCCCGTCAGATCCAGTTCAGACTCCACAGGCGGAAGACGCCCGAGCTGTCGTTGAGATACTGGGCTCCGCCCACGTCCTCGCTGCTGAGGACGTAGTCCGTGCGCTGCCACAGCGGGATCAGCGGGACGTCGTTCGCCACGTCCGCCTGAACGGTGCGGAAGTCCTGCTCGGCCCGGCTGCGGTCGGCGTACTGCTGGCTCTTCTGGAGCAGGTCGTCGACGGCCTTGTTGCTGTAGCCGGTGCTCATCACGGAGTCGCTGCCGACGAGGGCGGCGCCGAAGGTGTCCGGGTCGGGATAGTCGGCGACCCAGCCGACCGCCCAGGCGTCCATCTTCCCCTCGGCCCACGACTTCTGGAAGTCGGTCCACTCGTAGCCCTTGACGTCGACCTTGAACAGGCCGCCCGCCTCCAGCTGCTTCTTCAGCGCGGCGGCCTCCTCGGCTCCCGCGCCGTGGCCGATGCCGTAGCCGAAGGTGAACTGGACGGGCGTGCTGACGCCGGCCTGCTCCAGGAGCGCCTTCGCCTTGGCGACGCTCTGGGTGGGGTAGGTGTCGAAGAAGGACGTGGTGTGGCCGGTGAGGCCGCTCGGGATCAGCGAGTACAGCGGCTGCACCGTGCCGTCGTACACGGTCGCGGCCAGGTCCTCGCGGTTGACCAGCCAGGCGACGGCCCGGCGGACCAGCACGTCGTGCAGGGGCGAGTTCTTACGGGTGTTCAGGTACAGGTTGCGGGTCTCGGAGCTGTCGGACTCCAGGACCCGCTGGTCGGGGTCGCTCGGCGAGAGCTTGGAGACCATGGTGGGCGGCAGCGTCCGGGTCGCCACGTCGATCTGCTTGGCCTTGTACGCGGTGGCGAGCTTGGCCGAGTCGGCGTAGTAGCGCAGCTCGACGGGGCGGCCGGTGCCGCTCAGCTCGCCCTTGTAGTTGCCGTTGGGCCGCAGGGTCGCCTGCTTGTCCTTCGTGTACGACGTCAGGGTGTACGGGCCGGTGCCGTCCACCGAGTAGTCGGTGCGCAGCTTGTCCGCCGGGTACTTGTCCTTGTCGACGATCGCGCCGGCGCCGGTGGCCACCTTGAACGGGAACGTGGCGTCCGGGGACGACAGGTGGAAGGTGACGGTCTTGCCGGAGGCGGTCACCGACTTGAGCGTCGAGAGCAGGGAGGCCGGGCCGACATCCGAGTTGATCTTCTTGACCCGGTCGAAGGAGTACTTCACGTCCTCGGCGGTCATCGCCCGGCCGCTCGGGAAGGTGATCCCGTCGCGCACCACGCACCGGTACGTCTCGAGGCCCGAGTCCGTGAAGTCACAGCTCTGCACCGCGTCCGGGACCGGCTGGACACCGCCGGGCTCGAAGGTGAGCAGGGTCTGGAAGACGTTGTTGAACAACGCCCAGGAACCGGCGTCGTAGGCGCCGGCCGGATCGAGCGAGGTGACCGCGTCGGTCGTGCCGACGGTGATCGTCTTGTTCTTGTTCTCCTGCGACGGCAGCAGCTGCCAGCCGCCGATCCCCACGACCGCCAGGACGACGAGTGTCACGAGAATCCGCATGCGAACAGATCGCATGGTCGGTGCCCTCCCCAGGACCAGCACGGGTCCGTTCCAGGCCCTACCCAGGCCCTCCCCAAATGCCACTCCCCTAAGTGACGCGGCTCACCTAATCACAGGTGTTTCGTGTGGGGGAAGAGTGATCTGACTAGATGAGGAAGAACTTACCGAGGGCACGTTTCCGCCGGATTTCACAGCTCTTCCACAGGGAGTGACGGGGCGGTCTCCGCCGCCTCCGGTTGCGGCGGCCCGGAGCGCGGACAACGCTCGAACCAAGGACTTCTGGTGCGAGGAGAAGACGGTGCCCGATCGGCATGGGCCGTCATCCGTCGCGACGGCTCCCACCGTGGGGACACGTGGCCCGGATGCGGTGCGCGTGCGCCTCTCGGTGAATGGGACGGACCACGAGGTGGCCCTGGAGCCGCGCGTGAGCCTGCTGGACGCGCTGCGTGAACACCTCGGTCTAGCGGGCTCGAAGAAGGGCTGCGACCAGGGGACCTGCGGTGCCTGCACGGTGTGGGTCGACGGTCGCAGAGTGCTGGCCTGCCTGACGCTGGCGATCACCTGTGAGGGCCGTGAGGTGACCACCATCGAGGGGCTGGCGGAGGGCGCGGAGCTGCATCCGATGCAGCGAGCGTTCTGCGAGCACGACGCCTTCCAGTGCGGGTACTGCACGCCGGGCCAGATCATGTCCGCCGTCGCGCTGATCGAGGAGGGGCACGCCGGGTCCGATGCCGAGATCGCCGAGTGGATGAGCGGCAACCTGTGCCGTTGCGCGGCCTATCCCAACATCCGCGCGGCCGTCCGGGACGTGCGCGACCGGGCGGGGGGCGAGTGACGTGCGGTCCGTCGCCTACGCCCGGCCGACCGACGTACGCGGCGCGATCACCGCCGTCGCCTGCGACCCCGGCAGCTCCTTCCTGGCAGGGGGCACCACGGAGGTCGACCTGCTGCGCCTGGACGTCGTGTGGCCGAACCGGCTGGTGGACATCAACCGCCTGCCGCTGGACGGCATCGACGAGCTGTCCGGGGGCGGTCTCCGCATCGGGGCGCTGGCCCGGATGAGCGACGTCGCCGAGGATCCGGCGGTCGTGGCCCGCTTCCCGGTGCTGTCCCAGGCCCTGCTGCTGGGGGCGTCGGCCCAGTTGCGGAACATGGCGTCGATGGGCGGCAACCTGATGCAGAAGGTGCGCTGCCCGTACTTCCGCGACTCCGGGTCCGCGTGCAACAAGCGCCTGCCGGGCAGCGGGTGCGCCGCGCTGGAGGGCGTCAACCGGAACCACGCGATCCTGGGCACCAGCGAGCACTGCATCGCCACGCATCCCTCGGACGCGGCGGTCGCGCTGGTCGCGCTGGACGCCGTGGTGCGCACCCAGCGCGCCGACGGCGGTACCCGCGCCGTTCCCGTCGACGACTTCTTCCTGCTGCCGGGGGACACACCGCACCGCGAGCACCCGGTCGAGCACGGCGAGCTGATCACGGCGATCGACGTGCCCGCCACGCCGATGGCGCGGCGCTCGCTCTACCTGAAGGTCCGGGACCGCGCGTCCTACGAATTCGCACTCGCCTCGGTGGCCGTCGCCGTCGACGTCCGCGAGGGCGTGATCGGCGAGGTCCGCCTCGCGCTCGGCGGCGTGGCCACCAAGCCGTGGCGGGCGCGCCGGGCGGAGGCATTCCTGACGGGACGGGCGGCACGGCACGACGTCTTCGCCCGGGCCGCCGCCGAGGAGCTCACCGGCGCCCGGCCCCGCCCCCTCAACGCCTTCAAGGCCGAACTGGCCCGGCGCACCATGGTCCGCGCGCTGGAGACGGCCGTCGCGAGGGACGACGCACCATGACCACCGCACCGGCCCCCGCCGTCGGGCGGCCCGTCGACCGGGTCGACGGACCCGCCAAGGTCACCGGCGCGGCCCGCTACTCGGCCGAGATCACCCTGCCGGGCACCGCGTACGCCGCCCTCGTCGGCGCCCGCACGGCCGGCGGGCGCATCACCCGCATCGACACCGCGGAGGCGGAGCGCGCCCCGGGCGTGCTCACCGTGCTCACCCACCGCAACCTGCCGAAACTGGCGACGGAGGCACGTCTGGGACTCTCGCTCTTCGGCCACGACGCCGCCGGCCAGAGCTTCTTCCCCATGCAGGACGACACCGTGCACTACTACGGCCAGCCGGTGGCCCTGGTGGTCGCGGACTCCCTGGAGCGCGCCCAGTACGCGTCCCGTCTCGTGCACGTCGACTACGAGCGCGGTGCGTCGACCACCACCCTGGACCAGGGCCGCGACGAGGCCTACGAACCGGAGGCGATCTTCGCCGGCCTCCTCCCCGGGCGCAGTGTGCGCGGGGACGTCGGCGCCGGTCTCGCCGCCGCCTCCACCCGGCTCTCCGCGACGTTCCGCCTGGCCGCCAACCACCACAATCCGATCGAGCCGTCGGCCACCACCGCCGTGTGGGACGGCGACCGGCTCACCCTCCACGACACCACCCAGGGCGTCGTGGCCACCCAGACCACAGTCGCCCGGCAGCTGGGCATCCCCCGGTCCCAGGTGCGGGTCCTCACCCGTTTCGTCGGTGGCGGGTTCGGCTGCAAGGCAGCGGCGTGGCCGCACGTCACACTGGCCGCCATGGCCGCGCGACGGGTGGGGCGCCCGGTCAAGCTGGCGCTGACCCGGGAGCAGATGTTCACCTCCTGCGGGCACCGCGAGGAGCAGGAGCAGCACATCGAGATCGGCGCCACCGACGAGGGCCGCCTGACCGCGCTGCGCCATCACAAGCTGTCGCTCACCTCGCCCTTCGACGACTGGGCGGAGCCCTCGCTCGGCATGGCCGGGCGGGTGTACGCCTGCCCGAACTACGAGGGCGTCTACCGGCTCGTCCGCGGCAACACCATGACGCCCACCTTCACCCGCGGCCCCGGCGAGATCTCCGGGATGTTCGCGCTGGAATGCATGATGGACGAGCTCGCCCACGAGCTCGGCCTGGACCCGCTCGAACTGCGGCTGCGCAACCACGCCGAGGTGGATCCGGCCGGCGGCAACCCGTGGTCCAGCGACGGTGCCGTGGAGTGCTACCGGCGTGGAGCGCGGCGCTTCGGCTGGCAGGGGCGCGATCCGCGGCCGCGCGCGCGACGCGACGGGAACTGGCTGATCGGCACCGGCATGGCCACCGCCGCATACCCGGTGACCTTCCCCATGCAACCGCAGCGGGCCCGTGCCCGCCTCTACGCGGACGGCACGGCCGTGGTGCAGGCCGCGACCCAGGAATTCGGCACCGGAGTCGCCACCGTGGCGACCCAGGTCGCCGCCGACGGTCTGGGGGTGCCGCTCGACCGCGTCCGCTTCGAGTACGGCGACACCGACCTGCCCAACATCGCGGCCGCGGTCGGCTCGGCGGGCTCCGGCATGATCAGCGCCGCCGTCCTCACCGCCGTCGCCGCGCTGCGCGACGAGCTGGTCGGCCAGGCCCTCTCGGACCCCGGTTCGCCGCTGCACGGCGCGGACCCGACGGCCGTCGTCGTGCACGGCGGGCGGATGCGGCTGCGCGAGCGGCCCGACGTCGGGGAGACCTACGGCGAGTTCATGCGCCGCCACTTCATGACGGACTTCGACGCGCTCGGCAGCTGGAACCCGCCGCCGCCCGACGTGCCGCACGGGCTCGCCACCTTCGGCGCCCAGTTCGCGGAGGTCGCCGTCGACCCCGACCTCGGGGTCGTCCGGGTGCGGCGCATGACCGGGGCGTTCGCCCCCGGCCGGGTGCTCAACGCCAAGACCGCCCGCAGCCAGGCCATGGGCGGCATGCTGTGGGGTCTCAGCCATGCCCTGCTGGAGGGGACCCTCGTCGACGCCCGCGACGGCCGCTGGGCCAACACCGGTTTCGGCGACTACCTCGTGCCGGTGAACGCGGACGCCCCCGACATCGACATCGAGTTCGTGGACGTCCAGGACACGGTGGTCAACCCGCTGGGAGTCAAGGGGATCGGGGAGATCGGCACGGTCGGCGCCGCCGCCGCCATCGCCAACGCCGTCTTCCACGCTACCGGCCACCGCGTCCGTGAACTGCCCATCAGGATCGAACACCTGCTGTGACCGGCTGTCCGGCCGGCCGTCGCCTCGCCGGCCACGGCACCGCGAGACCCGAGAGGAAGGCCGACCGGTGGGATCTGCGTCCGAGTTCGACTACATCGTCGTGGGAGCCGGAACAGCGGGTTGCGTCCTCGCCGCACGTCTGTCGGAGGAAAGCGGTGCACGGGTGCTGCTGCTGGAGGCAGGCGGCCGCGAGCCGTTGGAAGCCATGGCGGTACCGCCCGCCTGGCCCACGTTGCTGGGGACGGCGGCGGACTGGGCCGACACCACGGTGCCGCAGACCACGGCCGGTCTCGCGGTGCCGTGGCCGCGCGGCCGCGGGCTGGGCGGCTCGTCGTCGATCAACGCCATGAACTTCCTGCGCGGCCACCGCTCCGGTTACGACGCCTGGGCCGCGGCCGGCGCGACCGGCTGGGGCTACGACGACCTGCTGCCGTACTTCAAGCGCAGCGAGAACCTGACGGGCGTCCCGGGGCGCGACCCCGCCGTACGGGGCATGGACGGTCCCCTGCGGGTGGCACCCGCGGCCGAACGCCACCCACTGGCCGAGGCGGGCCTGGCCGCGGCGGTGCAGGCCGGGCACACCGAGGTACGGGACATCGCCTGCGGCCTGGCGGAAGGGTTCGGGTGGGGTGATCTGAACATCGTCGACGGCCGACGGCAGGACGCCGCGGCGGCCTACCTGCGGCCGGTGCTGGACCGGCCGAACCTCCACGTCGTGACCGGCGCCCTCGTGCACCGGGTGCTCCTGGACGGCGACCGCTGCACCGGCGTGGAGTACGTCGCCGACGGCGGGACGGTCGTCGCGCACTGCGCCGGGGAGGTCGTGCTGAGCGCCGGAGCGGTGGGCAGCCCACAGGTGCTGATGCTGTCCGGGATCGGCCCGCGGGACCACCTCGCGCGGGTCGGCATCGACCCGGTGGTGGACCTTCCCGGTGTCGGCGCCGGCCTCTGGGACCACCCGTTGTCCGGGATCGTCTACCGGGCGGCGCGTCCGGTCCCGCCGGCGGTGAACAACCACGGCGAGGTCCAGGGGCTCATCCGCAGCGGGCCGCAGGTCGCCGGACCCGACCTGCACATCCAGTTCGTGGATGTCCCCCTGCGCGAGGACAGCCTGCCCGGTCCCGGCATGGGACAGGGGTACACCCTCATGGTCGGCCTGATGATGCCGTTCAGCCGTGGCACGGTGCGCCTGGCCACCGGCACACCCGGTGCGCCCCCGCTGCTCGATCCCCGGTACTACAGCGACCGCCGTGATCTCGACGCCATGGTCAGCGGTCTGCGCACGGCCCGCGAGATCGGGGACGCCCCGGCCCTGGCCGACTGGCGGGGCGAGGAGGCACTGCCGGGCCCCGCCGTCCGGGACGACGAGCAACTGGCGGCCTACCTGCGAAGGAACCTGCGCAGCTACAGCCACTACGCCGGAACGTGCCGGACCGGCACCGACGAGGCGGCCGTCGTCGACCCGGCGCTGCGCGTGCGCGGCGTGGGCGGCCTGCGCGTGGCCGACGCCTCGGTCATGCCCGCGAGCATCTCCGCCAACACCAACGCCACCGTGTACGCGGTCGCCGAGCGGGCGGCGGACCTCCTGCGCTCCCGTACGTAGGACCCTGCACACACTCCGAGCCGGGACGACGGCACCGGTCCGGCCGCACGCGTGCGCACTGTGCCCGAGGACGACGGTCGCCCTGGTGTGTCCTGTCCCGTGCTGTTTCCGGGACGTGCGGCTCTATGACGTACGGCGCAGTGCGCGGACTCCGCGCAACCCGATGACCCCGATGACCGTCCCCAATACGAAGGACACGACGGCCAGCGTCAGGTGGATCCAGAAGTACGCCGTGGGATGCCCGTTGTCGAAGGCGAGACCGCTGCCGTCCTTGACGAGGTTTTTGACGAAAGTGATCCAGATGAACCAGCTCCACACCCCGAACGCGAGCAGGAACCAGGAGACCGGACGGCTGAGCTTCATGGACTCAGTATCTCCGTCCGCTGTCCGGTTCCGATTCCGGGGTGGAGTCGGTGACGGGACTTCGCCCTCCGTGGCAGGTACGTTCTCGTCCGTGCCCGCTCCGAAGCCGAAGGCCAGCCGCGCGCTGCTGGTCGCCTCCGCCGCCCTGCTGTCGCTGTCGTCCACCGTGCCGGCCGCGTTCGCCGCGCCGACCCCGTCGACGACTCCGTCGGCCACTCCCCCGGCGAACATGTCGACGGTGGGCGGTACCCGGCTGGGGCAGCCCGGTACCCAGGTGAACCTGGCTGCCGGGGTGCCGGTGCTGCCGAAGGACATCACGGGGCGGTCCTGGATCGTCTCCGACGCCGAGTCGGGCGAGGTGCTCGCCGCGCACAACGCGCACTGGCGGCTGCCCCCGGCGAGCACCCTGAAGATGCTGTTCGCGGACACCGTGCTGCCCCGGTTCCCGAAGTCGACCCCGCACACGGTGGTGCCGGCCGACCTCGCGGGCATCGGCGCCGGTTCCAGCATGGTCGGGATAAAGGAGGGCCAGACCTACACGGTCCACGACCTCTGGCTCGGGGTGTTCCTGCGCTCCGGGAACGACGCCGTGCACGTGCTGTCCGCGATGAACGGCGGGGTCGACCGGACGGTCGAGGACATGCAGGACCACGCGGACGAGCTGCAGGCGCTGGACACCCACGTGGTGACGCCGGACGGGTACGACCAGCCGGGGCAGGTGTCGTCGGCGTACGACCTGTCGCTGTTCGCGCGTTCCGGGCTGCAGAAGAAGGACTTCCGGGAGTACTGCTCGACCGTACGGGCCAGTTTCCCCGGCGACACGGCGAAGAACGCGAAGGGCAAGTCGGTCCGTGGGTCCTTCGAGATCCAGAACACCAACCGGCTGCTGAGCGGCGACACCGACGTCCCGGTGTACCAGGGCATCGCGGGGGTGAAGAACGGCAACACCACCAACGCGGGCGCCACCTTCACCGGGGTCGCCGAGCGGAACGGCCGGGTGCTGCTGGTCACCGTGATGAACCCGGAGAACAAGGAGCACAACGAGGTCTACAAGGAGACCGCCCAGCTGTTCGACTGGGGTTTCCAGGCGGCCGGCAAGGTGACTCCGGTGGGTGAGCTGGTGCCGCCCAAGGGGGCCGTGGGCTCCAGTGCCTCGCCGCGGGCCACCGCCGTCGGCAAGGACGACGGCGCGAGCTCGAAGCCGGTGGCCGCGGCCTCCGCCGACGGCTCCGGCGGGGTCGGGGTGGCGCTGGGGATCGCGGGCGGGGCGGTGGTGCTGCTGGTGGGCGCAGCGTTCCTGGTCAACCGCCGTTGGCCGCTGCCGGATCTGGTGCGCCGGCGGACTCGCCCCTGAACTCGGCGGTGGTCTCCTCCGCCGTCCAGGCGGCGCAGTACAGGACGATCCTGGCCGTGAAGTTGATCCACAGCAGCAGGGCCACCGGGACGCCGAACGCGCCGTACATGCTCTTTCCCGCGACGCCCTGGATGTAGCCGCTGAGCAGCAGCTTGAGGAGTTCGAAGCCGACCGCGCCGATCAGGGCCGCGACCAGCAGGCGGCGGCGCGGCGGTTCGACGCCGGGCAGCAGGGTGAGGACGTAGAGCAGGAGCAGGAAGTCGGCGGTGACGGCGACGACGAAGGCGGCGGTACGGAGCAGGAGGCTCCCCCAGCTGTGTTCGGCGATGCCGAGCTGCCGGGCCGTCCAGCCGACCGCCGCCGAGGCGATGGTGGAGACGGCGAGCGTGACGAGGACGGCGCCGCCGAAGCCGATCAGGATGACGCCGTCCTTGGCCTTGGCGAGGATCGGGTTCTGGTCCTTGTCGGGCAGCTGCCACACCGCGCGCAGGCAGTCCCGCATCTGGCCGACCCAGTTGATGCCGGTGAAAAGCAGGACGGCACCGGCGATGAGACCGACCGTGCCGGCGTTCTGGACCAGGGAGTGGATGTCCAGCTGGTCGGAGATGCCGGGCACCTGGTCGGCGATCTTCTTCTGCAGGTCCTGCTGCTGCGACTCGCTCAGCGTGGCGGCCCCGATCGCGGCGCCCACGGTCAGCAGCGGGAAGAGCGAGATGAAGCTGATGAAGGTCATGGCGGCGGCCAGCCGGGACCACTTCACCCGGTCGAGCCGCTCGTACGACCGCCACACGTGCGTCGTCATGAGCCAGCCCACGAGGGGGCCGACGACGGGGAGTCTTCTCAGCCAGTCCATGATCCGACTCTGCCCCCTCCGCGGAACACCAATGTGCGGGTACCCCAGAAGCGCAGAATCGTGGCCAGCGCCATGCCGACGACCGCGCCGGAGACGGTGTCGGCGCGCTGCGAGGTGAGGCCGAGTCCGTAGTGGCTGACGGCGAGACAGAGCAGCTGGACGAGGGCGCCGGCGAGGTTCACGGCGACGAAGACGGCGTAGGGGCGCGCACCGGTTGCGCGGGCGTGACGGTAGGTGCCGCAGGCGTTGCCGAGGTAGGCGACCGTGCAGCCCGCCACGAACGACAGGGACTTGGCGGTGAGCGGGTCGAGGGCGGCCGGGCCGCGCAGCAGGCTGAAGAGACCGAGGTCCGCGGCGTAGGCGAGCAGGCCGGCGGTCGCGAAGCCGATCAGCTCGCGCGCGGGCGCGGTCACCAGTGGGCCACCGCGAGGCCGTACATGGCCAGCCAGGCCAGGCCGATCAGGGCGAGGGCGCGGTCGCGCAGGACGACGTCCTCGGGTTCGCCGGCGGTGCCGCGGTCGGCGAAGACGGCGTACCGGAGGATCGCCAGGATGAAGGCGACCATGGACAGCTGGCGCCAGGGCAGCAGGCCGGCGGCGGGCCCGTCGTGGCCCTCCAGCGCCCACAGGCAGTAGGCGAGGACGGCGACGCCGGCGGCCAGCTGCCAGACGAAGCGGAGGTAGCCGGTGGTGTACTCGGTGAGCAGCGCGCGCGTGGCGCCGGCCTTCTCGGCCATCTGCACGGCCTCGGAGTAGCGCTTGGCCGACACCATGAAGAGCGCGCCGAATCCGGTGGTGATCAGGAACCAGCGGGACAGCGGGATGCCGAGGGCGACCCCGCCGATCATCGCCCGCATCAGGAAGCCGGTGGTGACGACGACGAGGTCGACGACCAGGACGTGCTTCAGGACGACGCAGTACGCCAGTTGCATGCCCAGGTAGGCGGTCAGCAGGACGGGGACGAGCGGCGGGGTCAGCCGGGCCGCGAGCAGGGGTGCGAGGACGGCCAGGAGGCCGCCGACGGCGTAGGCGACGGGGACCGGGACCTGGCCTGCGGCCACCGGGCGGCGGCACTTGACGGGGTGGGCACGGTCGGCCTCGGCGTCCCGGGCGTCGTTGATCAGGTAGACGGCGGCGGCGCAGGCCGTGAAGAGGGCGAAGGTCAGGGCGAGGCGGCCGAGCGCGGGCACCGAGAAGAGCCGGCCTGCGGCGGCCGGGGCGGCGACGACGAGGGTGTTCTTGACCCACTGCTTGGGGCGGGTGGTCCGCAGCAGGCCCATGAGGAGGCCGCCGGGGGTGACACGCGCGGGTGCCGGTGCGTGGCCCCGGGAGGGGTGGGCGCGCTGTTCGCGCAGAGTCGTTTCGGCGACCCCCTTCGCGGCGGCGTGCGCGGTCTCGGTCACGCCGTGCCCCCGCTCATCCAGCGCGCCCCGGCGCGGGCCGTGAGCGCCCCGAGGGCCGCGCCCGCCGCCACGTCCGTCGGGAAGTGCACGCCGACGACCAGCCGGGACAGGCACATCGCGGCCGCGAGGGGCGCGACGGCGGGCACCCCGAGCGCCCCGAAGGCGACGGCGGCCGCCGCCGCGGAGGTGGCGTGCGAGCTGGGGAAGGAGTGGCCGCCCGCGGTGCGCATCCGGGGCCGGACATGCGCGGGACGCGCCCGCCGCACGACCCGTTTGACGCCCATGCTGCCGAGGTGCGCGACCGCGACGAGCGCCGTGCCACGCACCCAGGCGCCGCGCCGCGCGCCGTCCACGGCGGCCCCGGCGAGGCCCGCAGCGAGCCAGAGCGCGCCGTGCTCACCGGCGAGGGAGAGACCACGCGCGGCCGACGCGACGCGTGGATCGGCACCGCAGGCGTGCAGCGCGGAGAGGATCCGGTGGTCCATGTCGTCCATTGGACTCACTGTTCACCTTCACCCCGCCAAAGCTACGACCATATTGAGCGACATTCGGATAATCACCCGTTTCGAGGAGTCGGGTGATCTTCCGTAACCAATCCTCCATAGCTCGCATAACACCCATACGGCAGCGATACGGTCGTCCTCATGCCTGGATCGCCTGAAGGGCCCGCAGGCCCCGCCGCACCGGAGACCACCGTCCCCGTGACCGGCTGGGGCCGCACCGCCCCCACCGCCGCCCGCCTGATCCGCCCCCGGACCTATCAGGAGGCGGCGGACGCGATCCGGAACTGCGGGGCGCGCGGCGGTATCGCGCGGGGCCTCGGGCGGGCCTACGGCGACGCGGCGCAGAACGCCGGCGGCGCCGTGCTCGACATGACGGGCCTGGACCGCGTCCACGCCATCGACGCCGACGGCGGCACCGTGCTGTGCGACGCCGGGGTCTCGTTGCACCGCCTGATGGAGGTGCTGCTGCCGCTCGGCTGGTTCGTCCCGGTGACCCCCGGGACCCGCCAGGTGACGGTGGGCGGCGCGATCGGCGCCGACATCCACGGCAAGAACCACCATGTCTCGGGATCGTTCTCCCGTCACGTGCTGTCCTTCGAACTCCTCACCGCGGACGGCCAGGTCCGCACGGTGAGCCGCGGCACGCCGCTGTTCGACGCGACGGCCGGCGGCATGGGTCTGACCGGAGTGATCCTCACGGCGACCGTCCGCCTCCTCCCCGTCGAGACGTCGTACATGTCCGTCGACACCGAACGCGCCGCCGACCTCGACGACCTGATGGCCCGCCTGACCGGGACCGACCACCGCTACCGCTACTCGGTCGCCTGGATCGACCTGCTCGCGCGCGGGGCGGCGACCGGGCGCGCGGTGCTCACCCGCGGCGACCACGCGCCCAGGGAGGCACTCGCCGGGAACACCCGCGCCGGGCGCGCCCCGCTGGCCTTCCGCCCCCGCGAGCTGCCACCCGCCCCCGCCTACGTCCCCGACGGCCTCCTGGGCCGCACCACCGTCGGCCTCTTCAACGAACTCTGGTACCGCAAGGCCCCCCGCGCCCGGGTCGGCCAACTCCAGCCCATCTCCGCGTTCTTCCACCCCCTGGACGGCGTCCCGCACTGGAACCGCGTCTACGGCCGGGCCGGCTTCGTCCAGTACCAGTTCGTCGTCGGACACGGCCAGGAGGCCGCCCTGCGCCGGATCGTCGCCCGCATCTCCGAGCGCCGCTGCCCGTCCTTCCTGGCCGTCCTCAAGCGCTTCGGCGAGGCCGACCCCGGTTGGCTCTCCTTCCCGGTGCCCGGCTGGACCCTCGCCCTCGACCTCCCCGCCGGGCTGCCCGGCCTCGGCACGTTCCTCGACGAACTGGACGAGGAGGTCGCGGGCGCCGGCGGCCGCGTCTATCTCGCCAAGGACGCCCGGCTCCGTCCCGACCTGCTCGCCGCGATGTACCCGCGGCTCGCCGACTTCCGCGCCCTGCGCGCGGAGCTGGACCCACGCGGGGTCTTCGTGTCCGACCTGTCCCGCCGTCTCGGTCTCTAGTCCTCCTCTAGCCCCAGGAGTTGCAGTGAAGGACGCCTTCGGAATGCCCCAGTCCCTGCTCGTCCTCGGCGGTACGTCGGAGATCGCGCTGGCCACCGCGCGCCGGCTGATCGCCCGCCGCACCCGCACGGTCTGGCTGGCGGGCCGCCCCTCCCCCGCCCTCGAACAGGCCGCCGGACAGCTGCGCGCCCTCGGCCCCGACGTCCACACCGTCCCCTTCGACGCGCTCGACCCCGAGTCCCACGAGACGGCCCTCGGCAAGGTCTTCGCCAACGGCGACGTCGACCTGGTCCTGCTCGCCTTCGGCATCCTCGGCGACCAGGCGACCGACGAACGCGAACCGGTGAACGCCGTACGCGTCGCCCAGACCAACTACACGGGCGCCGTCTCGGCGGGCCTGGTCGCCGCACGGGCCCTGCAGTCCCAGGGCCACGGCTCCCTGGTCGTCCTCTCCTCGGTCGCCGGTGAACGCGCCCGCCGCTCCAACTTCATCTACGGCTCCAGCAAGGCGGGCCTGGACGCCTTCGCCCAGGGCCTCGGCGACGCGCTGCACGGGACGGGCGTGCACGTGATGGTCGTACGGCCGGGGTTCGTCCGGACGAAGATGACGAGGGGCCTGGAGGAAGCACCGCTCGCCACGACCCCGGAGGCGGTGGCCACGGCGATCGAGATCGGCCTGCGCAGGCGCTCGGAGGTGGTGTGGGTGCCGGGGGCTCTGAGGGTGGTGATGTCGGCGCTGCGGCACGCGCCGCGTTCAGTCTTCCGGAGGTTGCCGATTTAATGCCGGCCACTGGGACGCGCCCCTTCAGGGGCGCTGGGGGTACCCCCGGCCGAAGGCTGGGGGAGGAACTGCGCGACCAGCCCCCACCGGCCCGCAGGCTACCGACTTGCGATGGTCCCCCGCTCCACATGCCCCACCTGAGGAGGCACGACAGAGCCCCCGAAGGCGTACTCATGCAGCTTCCGCCACACCCCGTCCGCCCCCTGCTCGTACAACGCGAACCCCGTACAAGGCCACTCGGCCTCGTAGTCCGCAAGTTCGGCGAACGCCCGGTCCATGGCGGCCTCGTCGATCCCGTGGGCGACGGTCACATGCGGGTGGTACGGGAACTGCAGTTCCCTGGCGAGCGGCCCCGACTCGTCCCGCACCCGTGCCTGGAGCCAGGCACAGTCCTCAGCCCCCTGGACGACCCTGACATAGACCACCGGCGACAGCGGCCGGAACGTACCCGTACCGCAGAGCCGCATCGGGAAGGGCCGCCCCGCCGCGGCGACCTCGCTGAGGTGTGCCTTAACCGCGGCCAGCTCCCCCTCGGCGATCTCCGCCGGAGGCAACAGCGTGACGTGGGTGGGGATGCCGTGGGCCGCGGCGTCGCCGAAGCCCGCGCGCCGCTCCTGGAGCAGGCTGCCGTGAGGCTCCGGGACCGCGATCGACACGCCGATCGTTACGGTCCCCACGTCATCTCCCGTCGGTCGTGGTGGGCGGACGCATGTCGGGTTCGTACCCGGGCGTCCGGCTATCGACTGTACGGCCACGGCCGCCTCCCGGGCAGCCGTGGCCGAAGTGATGTGCAGCGCTTCGTCTCGCTCAGTGCTTGGCGGGCAGGAAACCGACCCTGTCGTAGGCCTGGGCCAGGGTCTCGGCGGCGACCGCGCGGGCCTTCTCCGCGCCCTTGGCGAGGATCGAGTCGAGGGTCTCCGAGTCGTCCAGGTACTGCTGGGTGCGCTCCCGGAACGGGGTGACGAAGTCGACCATGATGTCGGCGAGGTCCGTCTTGAGCGCGCCGTACATCTTGCCCTCGTACTCCTGCTCAAGATCGGCGATCGACTTGCCGGTGAGGGTGGAGTAGATGGTGAGCAGGTTGGAGACGCCCGGCTTGTGCTCGGCGTCGTAGCGGATCACGGTGTCCGTGTCGGTGACCGCGCTCTTGACCTTCTTCGCGGTCGCCTTCGGGTCGTCGAGGAGGTTGATGAGGCCCTTCGGCGTGGACGCCGACTTGCTCATCTTGATCGACGGGTCCTGGAGGTCGTAGATCTTCGCCGTCTCCTTGAGGATGTACGGCTTCGGGATGGTGAAGGTCTCGCCGAACCGGCCGTTGAAGCGCTCGGCGAGGTCGCGGGTGAGCTCGACGTGCTGGCGCTGGTCCTCGCCGACGGGGACCTCGTGGGCCTGGTAGAGCAGGATGTCGGCGACCTGGAGGATGGGGTAGGTGAACAGGCCGACGCTCGCGCGGTCCGTGCCCTGCTTGGCCGCCTTGTCCTTGAACTGGGTCATCCGGCTGGCCTCGCCGAAGCCGGTGAGGCAGTTCATGACCCAGGCGAGCTGGGCGTGCTCGGGGACGTGGCTCTGCACGAAGAGGGTGCAGCGGTCCGGGTCCAGGCCGGCCGCGAGCAGCTGGGCGGTGGCGAGCCGGGTGTTGGCGCGCAGGTCGGCGGGGTCCTGCGGGACCGTGATCGCGTGCAGGTCGACGACCATGTAGAAGGCGTCGTGGGTCTCCTGGAGGGCTACCCACTGGCGGACGGCGCCGAGGTAGTTGCCCAGGTGGAACGAGCCGGCGGTGGGCTGGATGCCGGAGAGCACGCGAGGTCGATCTGAGGCCATGTTCACCATTCTCTCAGAGAGCTCGGGTGGATTCGGTGCGTGGGGAACTGCGGACCGTGGGGGCTGGTCGCGCAGTTCCTCCCCCAGCCTTCGGCCGGGGGTACCCCCAGCGCCCCTTTCAGGGGCGCTGCCCCTGACCGGTGTCGATCAGCCGAGGTCGATCTCCGGGTACAGCGGGAAGCCCGCGACCAGGTCCGTCGCGCGCTGGGCGATCTCCGTCGACACCTTCTCGTCCAGGACGTGGGAGGCCTTGCTCGGCGCGCCCGACTTCGTCGTGCCCGGCTCGGTCGCCGTCAGGACGCGGTCGATCAGGCCCGCGACCTCGTCCATCTCGGCCGTACCGAGGCCACGGGTGGTGAGCGCCGGGGTGCCGATGCGGATGCCGGAGGTGTACCAGGCACCGTTCGGGTCGGCGGGGATCGCGTTGCGGTTGGTGACGATGCCGGAGTCGAGGAGGGCCGACTCGGCCTGGCGGCCGGTGAGGCCGTACGACGTCTCGACGTCGATCAGGTTGAGGTGGTTGTCGGTGCCGCCGGTGACCAGGGTGGCGCCCCGGCGCATCAGGCCCTTGGCCAGCGCGCGCGAGTTGTCGACGATGCGCTGGGCGTAGTCCTGGAAGGAGGGCTGCCGGGCCTCGGCGAGGGCGACGGCCTTGGCGGCCATGACGTGCGGGAGCGGGCCGCCGAGGACCATCGGGCAGCCTCGGTCGACCTGGTCCTTGAGGGAGTCGTCGCACAGGACCATGCCGCCGCGCGGGCCGCGCAGCGACTTGTGGGTGGTCGTGGTCACGATCTGGGCGTGCGGGACCGGGTCGAAGTCGCCGGTCAGGACCTTGCCGGCGACCAGGCCGGCGAAGTGGGCCATGTCGACCATGAGGGTCGCGCCGACCTCGTCGGCGATCTCCCGCATGATCCGGAAGTTCACCAGCCGGGGGTACGCGGAGTAGCCGGCGACGATGATCAGCGGCTTGAAGTCGCGGGCCTGGGCGCGCAGCGCGTCGTAGTCGATCAGGCCGGTGGCCGGGTCGGTGCCGTAGGAGCGCTGGTCGAACATCTTGCCGGAGATGTTCGGGCGGAAGCCGTGGGTGAGGTGGCCGCCGGCGTCCAGGGACATGCCGAGCATCCGCTGGTTGCCGAAGGCCTGGCGCAGCTCGGCCCAGTCGGCCTCGGAGAGGTCGTTGACCTGGCGGGCGCCGGTCTTCTGGAGGAAGGGGACCTCGACGCGGTCGGCGAGGACGGCCCAGAAGGCGACCAGGTTGGCGTCGATGCCGGAGTGCGGCTGGACGTAGGCGTGCCGCGCGCCGAACAGCTCGCGGGCGTGCTCGGCGGCGAGCGCCTCGACCGTGTCGACGTTGCGGCAGCCGGCGTAGAAGCGGCGGCCGACAGTGCCCTCGGCGTACTTGTCGCTGAACCAGTTGCCCATCGCGAGCAGGGTGGCCGGGGAGGCGTAGTTCTCGGAGGCGATCAGCTTGAGCATCTCGCGCTGGTCGGCGAGCTCCTGGCCGATGGCGTCGGCGACCCGCGGCTCGATCCCGCGGATCACATCGAGGGCTGCGCGGTACGCGGTGGACTCGGTGGACAGGGGCGCGGACTTGTCGGACATTCGGGACCTCCGGACATGGCGTTCGGCATTCACGGTTCGGCCCAGGCGCACGGCACTCGGTCACGACGCGGGCCGCTCCCCGATGGTCGGTCCCATCCCAGCGCGCCAGTCACGGCCCGCGGATCACATTACCGGGCACGCCGGGCCCGAGGGCCGTGGCGTCCACCAGTCGGGCAGGGGCAGAGGGTAGGAAAGGGGGCAATCCCGCCGCGTTCCCTGGAGTCGCCGTGACCACTACGGAAGCCCTCGTCGCCGCCGCCGACGCGCACAGCGCGCACAACTACGACCCGCTGCCGGTGGTGATCGCGACGGCCGACGGGGCCTGGATGACGGACGTCGAGGGGCGCCGGTACCTGGACTTCCTGGCCGGATACTCGGCGCTGAACTTCGGGCACGGCCATCCGCGCCTGGTCGCGGCGGCGAAGGCCCAACTGGAGCGGGTGACGCTGACGTCGAGGGCGTTCCACCACGACCGGTTCGCCGCGTTCTGCACCCAGCTGGCCGAGCTGTGCGGGATGGAGATGGTGCTGCCGATGAACACGGGCGTGGAGGCCGTGGAGACGGCGGTGAAGACCGCCCGGAAGTGGGGTTACCGGGTCAAGGGCGTGCCGGCCGAGATGGCGAAGGTCGTGGTGGCGGGCGGGAACTTCCACGGCCGTACGACGACCGTGATCAGCTTCTCCACGGATCCGGAGGCACGGGCGGACTACGGGCCGTACACCCCGGGGTTCGAGATCGTGCCGTACGGCGACCTGACCGCGATGCGGGGCGCGGTGACCGAGAACACGGTCGCGGTGCTGCTGGAGCCGATCCAGGGCGAGTCGGGGGTCGTCGTGCCGCCGGAGGGCTATCTGGCCGGGGTGCGGGAGCTGACCCGGGAACGGGGAGTGCTGTTCGTCGCGGACGAGATCCAGTCGGGGCTGGGGCGGACCGGGCGCACGTTCGCGTGCGAGCACGAGGGGGTCGTACCGGATGTGTACGTCCTCGGGAAGGCGCTGGGCGGCGGGGTGCTGCCGGTGTCGGCGGTGGTGGCGAACGCCGAGGTGCTCGGGGTGTTCCGGCCCGGGGAGCACGGGTCGACCTTCGGGGGCAATCCGCTGGCCTGCGCGGTGGCTCTTGAGGTGATCGCGATGCTGCGGACCGGGGAGTTCCAGGAGCGGGCCGCCGAGCTGGGGGAACTGCTGCACCGGCGCCTGGCGGAGATGACCGGGAGCGGACGGGTGACGGCCGTACGGGGGCGGGGGCTGTGGGCGGGGGTGGACGTGGATCCGGGGGTGGGGTCGGGGCGGGCGGTGGCGGAGCGGCTGATGGAGCGGGGGGTGCTGGTGAAGGAGACGCACGGGGTGACGGTGCGGGTGGCTCCGCCCCTGGTGGTGGCGGAGGAGGATCTGGAGTGGGGGGTGGAGCAGTTGTGGGGGGTGCTGAGCGCGTAGGGGGGCGGACCGGTGCGTAGTCGGCTGCGGGCCGGTGGGGGTTGGTCGCGCAGTTCCTCCCCCAGCCTTCGGCCGGGGGTACCCCCAGCGCCCCTAGGCCGGCAGGATCACATGCGGCAAGAAGCGGGCGTAGTCGTCCGTCACCAAGCCCTGTGACTCGCGGATGCCCAGGCCCGCCGCCTCCTCGCCCACCACCCAGGCGCCCAGCACCACGTGGTTGCCGTCGAAGTCGGGCAGTGGGGCCAGCTCCTGGTAGCAGCAGGGCTCTTCGCGTGCGACGGGTTCGGCGCCCGGGGCGTGGACGAGGACACCCGCGCCCTCCCGGCCCAGCAGCGGCTTGCTGACGTATCCGCGGCCGGTCGCGAGCTCTCTCGGTCCGTCGACGTAGGCCGGGAGGAGGTTCGGGTGGCCGGGGTACAGCTCCCAGAGGATCGCCAGCAGGGCCTTGTTGCTGAGCAGCATCTTCCAGGCCGGCTCCACCCACATGGTCGTGCCGGTGCCGCCGCCGTTGTCCAGGGTGTCGAGGACGTGACCGGCGAAGGCGTCGGTGGTGAGCCACTCCCACGGGTAGAGCTTGAAGCAGGCCCGGATGAACCGGAGCCGGTTGTCGACGAAGCGGCCGGTGAGGGTGTCCCAGCCGATCTCCTCCATGGAGATCCAGTCGGTGGCGAGGCCCGCCTGTTCCGCCGTCTCCTTGAGGTAGGCGACCGTCATGAGGTCCTCGCCGAGTTCGTCGGCACTGGAGTGGGCGAAGTGCAGCGGGGCGCCGGGCGGGAGGAGGGGGGCCTGTTTCCGCCAGGCGGCGACCAGGCGTTCGTGGAGGCTGTTCCACTGGTCGGCGCCCGGGAAGCGGTCCTCCATCCAGAACCACTGCGCCGACGCGGCCTCCACCAGGGAGGTGGGGGTGTCGGCGTTGTACTCCAGGAGCTTCGCCGGGCCCGTGCCGTCGTAGCGGAGGTCGAAGCGGCCGTAGAGGGAGGGGAGTTCGGCGCGGCGGTGCCAGGACTCGGTGACGGCCGCCACGACGCGCGGGTCGGTGATCCCGAGGTCGGCGAAACGGTTCTCCGTGACGATGCGGTCCGCCGCCGCCAGGCACATCACGTGCAGCTCCTCGACGGCCTCCTCCAGCGTCTCCACCTCGTCGAGGGTGAAGGCGTAGTAGGCGCTCTCGTCCCAGTACGGGCGCAGGGTGCCGTCGGGGTGGCGGGTGAGGGGGTAGATCAACCCCTGTTCCTCGACGGTCCGCTGCCAGTCGGGGCGGGGTTCGGCCGTACGGCGTTCCACGGCGCGGTCAGCCGCCGGAGCTGCCGTGGCCGCTGCCGAAGCCGCCCCGCTTGACGCTGTGGCCACTGCCGGAGGAGCCGCCCGAACCGCTGCGCGGCTTGGTGAAGGAACCGCCGCTGACCCAGCCGCCCTTCTTCTTGCCGCCGTAGTAGTAGCCCGCGTCGACGGCGGACTTGGTGGAGGAGCAGTTCTTGTCGGAGACGACCTGGTAGCCCTTGGCCGCGGTGTAGCTGTCACGGTCGACGCAGCGCTTGTCGGGGTCGGAGGAGCAGGCGGTCAGGGCGGCGGCCAGCAGGCCCATGCCACCGAGGACGACCGTGCCCGAGCGCAGTTGCCGGCGCGTGTCTGCCATGTTCGTGCCCCCCCGTGCGATGCGATGTCCGGCGACAGCCTAGACCAGCGGTTTCGAGCCACCGCGGCCACCACCGACAGGGAGGGGATTGTCATGTACAGGTAAGAAAATCATGTGAAGTCGCCGGGCCCCTGTCGGCGCACCGCGCCCCGCCGGTACCGTCCAGCTGTCCGTAGGTGAACGATCAACTTCGGACTCTACGCGCGCAGAACACGTTCGGCCCCACAGAACCGCATTTCTCTCTACGCGCGCAGAACGACGCGCAGAACGACTCGTGACGCACCACCCGCACCGCCATCCCTCTCGCACCCCCCACCGATGGAGGAATGACAGATGCCCGGCTTCGCCATCCCGCGCCGCAAACTCACCACGGCCCTGGCCGTGCTCGGCCTGCTCACCGCCGCTGCCGCCGTCCAGGCCACCGGTGCCGCGACCCCCGCCCACGCGGCCACCACCTACCGCGTCCTGTTCGACGACGGCCACGCCGAGGAGGCCGGCAACGCGGACTGGATCATCTCCACCAGCAAGCCCGATCCGCTCTCCCAGGACTCCTCCCCGTCCTCCGACAAGGACTGGACCGGCGCGCTGTCCTCGTGGGGCATCGCCCTGCAGAAGACCGGTGACTACAGCCTGAAGACCGCGACGAGCGCCCTCACGTACGGGGGTTCGTCGACGACCGACCTGTCGAAGTTCGACGCGCTGGTGCTGCCCGAGCCCAACACCAAGTTCACCACCGCCGAGAAGACGGCGATCATGAACTTCGTGAAGGCCGGTGGCGGGCTGTTCATGATCTCCGACCACACCGGCGCCGACCGCAACAGCGACGGCTACGACGCGGTCGAGATCCTCAACGACCTGATGACCAACAACAGCGTGGACTCCACCGACCCGTTCGGGTTCTCCATCGA
This sequence comes from Streptomyces sp. NPDC001980, assembly GCF_040296885.1. NCBI lineage: Bacteria > Bacillati > Actinomycetota > Actinomycetes > Kitasatosporales > Streptomycetaceae > Streptomyces > Streptomyces sp. NPDC001980. Next base: position 174 of record NZ_JBEOYD010000028.1, on the reverse strand, counting down.
CTCCCTCGACATCGGTTCCGGCTACCCGAAGGCCATCAGCGACAGCAGCAACGCCGTCCTGAACGGCGACTTCGGCACGGTCACCAAGAGCCTGATCGCCGACGGCACGACGGCGACGCTCAAGCCCTCCGACAACTCCGCCGTCAAGGGCCTGGTGTACCGCAGCGGTTACTC